>JAHEDH010000058.1 GCA_024641285.1 bacterium | reverse complement strand
CGAAGATCGAGAAGTTCTGGGAGAAGCCCGCTCAGCCGCCGAGCACACCCGACGACCCCGACGTGGCGTTCGCTTCCATGGGGAACTACGTCTTCGATTCCGAGGTGCTGCTGGACCTGGTCAAGGAGGACGCCCTCGCAGACGACTCCCGCCACGACGTCGGCGGTGACCTCATTCCGGCGTTGGTGGACAAGGACGCGGCCCACGTGTACGACTTCACGCAGAACGAGGTGCCGGGTGTCACCGAGCGTGAGCACGCCTACTGGCGGGACGTCGGGACCCTCGACTCGTACTTCGATGCGCACATGGATCTCGTTTCGGTCGACCCCGTCTTCAACCTCTACAACCGGGATTGGCCGATCTACACGTCCGAGATCACGGCGCCACCGACCAAGATCGTGGCGGTGGCGGAGTACGGCGCCGGAGAGGTGAGCGACTCGATTCTGGCCAATGGCGTCGTCATCAGTGGTGGTTTCGTCCATCACTCGGTGCTCTCGCCATGGGTGCGGGTGGAGCCGGGGGCGAGCGTCGATCATTGCGTTCTGGGTGAGGACGTCATGATCGGGAGCGGGGCGGCGGTTCGCAACGCCATCATCGACAAGAAGGTGGTGGTCCCCCCCGGCTTCCGGATCGGGTTCGACGTCGAGGAAGACCGCGCCAACGGCTTCGAGGTGGCCGAATCTGGCATCGTCGCCGTTGCCAAGGGCCACAGGTTCTAGCCGGGAAACCACCCTTCAGCGCGCGGGTAGTTCGCCCGATATGGCTGTATGCCACTCCAAGGGTTCGAGAATCGAGATCGGCTGCCGCCGTCGGCGTGGATCGACCTGACATCGGCGTATCTCCGCGCCAGGTTCATCATCACGATGGTCGCAGCCATCGCCGCGACTGCCGGCGGGATACTCAACGAGTGGGTGCGCGGCCCGTGGGTTCTCCTCATCGTCCTGATGGCTATGGCGCACGCCTACGCAATCAGATCGCGAAGGGCGGAATCGGCCACGGCGGTGTTGGCATTGGACGCAGTGATTCTCGCTCTCGTGAACGTCTTCACGAGCCTCCTGACGATCGGGCTGTTCAGCCTCATCTTCCTCATGGTCTCGGCAGCGGTGCTGGAGTCTGGCCGTCGGGTCTACCTTCTCTGGGCTCTGGATGTGACCGTGATCGGCGCAGCTGTGCTGGTGAGCGGGTACCTACCGCTTGCCGGTTACTCGGATGGTCAGCGGAGCATCACCGAGGTCATCACTCTCGTGTTCCTCACCTGGGCGGTCGTGAGCCTGACCCGAACGCTTGCGTCCAGACTGAGGTCTGCCGACCTCGTTCGCCGGGTTGCCGAAGGCCAACTTCTTGCTGAGAAGCGACGGTTCGGCGCTCTGCTCGAATTCAGCACCGATGGGATGATTGTCACCGATGCGAGCTTGCGGATCATCGATGCGGGCGCGCAGAACCACCGGATCACGGGGTACAACGACCACGAGAGATTGGGCAAGTCCCTGACGGATCTTGTCGTATCCGAGGATCGCGCGAAGGCAGTTTCCGCGTACCGACAGGTCATGGAGAACCCGCGAACGCCCGTCTCGATCGAAGTCCGCATCACGCGGCGTGATGGCGCTCTCAGGACCTTGCAGGGAACAGTCCGCAACTTGACGGCGGATTCTGACATCCAGGGACTCGTGTTCAACTTCCGCGATGTGACCGACGAGCGATCCACTCGGTCGGAGCTGGAGCGGGCGAACGAACGGCTCGCCGAGTTGATCCGATCGAAGGACGAGTTCATCGCCTCGGTGAGCCACGAGCTCCGGACGCCGCTCACGGCCGTCGTCGGGATGTCGGAGATCCTCAACGAGGAACTCGACTTGGCCGAGGACGAGCGCAATGAGCTCCATGCCATCCTGGTGAGTCAGGCTCGCCACACCTCGGCGATCGTGGACGACCTGCTGGTTGCTGCCCGGGCCGACATCGGGCAGGTCTCGGTGGCGGCGGTTCGCTGTGATCTGACATCGATCGTGGCGGATGCGATCCGGGTCGCGACTTCGGATCTCGACGTGTCGGTCGATGTCCCGTCGGGCATCGCCGTCGTGGCCGACCCGACGCGCGTGCTCCAAGTCTTGAGGAACCTGGTGTCGAACGTCGAACGCCACGGCGGCCGGCGCTCGACGATCTCGGCAACGGTGCAAGGCGATCTCGTCGTGCTCGCCGTGGCCGATGATGGCTCGGGAGTCCCCGAGGAGGAGGCCGAGACGATCTTCGAGCCGTATCGCCGAAGTGCGGCGGCGACCACGATGCCGGGCTCGATCGGTCTCGGACTCTCAGTATCTCGGATCCTGGCGAGGCTGATGGGGGGAGATGTCGTCTATCGCCGGGAGGGTGGGTCGACGGTCTTCGAGTTCTCGATTCCACTCCATGTGACGGCCGGCGACAACGCTGTGGCCGGGCTCGAGTCGGCGGTTGCCGTCAAGCTGGGCTGAGGTGCCTCGGCACCTCGAGCGCGTTGCGGATCTCATCGAGTCGACCTGGGACCACGCGGTGGTACACCCACTTGCCTCGGCGTTCCGATGCGATGAATCCCGCCTCCTTGAGCACCTTCACGTGATGGCTCACGGTGGGTTGTGAGAGGCCGAGGGGGCCGGTGAGATCACAGGCGCACGCCTCCTCCGAAGTGAGGAGGAGCGAAAGGATTCGCAGCCGGGCAGGGTCGGCGATGGCCTTCAGCAGGTCGGCGAGATCGGTGGCCTCGTCCTGACCGAGTGGAGCCGTGATCGGTGTGCAGCAGGATTCCATATCTGACATATTGACATGCATCGATGTATCTGGCAATCTCTGTCACATCGATAGACATCGATATGACAGATCGACAAGGAGATCGCATGTCCCAGGTTCCCGTTCCCGCCACCGGCAGAGTCCAGTTGGCCCTCAACGTGTCCGACGTCGATCGCGCCGTCGAGTTCTACAGCAAGGCGTTCGGCGTCGAGCCGGCCAAGCGCCGGCCCGGCTACGCCAACTTCGCGATCGAGCGGCCGCCGCTGAAGCTCGTGCTCATCGAAGCCGCCGAGGGTGGAACGCTCAATCATCTCGGAGTCGAGGTGATCGACACACCGGCCGTCAACGACGCCACGAAGGCGCTCGTCGATGCCGGGCTCACGACGTTCGAGGAGCAGGGCGTCGAGTGCTGTTACGCCAAACAGGACAAGGTGTTCGTCACCGACCCCGACGGCGCCGAATGGGAGTGGTACACCGTTCTCGAGGACTCGCCGACCCTCACGAAGGCTCAGTGCTGCTGAACTGATCGAACGCGCTGGAGGACGGCGAGGACGAACTGCGGAATCGTGATCACCCCGTCCTTCAGCGTCAGATCCGACTCGGCGTCGGTGTGGAGCGCAAGCTGCCATCCGATCTCGCCGATCTCGGGCGGGACACCGAAGGTGATCTCGCTGTCCGAGGCGTTCACCATGATGAGGAAGTCGTCATCGGCGACGACCTGGCCGTTGTGTGAGACCCTCGCTCCGTCGAATGAGATCGTCACGGATCGGGCGTAGTGCTTCTGCCAGTCGTCGATGGATTTCTTCTCGCCTGAAGGCGTGAACCATTCGACCTGACCGGCCTCCCCGTGCCCGGGGAGCCAACGGGTGCGTCGGAACGTCGGATGCGAACGGCGCAGCTCGATCAATCGAGCGCAGAACTCGAGCAGGTCGTCATCTGCGTGCTCCCAGTCGTACCAGGAGACGGGGTTGTCCTGGTTGTAGGCGTTGTTGTTGCCTGCCTGGGTTCGGCCGATCTCGTCGCCGCCGAGCAGCATCGGTACCCCCTGGGCGAGCATCAACGTCGCCAGCATCGACCGCTGTCTACGGCCGCGCCTTGCGAGGACCTCCGGATCCTCCGTGGGGCCTTCGACGCCCGAGTTCCAGGAGCGATTGTCTGAGTGCCCGTCGCGGTTGGATTCGCCGTTCGCCTCGTTGTACTTGTCGTTGTACGAGACGACATCGGCCAGGGTGAAGCCGTCGTGGGCGGTGACCAGGTTGACCGAAGCCGTCTGGCTTCTCCCGGACGGCCCGAAGATGTCTGCGCTCCCGGTGAGTCGGCCTGCAAAGGTGGGCAGAGCCCCCTTCGTCGACCTCCAGAAGTCCCGCGTCACATCGCGGAACGAGTCGTTCCACTCACTCCATCCGTACGGGAACTCGCCGACCCGGTAGCCGTGGGGGCCGATGTCCCACGGCTCGGCGATCAGCTTGATGCCCGCCAGGACCGGATCCTGGCTCACTGCACCGAAGAAGGCCCCCCAGGGATCGAAGTCCGAGTGGGTCCGTCCCAGCACGGTCGCCAGATCGAAGCGGAAGCCGTCGACATGCATCTCGGCAACCCAATACCGGAGGCTGTCCATCACGATCTTGAGCGACTGCGGGTTCGACATGTCGAAGGTGTTCCCGGTTCCGGTCCAGTTCAGGTAGTAGCTCGGGTCGCCTGCGAGTCGGTAGTAGGCGTTGTTGTCGATCCCCCGGAACGACAGCGTTGGCCCCAGATGGTTGCCCTCCGCCGTGTGGTTGTACACGACGTCGAGGATGACCTCGATGCCGGCCGAGTGCAGATGTTTGACCATCCCTTTGAACTCGCGAACCGGGTCGTCCGTCGCGGCGTACTCGTTGTGCGGTGCGAAGAACCCGATGCTGTTGTACCCCCAATAGTTGCGTCTGCCCGATTGGAGGAGATGGAGGTCTTGCACGAATTGGTGGATCGGGAGCAGTTCGACCGCCGTCACGCCGAGCCGCCGGAGGTGGTCGATCGCAACCGGGTGGGCGAGCCCGGCATAGGTGCCGCGCAGTTCGGCGGGAATGCCGGGATGGGTCTTCGTGATGCCCTTCACGTGGGTCTCGTAGATGATCGTGTCTGCCATCGAGTGACCCGGCGAGGTGTCGTCGCCCCAGTCGAAAGCGTCGTCGATCACAACCGATTTCATCACGTAGGGGGCGGAGTCGAGCGGCGAGATCCGCTTCGGGTCATCCGGGTCGTGGCCGTAGATGGCGGCGTCGTTGGCGACACCTCCGATGAAGCGCCTGCCGTAGGGATCCAGCAAGAGCTTGGCGTGGTTGCATCGATGGCCCCGCGCCGGGTCCCATGGTCCGTGCACCCTGAACCCGTAGCGGGCGCCGATCCCGACACCGGCGACGTGAGTCGAAAACACACCTCGCCGGTCGGCGTCCATGTCGATGCGGATCTCCTCGTCGCCGTCGAACAGGCAGACCTCAACGGCATCGGCAACCTCGGAGCGCATCGCGAAACGAACCCCGTCATGGGTCGGGGTGGCTCCCAGCTCCGGCCTGGCGTACATCGGATGCATGATTGCACGTAGCGGTCAGAGGTTCGATATCGGAGAGGCGGGTAGCGTCGAGTCATGGCAGCCATCGCCTTCGATCACGTCCGCCTCGAGATAGACGGTCGCGTCATCCTCGACGACGTGAACCTCGAGATACCCGATCGGGCCCTGATGGCCGTGATCGGCCCGAGCGGGTCTGGCAAAACCAGCCTGCTGCGCCTCGTGAGCGGCCTCCGAAACCCGACGTCGGGGCAAGTGACCATCGACGGCACTCCCGTCGACTACGGGGCACCGTGGAGGAACCGGGTGGCGATGGTGTTCCAGGATGACGCCCTCTACGAGCACATGACGGTCGGATCGAACCTCGAGTTCCCGTGGAGAGCACAGGGATTCGATCGGGAGACCGCCACCGACGAGGCCGAGGCGACCGCATCGCGGGTCGGCGTGCGGAGATTCTGGAGTCGATTCCCTCGAACGCTCTCGGGCGGCCAGCGTGGTCAGGTCGCCACCGCCAGGGCCCTGAGCAGGTCCGAGCCTTCGGTCGTCCTCTTGGACGAGCCGCTCGCCCTGGCGGACGCAGGTATCCGGCGCAGGTTCAGATCGGAGATGCGGCGGTTGCACGAGGAGTCCGGCCTGACGATGGTGCTGGCAACGAACGACCAGACCGAGGCCATGTCGGTGGCGACCCATCTCGCAGTGTTGATGGATGGCTCGATACGACAGGTCGGCGCCCCGGGCGACGTCTATCACAATCCACACGACGCCGAGGTGGCGGCCTTCGTGGGGAGCCCACCCATGAATCTGATGCCGGCGAAGGCGATTCGGTCGAAGGACGTGCTCGAGATCGGGACCGACGCCATCCACTTCGGCTTTCCCGAGCACCCCATCCCGGGCAGGGTCCTGATCGGCATCTACCCCAGCGACCTTCGGGTCGCCGAGCCGGGGACGTCGTTCGATCACACGATCCACGTCACCATCGGCCGCGTCGAGGATGTCGGATCGATGGTGATCGCCTACTTCGGGCTCGGTCGCCATCCCGGTGTCGGGTTCTCGGCCGCGCTCCCGACCGGGAGCCGGATCGAGACCGGTGCCCGTGTCGAGCTGACGTGGGTTGAGGCATCGCTCCGACTCTTCGACGCCGACACCGGCGAAGCCATCCCCATGTGAAGACGCCGGGACGGGCCTGAGTCGGAGCGATGCCTCAGCCGACCGTCAACTCCTGGACCGTCTCGAGATGAGCGGCCTGGAGTGCCTTGGCGAGGGTTCGTTGGAAGGTGGCGAGGCGGCGCGAGGCGCCGTCACCGAATGCCGGGCTCTCAGGATGGTCTGCCGCTTCCCGCTCGAGCCGTCTCAGCGTTGCCGCGACCCCTTCGAGCAGCGTGTTCGATGCCGAGTGTCCCACCTGGATGGTCGTCGGACGCATTCGAATCCTCCTGTTCTCGCGTGTGGACAAGTGTCCATCAGCGATGTTTCACGCCGGTTTCGTGGATGCGACCGTTCGGGCACTCCGTGTGAACGGCCGTTGCGGATCAGAGGTAGCTGCGGCACGCCCACGGCCGCCATGGATCCAATCCACGCGAGCGGTAATACTCTGCGAGCCACGAGGCGGCGATGATGTTGGCTTCCCCATCGAAGACGGAGCGATCGGCGACCCCGGCCTCGACCGAGGCCACCGCCCACGTGCCAGGCATGAACTGGAAGAGGCCGCTGGCGCCGCTGTACGGGTTGACCGCATCCGGATTCCCCACGGATTCGCATTGGATGATGACGAGCGCGTCGAGAACGAGATCCGACGAGAAATGGACCTCGAGGAGCGGTCGCCAGGAGTAGGTGGCCGAGCTGATCGGGATCGGCGGCCAGCTCCCGGGTGCCGTCGTGGTGGTCGTTGGTCCCGTGGTGGTCGTTGGTCCCGTGATGGTTGTCGGCCTCGTGGTGGTGGTGGGCCCATTCGAGGTCGTGGACGTCGACGGGCCGATCGTCGTCGTTGTCGGAGCCGACGTCGTTGTCGGAGCCGACGTCGTGGTGGTGGCCGCCGTCTCGGCCACGGCCAGAGCGTCCCTGGCCTGCTGCAGCTCGGCCTCGGCAGCGAGTGCCAACTGATAGGCCGAGGCCACCTCGGCGTTGGCTGCAGCGAACAGTTCCTCGAGCTCGGCGGCGTCCGCCTCGAGGGTCGCCTGTATCGCGGCGGTTTCCTCCGACCGCTCGATCGTCGTGGCCCGGATGGAGTCCACTTCGTTCTGGAACGCCAGGAACCCGTCCAGGTTTGCCAGCGTCTCCCGGGTGCTGCGGCCGAGCGTCTCCTGGGTCACCATCGCCGACTCGATGGAGGTCGAATCGAACACCAGCACGCCCGAAGTGCCGACAGCTTCGATGTAGGCGGCGACGGCCTGGGCCTCGAACGAATCCCGAGTGGCCTCGGCGCGCGCCTCGGCGATGGCGAGCGTCTCGTTGAGGTCCTCGAGCGATGCGGAGATCTCGGCGAAGAGCTCGGCATTCGCCTGATAGCGGTCGAGCGCATCGAACAGTCTGGCCTCTACCGCGTCCCGTTCGGCCACCGCCTCGTCGACGATCTGGTAGGCGCCTTCCGTGGCTCCGGCCGCTCGTTCGGCCTGGCGCCGGGCGTCGTCGACATCCGTCTGGGCGCGGACGGGTGTCACCACGGCTATGACCGACAGGGCGAAGAGGGAGAACACGGACACGGCCAGCGCGGCCCGTCTACGTGACATGACCGTCACCCTACCGGGGGGTGTGGATCAGCGGAAGCTCGTAGAGTGTCGGCCGCGAGACGAAGAAGGGGTGACATGGTCAGGTACCGCAAGCCAACCCAGCAGACATCGAGAATCGAGGACCGGCGCGGGCGACCCGGCGTGCGCCGAGGCGGCGTTGCTGTCGGCGGTGGCGGAGGCCTGGCCCTCATTCTCGTGCTCGCAGTGGCGTTCTGCGGCGGCGGCAGCGGCCTCGAAGATCTCGGCCCGATGCTCGACCAGCTCCAACCGCCCCCCGCACAGGAAGGTGGCGAGATCGCCCCGCTCGACCCGGCCAACGACCCAAACGCAGAGCTGGCCGAGTATCTCGGCGCGGTGTTCACCGACGCAGAGACGGTATGGCGCGGGATCTTCGCATCGGCGAATCTGCAGTACCGGCCCGCCACCTTCGTACTGTTCGAGAACGCCACCGAATCGGCTTGCGGCGGAGCCCTGGAACAGATCGGCCCCCACTATTGCCCGCTCGACGAGAACGTCTACGTCGATCTCGACTTCTTCGATCAGCTCGCACGGCAGTTCGGTGCCAGGGGCGACTTCGCTCCGGCCTACGTGGTCGCCCACGAAGTCGCCCACCACGTGCAGAATGTCCTCGGGATCAGCGACGAGGTCCGCACCCTCCAGCAGCAGAGCCCGTCCCAGGCGAACAACTACTCGATCCGCCTCGAGCTGCAGGCCGACTGTTTCGCCGGCGTGTGGGCTTCGACACTGTTCGTGGACCCGACCCGCAGTGCCGAAGTCGGCGGCGAGGGGTTGATCGAACTCGATCCCGGTGAGGTGAGCGAGGCCCTCGAGGCCGCCGCCGCAGTCGGCGACGATCGCATCCAGGAGACGACGACCGGGCGGATCGACCCCGAGAAGTTCAACCACGGCACCTCTGCCCAACGCCAGGAGTGGTTCAACCGCGGTTACTCCACCGGCGACCCCAACCAGTGCGACACTTTCTCGGCTGACCTGTGATGCGCGGTTGAGACGTGCCTCGAGAGGCGGCGGCTACCGGCTCCCGGCTCCCAGCTGTCGGCTTCATTCCGACCACACCGGGTGAGTCGTTGGTTGGGGCCGCTCTTTGTGGCAAGTCCGGCTTCACGTGGGAGCCCGGTCGAGATGTGCGACCGGGTTTGAGCTGGTAGCTGAGAGCTGGAGGCCGGTAGCACTCTTGACGACGACCGGGTCAACCCGATCCGGCAAGGGTCACGCGTAGGTGACCTGGCAGTAGCCGTGGTTGCAGTAGCCGCCGGGGTTCTTGTGCAGGTAGCCCTGGTGATAGTCCTCGGCGTAGTAGAAGGGGCCGGCTTCGGACGCATCCGTGATCTCGGTGGTGATCGCGCCGTACCCCTGGGCGGTCAGCTTCTCCTGATAGCGCGCGAGTGACGCTGCGGCGATGGCGCGCTGGTTGGGAGTGGTCGGATAGATGGCGGAGCGGTACTGGGTGCCGACGTCGTTGCCCTGGCGGTTCAAGGTCGTGGGGTCGTGCTGCTCCCAGAACTCCTTGAGGAGCGTGTCCAGTTCGACCTGGTTCGGGTCGTAGACCACCAGCGCCACCTCGGCATGCCCGGTCTGGCCGGTGCAGACCTCCCGGTAGTTCGGGTTCTTCGTGTATCCGCCCTGGTATCCGACGGCGGTGGTGTAGACGCCGGGTATCTTCCAGAAGATCCGCTCGGCGCCCCAGAAGCAGCCCATGCCGAACGAGATCGACTCGAGGCCGTCCGGCCACGGTCCGACGATCGGATTGCCGAGCACCACATGGTCTGCTTCCACCTCGATGGGCTCGTCTCTCCCCGGTAGCGCAGCTTGTGGTTCGAGTTGGGTTGCGGGTTTGCGGCTGAACATCTGTCGAATCCTCCTGAGCATCGCCTGAGTCAACCGATCATTGGGTCAACGTATTCACGAATGCGACGATTTCCTCCGGGGTGAGGTCGAGCGAGACGTCTGCCTCGATGTCTGGGCTGATGCCGTTCGCTCCGAAGTCGGTGCCTGCCGGAGTGACCCATCGGGCGATCGTCACCTTGATCGCGCCTCCGTTGGACAGCGGGAACCGCTGCTGCACCGTGTTCTTGCCGAAGGTGTTGTCGCCGATCACGACGGCCCGCCCGGCCTCCTTGAGTGCGCCCGAAACGACCTCCGAGGCCGATGCGCTCCCGCGATTGACGAGAATGGTGACCGGGAAGCTCGGGTCTGTGAGCACACCACCGGGCCGCACCTCGTACGGGACCTCTGCGTCGGGCGATTCGGTTTTCACCACCAGGCCGTCGGCGAGGAACTCGCTGGCGATCTCGACCGAAGAGTCCAGCGATCCGCCCGGGTTGTTCCGGAGGTCGAAGATCAGTGATCGGGCTCCGTCGTCGAGGAGTTCCCGCAGCGCGTCGTGGACCACCTCGTCGGAGTTGTTGGTGAACAGGTTGAGTTGCAGGTAGCCGACGTCTCCGATCACTTGCCAATCGGCGATCGGGATCTCGATGGCCGCCCTGGTGATGGTCACCGTGAATCGCTCGGCTCCTCGGAGGAACGTCAACTCGACGTCGGAGCCGGAAGGCCCCCTCACCAGGTTGGTCACCTCGTCGAGTGTCATTCCGATCACCGACTCGCCGTCGACGATCTCGAGCTCGTCCCCGGGCTCGAGCCCGGCGCGTTGTGCAGGGCTGTTCTCGAAGGTCGAGACGATCACCATCCGGCAGGTGTCACTGATCAGCAGGCACGGATTGGCGGAAGGGTCGTCGGTCGTCCGGTCCTCGGTGTTGACGAGGGCGCCGATTCCGTCGACCGAGCCCGTCTGGTCCTCCTGCGCGAGCGCCAGTGCCTGGGGATCGAGATAGGCGCTGTTCGGGTCGAGGGCGAACGCCACCATCCCGGTGATGGCCGCCTCGACCCCGTCGAGCGGAATGGCATCTGCTTCGTCGATCGCCTCGCAGACGGACGAGAAGGACACGTCCGGCACCGCGCACACCAGCACGTCGCTGGTCTGGTCGGTGGCAGCGAACGACTCGACACCTTCGACTGCGGACTCGGCGAGGACCTCGACGGGAACGTCGTCCACGTAGTTCTCGCGGATCGTGTCGAACACCTCGCAGAGGATCCGGAAGTCGTCGTCGGCGGCATCGCACCCGACCGTCTCGAGGCTGGACGTCGCCGCATCCAACGGAAGGGTGGTCGTCGTGGTCGCCGGTGTCGACGTCACCGTGCCGGTCGGCTCCGATGCCGGTGCGGTGGTGGTTGTCGGTGGTGACGAGATGAGCGAGCACGCCGACAGCAGCGCAACGAGCGGAATCAATCGAAGTCGATGCATGAGACCATTCAACCCGCGATCAAGGGCTACGCGGATGGCGGGATCACTTCGAGGACACCGATGACTGGCGGGTGCCGAGGGCCACCGCCCCGAGGAACACCAGACTGAGGGCGATGCTCAGCGGAATCGCCGCCGCATAGTTGCTCGTCGACTCGGGGAGAGCGGTCGCCAGTTCCTCGGCCGGGGGAATCACGGCATCGATGCCGAGCTCGTCGGCCGCCGCCAGCAACTGTTCTGGGTCCATCGACGTGCAGACCCGTGGGAGGATCTCACCCGAGATCTGAACCGCCGTGATCGCCACCGGCTCGCCGGCCGGGAGACCGTGTCCGCACTCGGACTCCGACTCCGCGCTGACGATGATCGACGCGGCGACGTCGCCCTTGATCACCTTCTCGACGGCGATCAGGCTCTCGGTCGACGTGCCGGCGAAGTCGGGTTGTTGGTCGACGAGGGTACCGATGAACGCCAGGTCGCTCGATTGGAGGAGCTCGACGGGAACGCCGGCAGCGCATGAGCACGCCGCCGCCGGCCTTGGCTGACCGATGACCAGCGCCACGGTGATGAGGGCGAAGAGCGTGATCGCGGACGTGACTCTGCTGTCCATGGAGACATGACGCTATCAGACTCGGTGAGGTTCCCGCCAGGTAGCGTCGGTCTTTCATGCGATACCTCGTCACAGACGTGAACGGCGCAACCAAGGACCTCGGGGTGGAGCACGGCGTCTGGAGTGGTCACGTCGACGGTGAGCCGACCGACCTGACGCGTCTCGTTGCCGTGCCAGGTCTCGCCGATGCCCACATCCACCTGAGCTCGGACCAGTCCGACTTCGTCCCGAGCGACCCCGCCCGGATCCGATCACGCATGGTCGCCGAACTGACCGGAGGTGTCTTTCTCTGTCTCGACAAAGGCTGGTCCGATGCCGGGGTCCTCTCCGTCCTCGGTGATCCGCTGGAGGAGCGACCGGCGCTCCGGGCGGCCGGGCCGATCGTTGCCTGCCCGAGCGGCTATTACCCGGGGGCTGTCGACGAGGTCGCGCCCGAGGACCTCGTCGAACGAGTCGCTCGCCATCCCCGGGCCGGTGGATGGATCAAATTGATCGGGGACTGGCCCAGGAAGGGCGTGGGCGCTCCTCCTTCGTTCGGGCTGGAGCCGCTGACGGCGGCGGTGGCCGCCGCGCACGCGGCTGGTCTGCGGGTCGCGATCCACACGATGGCTCCCGAGACCCCGTCCATCGCCGTCCGAGCCGGCGTCGACTCGATCGAGCACGGTCTCTATCTGACAGATGACGACATCCGGGCCTTGGGCGCTCGAGGCGGCGCCTGGGTGCCGACCGTTCGCCAGGTCGAACGAGTGATCCGGCAGGTCGGCCCGGAGCGCACCGGTGGGCGGGTGCTCGCCGAAGGGCTCGACCGCGTTCGCACCCTGGCCGGTCTGGCCGCTCGGTCCGGCGTGTCGGTGCTTGCGGGCAGCGACTTCGGTATCCCGCAGGGCCGGATCGGTGAAGAGGCCGTCGGCCTGTTCGAGTACGGGTTCGGCGTGGAGGTTGCCGTCACGGCAGTCACCTCTGCGGCGTACGAGTACGTCGACGAACCGTACGGCCTGGCCGAGGGACTCCCCGCCGACATCGTCGCGTTCGACGCCAACCCGCTCGAATCCATCGAGACGCTCGTCAGCCCCCGGTTCGTGATGCGGCGTGGTCGGGTCCTCGTGGATCGACGCGAGCCATGAGCCCGTCGCAACGGTCGGGCATCAGTCCGTTCTTCGTCATGGAGGTGATGAAGGCGGCGGCCCGGCGTCAGGAGCTGGTCGGCGACGTGCTTCATCTCGAAGTCGGTCAACCGAGCACGCCGGCGCCCGCCGCCGCGCTTGCCGCGGCCGCCTCGGCAATGTCGGGAGACCGGCTCGGATACACCGAGGCCACCGGACTCCCGTCGTTGAGGGAGCGGATCGCTCGCTTGTACACCGACCGGCACGGCATCGACGTCGACGCCGGTCGGGTCGTGGTCACCGTCGGGGCGTCGGGAGGCTTCACCCTCGCCATGCTCGCCTGCTTCGACGCCGGCGATCGGGTCGCCATGACCGAGCCGGGATATGCGGCCTACCGGAACATCATGATGGCGCTGGGGTTGGAGGTCGTTCCGATTCCGGTCGGAGCCGCCACCGGCTTCAACCCGACTGTCGATCACGTCAGGTCAGCGCTCCCGCTCTCGGGATTGGTGATCGCCTCTCCGTCGAATCCGACCGGGACGGTGATCGGTGGCGAGCTGATGGCCTCGTTGACTGCGTTCTGTCGGGAACAGGGGATCCGGGTTGTCTCCGACGAGATCTATCACCGGATCACGTTCGGGGCGGAGGAGGTGTCCGCCCTCGACTACGAGGCCGAGGCAGTCGTCGTCCAGTCGTTCTCCAAGTATCAGTCGATGACGGGATGGCGAGTCGGCTGGCTGGTCGCTCCGGACGACCTGGTGGCGCCGATCGAACGGTTGGCCCAGAATCTGTTCATATCCGCTCCTGCGATCTCCCAGCACGCCGCGCTCGGCTCCTTCGATGCTGTCGCGGAGTTGGACGACCACGTCGCCCGCTATCGGGTGAACCGGGACCTCGTGGTGGAGGGGCTCAAGGGGATGGGCTTCGATCGGCTCGCTCCCGCCGACGGCGCTTTTTACGTCTGGGCCGACGTCGGCGATCTCGGTATCGACAGCCAGATCCTGTGTCGCCGGTGGCTCGAGGAGACCGGTGTGGCGGTCACCCCCGGAATCGACTTCGATCCCGCGTCCGGAGGAAGGTTCGTCCGGTTCTCGTACTCGGAGTCGACCGCCGACATCGCCGAGGCGGTCCGCCGGCTCGAACGCTGGATGGCGTCGGGCCGCTGACGGGTCGGGTGCGGGTGTCTAGCCCGTTCGCGCGTACTTCTTCTGTGCCTCCAGAAAACGAGCCCGACCGACGATCACCACTGAGAGTGGCGAAGCACCGCCACGCCACCGGGAGTGAGAAGGTACGCGAGATGCGCAAGACTGTTCGGGGCCGAGGCCTCAGTTGGGACCACAAGACCGGGACCGGCGGGAACGGGAAATAGTGACCTCGCGCAGCCCGTTCCGCCGACGCCTGGTGCCCCTCGTGGTCGCCCTGGCAATGGCCTTCGCTGCAGCGCCGACGTCTGGCTCTGCGACGGAAGCCGCCGACGATGTCTGGGCCTTGTACGCCGATGCGATCATCCTCGAATCCTCGACGTCGGTCACCGGTGGGAGTTGGTCTGCGGAGAACGGCGATTTCGACCCGCGTACCAGCACAGGCAGCTGGTATCAGCTCCAGCGCAACACGATGGGGACCCAGCAGTTCTGGAAGAACGGGTTCTGGGGCCAGGGTGTAGGGGTGGCCGTGGTCGACACGGGCGCGCTCCCTGTCGAGGGACTCTCGAACCGAGGCACCGTCGTCAACGGCCTCGACATCTCATTCGACTCCCAGAACCCCGATGTCGTCCACCTCGACGGTTACGGCCACGGGGTGCACATGGCCGGCCTCATCGCAGGCTCGACATCCGACAAGACGCCGAAGGCATCATCGCATCGCAGCTTCATCGGCACGGCGCCGAGCGCCCACGTGATCTCGGTGAAGGTCGGTTCGGCCGAGGGCGCCGTCGATGTCTCACAGGTCATTGCTGCAATCGACTGGGTGGTCCAGCACAAGGATGACCCTGGATTGAACATTCGGGTCCTCAACCTGTCCTTCGGCTTCGACACCGTCCAGGATGCAGCAGTCGATCCGCTCAGCCATGCCGTCGAGAACGCCTGGCGCGAGGGCATCGTCGTCGTAGCGGCCGCCGGAAACGACGGGAACGCCGTCGACCTGCGCATGCCGGCGCGGAATCCGTACGTCATCGCGGTCGGGGCATACGATCAGGAGTTCGGGCCGGGGTCCGGTCCAGTCTCGGCGTTCTCGAACTGCGGGACGAATGCTCGAGGCGTCGATCTGGTGGCGCCCGGTCGCTCGATCGTCTCTCTGCGCTCCCCGGGCTCGTATCTCGACGAGATGTACCCGAACGCTCGAGCCGGCGCGAACTACTTCAAGGGCTCGGGAACTTCCCAGGCTGCCGCACTCGTGTCCGGTTCGGTCGCGTTGCTGTTGAGCCAGCGGCCCGGGCTCAACCCGGACGCTGTCAAGAACGTCCTCATGGATTCGGCCCATCCTGTGCCCGGCTCTTCGCTGTGCGCCGGGGCCGGCGCCCTCGATCTGTGGTCGGCGTACCAGACCTGGGCTGATCCGACACCGCAGGCCGGCGCACGGTCCACAGGCTTGGGGTCCCTGGATCTCGCCCGCGGCTCGAAGCGTCTCACGCTCAACGGCGAACCCCTCTCGGGTGAACAGGACATCTTCGGCAACCCCTTCTTCGCCGAGAAGTGGTCGGCTCAGAGTGCCGAGGGCACCAGCTGGGACGGAGGGGACTGGATGGATGAGCCATGGTCCGGAACGTCCTGGTCCGGACTGTCGTGGTCGGGGTTGTCGTGGTCGGGGTTGTCGTGGTCGGGCCTGTCGTGGTCGGGCCTCTCGTGGTCGGGGTTGTCGTGGTCGGGGCTCTCCTGGTCTTCCGGTTCCTGGTCGGGGTTGTCGTGGTCGGGGCTCTCGTGGTCGAGCCTGGCATGATGCGCGTGCGTGAACTGCGCGCGAGCATCGGCCAGCGCCATCTCTGGCTGAAGAGCCCTTACGCCAAGATCTGGTTGCTCAACGCTGCGGTGGTAGCCGTCGCCATCGGAGTCCTGCCCCTCACCGACTACTTCGATGGACCGCGCGCGGCCGTATCGGTTCCACCTTGGGTCATGGTGGCGCTGGTGGTTGCTGCCGAGAGCTCCGTCGTCCACTTCCGGTTCCGTCGGG
The DNA here is from genome assembly GCA_024641285.1 of bacterium. Lineage (GTDB taxonomy): Bacteria > Actinomycetota > Acidimicrobiia > Spongiisociales > ZC4RG35 > JAHEDH01. The sequence goes on along the minus strand of JAHEDH010000058.1, from coordinate 2,434 downwards.
ACTCGTTCACCTTCTCACTGAGCGAGATCCCGCTGGTGGTCGGCCTCTACTTCATGGAGCCGGTGGCATTCATCGCGGCCCACGCAGTCGGCAACATCATCGCGTTCGGTGTGCTGCGACGGAACACTCCGATCAAGCTGGTCTTCAACGTCGCCCAGTTCGCGCTTCAGGCCGTGGTTTCCGTGATCGCATTCCGGGCCGTCATCCAGCTCGGAGACCCGCTCGGCGTCTACGGCTGGCTGGGCGTGCTCATGGCTGCCGGGCTCTCGCTGCTGATCGCCGACTTCCTCATCACGATCGCCGTCGGCTTCAGCGGCGCCAGGCCGTCCCGTGCAGAGGCGAACGACGTGCTGCGGTTCAGTGCCATCGCCGCGGCGATGAACGTCGCTCTCGGCTTGGTGGCCGTCACGATCGTCAACGCCCAACCCGAGGCGGCGTGGCTGGCCTTCATCCCCATCGCCGTGCTGTTCGTCGCTTACCGGGCGTACACGTCGCAGATGGACGAGCGGCTGCGCACCGCCGCCATGTACGAGATCTCTCGCGATCTCCATCGCAGCTCCGTCATCGACGCCTCGCTCGAGGTCGTGGCGCAGGGCACCGCCAAGATGTTCGACGCCCGCTACGCCTCGATCCTGATCTTCCCCGAGTGGGGCGGGAAGCTCGTCTACCAGACCAGCGTCGAGGCCGGCCAAGTCGTCGCCCGCATGCAGCCCGCCGTGTTCGACTATCTCGCCGACCCGTGGAACGGCATGGTTCGCTCCACAGACGGCATGGTGGTCCGCCGGCCGGACGGCGAGTCGCTGGGATTCCCAGGCGTCGGCTCGGTTCGTGACGCAATGGTCACCCCGATCCGGACGGAGTCACGCATCGTGGGGATCATGCTCGTCGGCGGTCCGATGTCGGAGATGACCGCCTTCGACGACACCGATCTCAGATCCTTCGCCACGATCGCCCGCCAGCTCGCCGTCTCGCTCGAGCGCGGCCGACTCGAAGACAGCCTCAACGAGGTCACCGAGTTGAAAGAGCAGCTCGAGGAGTCGATCCGATCGAAGGACCAGTTCATCGCTTCGGTCAGCCACGAGTTGCGTACCCCGCTGACGGGGATCGTCGGCCTGGCCGAGGCCCTGAAGAGCGATCGTGAGTTGTTCTCGGGTGAGGAGCTCGACGAGTTCATGACGCTCATCACCGAACAGGGAGCCGAGTTGGGGAACATCATCGAGGATCTGCTGGTGGCGGCTCGCGCCGACATCGGAACGCTCAGCGTGAAGCCGAAGGTGATGGACATCAACGACGAGATCCGGTCGATCCTCGCCCTGCACCTGCCGAAGGCCGGTGGCCGGTTGCACGCCTCGGTGCGTGGTGATCGGGCAGAGGCGATCTTCGATCCGTTGCGGTTTCGACAGATCGTCCGCAATCTGATCACCAACGCCCTCCGCTACGGGGGCGACCACATATGGGCGGAGGTCGAAGTGCGAGGTCCGGGGGTCGTCGCCACCATCGTCGACGACGGCGACGGTGTCCCGATTGGTGCCGAGCGAGCGATCTTCGAAGCCTATGGGCGGGCCTCCAACAGCATCACCACGCCTTCGTCGGTGGGACTCGGTTTGGCCGTTTCCCGTCAGCTGGCGGAGCTCATGCAGGGAGAGCTGGCCTATCGGCGGGTGGGCGGGCAGTCGCGCTTCGAGCTGACGCTGCCGCTGGCCTCCGTCCGGTTGGACTCGCTTCACCTCGACCGGGACTGACCCGAATCGACCGACTGATGCCGGGCGAATAGCCTCGGCCGCATGAACGAAAGCACCCAACCAGACCTGGCCGCTTCGATGGGTTTCGACGAGACGCTCGGGCTCCAGATCGACAGCGTCACCAGCACCGAGGTGACCGGTCATCTCGACCCCGATGACCGCCACCGACAGCCATTCGGATTGGTGCACGGCGGCGTCTACTGCGCGATCGTCGAGTCGCTCGGATCGGTCGGATCGGCCGCCCATGCCATGGAGAAAGGGATGCTGGGAGCCGTCGGTCTGAGCAATTCGACCGATTTCCTGCGCTCCCATCGGGAAGGGAGACTCGAGGCGAGAGCGACACCCGTTCACCAGGGACGGAGCCAACAATTGTGGCTGGTCGAGATCACCCGTGCGGCGGACGGGAAGACCGTGGCTCGGGGTCAGCTCCGGACCTACAACCTCGTGTCCGACGAGGCGATCGGGGGGGCGGGTTCCTGATTGCGTCGGGTCGATGCGGCCCTGGCGAGGATCGAAGATCCTGCGACGAGACCCGTGAGCGCGAACACCTGGATCGGTAGGTCGTCGAGCAGCCACCCGTAGATGCCCCACAGCAGCGACTCGAAGGTGATCAACGACCACGACCCGATCGAGATCCCGGTGGGGCTGGCGCTGCGGTAGGCGGCGACCAGCGGCGGCGCCATCTGCACCGC
>JAHEDH010000057.1 GCA_024641285.1 bacterium | reverse complement strand
ACTTGGAACGTGGAACGTGGAACGTGGAACGGGATTGTGACGATTCCCCCTCGGACCCTCTGATGGCACCCCGTCTTGGCGTGTCCTGCGGCCCGCAGCCAGCAACCCGGGTCTTGCGAGACGTGGAGACGTGAAACGGTCGGAGTCAGCCGCCCACGATCAGTGTGAGCTCGTGTTTGTTGTGGTGGAGGTGTCGGACTCTGGCACCGGGCAGGGCGCGGAATCGATCCGTGACGTCGTGGTCGGTCTCGCCCTGGAACTTGATCGTGAAGATCAGTGTCGGTGCCGGGTCGAGCACCATCCACCGGTCGATCAGGGGAAACAGCCGGTCGGGATAGCAGGCGATGTCCGAGCACACCCACTTCGGCGGCCGGCCGTCGAAGACGCCGGAGGGGGAAAGCCCGAAGGCGCTCGTTTGCAGGGTCCGAACGGATTCCATCGCCGCGACCGTCTCGTCGAGCGGAGCCTTGTCGACCGCGGCAACCCGGCATCCCAGCTCGGCGAGCAGCCAGCTCCAGCCCCCGGGGCTGGCCCCGAGGTCGACTGCATCGTCACCGGGCTCGGGAAACCGACCGAGGTCCACGAACGCCTCCCAGAGCTTGCGATAGGCCCGATTCGGCGGCCCGACCTTCAACTCGGCGAGCGGCACCTCCCCGTTGGCGAACGCACTCGAACACCGCTCGGCGATCAGCATCACATCCGGATCGAGCAGAGTCCATGACCCGAGCGGGCTCGTCGGGGCCGGCTGCCCCAACTCGAGTGGACGGCCGGAGAGCGGGGGCAGTTTCTCGGAGATGAGCGCTGCCCGTCCGCGGTGCACAGGTGCGTACATCGCCCAGCTGCGTTGCCTCGAACGGAGCCGGCGGGCTGCGTCTCCGATCGACTCGATCGGCAGTCGTCGGGTGTCGAACCAGGTGTTGGCTGCCCAGGCGGCGTCGATCGGGCCGACGTCGGTGATGAACAGTCGCCCGTGGATTGCGCTCGTGTCGACACCAGCGCGGTTCAGCTCCTCGGAGAGGCGCTCCTCGTGACCTTCGGCTGCGAGATAGGCGGTGCTCATGGGTGACATCCTGGCAGCTGGCCCGAGCCGGGCCGAACGCCGGATCGTGACGGCGCACGACGGCCAGAAGCACCGGTGGGCCAATCACAACTGCGCTGGAGCGCCTCCGCGGGCTCTATTCCTTCAACGAGCCGGCCATCATCCCCCGGAGGAAGTACCGGCCCAAGAAGATGTACACCAAGAGCGTCGGGATGGCGGCCATGAACGACGCCGCCATCTGCACGTTCCACTCGATGATCTGGCTTCCGGCCAGGTTGTTCAACGCCACCGTGACCGGCCATGCGGTGTTGTCGGTCAGCACCACCGCGAACAGGAAGTCGTTCCAGGCAGACGTGAACTGCCAGATGAGCGCAACCACGAAGCTCGGGATCGCCAGCGGCAGCATCACACGCCAGTAGGTCTGCCAGATCCCGGCGCCGTCGATTCGCGCCACCTCTACGAGGCTGGCAGGGATGGTGGCGAAGTAGTTGCGAAAGATGAGAGTCGTGATCGGGATCCCATAGACGACGTGGGCGATGACGAGCCCCCACATCCCCCCGACCAGGCCGACGTTCTTCATGAAGTCGACCAGCGGGATCAGGATGGCCTGATAGGGGATGAACATCCCGAACAGCAACAACGGGAAGACGATGTTCGCCCCGCGGAACCGCCAGCGGGCGAGGACGTAGCCGTTGAGCGAACCCAGAGCCGACGAGATCGTGGCGGCGGGCACGACGATCCTCACCGAATTCCACAGATTCGGGGCGAGAGCGTCCCAGGCGGCAACGAAGTTGTCGAATGAGATCGACGACGGCAGGTCCCACATCGTGCGGAGGCTCACCTCATCGAAGCTCTTGAACCCGGTGTTCAGCATCACGAACATCGGAACGAGGTAGAACAACGCCATCATGCTGAGAGGGATGTAGACCCAGGCGCGTGAGTTGCGATCGGTCATTGCTCGGCCTCGTTTCGCAGCGTGTACCACAGGTAGGGGATGACGAGCACCGCCACGCTGACGAGCAGCACGATTCCGATCGACGCGCCGCGCCCGAAGAAGTAGCCGTCGAAAGTCGTCGTCCACATGTAGATGGACGGAACGTCGAGCGCGACCTGCTTGCCGGCGAGCGCGATGATCAGGTCGAAGACCTTGAGAGAAATGTGGCCGAGGATGATCAATGCGCTCAGCGTCACCGGGCGCAGCAACGGGAGCACGACTCGGCGATAGACCTGCCACTCGTCGGCGCCGTCGACTCGTGCCGCCTCGCGCAACCCCTCGGGAACGGCGCGCAGCCCGGCAAGGTAGATCGCCATGGTGTACCCCGACATCTGCCATACGGCGGGCAGCGCCACTGCGGCGATGCCCCAGGTGGGCGTGGTGTGCCATCGGTTCACCAGAGCGTCCAACCCGACGTTCTCGAACAGCAGGTTCAACCCGCTCGCCCGGTCACCCACCGCAGGGTTCATCAACCACCGCCAGACCACCCCGGTGACGATGAAAGAGATCGCCATGGGAAAGAGGAAGAGGCTGCGATAGAAGCCCTCCGCCCGGATCCCCTTGTCGAGCAACATCGCCAGACCGAGACCGATGAACAGGCAACCGAGCACGAACACCACCGTGAAGATCGCAGTGTTCCGGACGTCGATGGCGAAACGTGGGTCTGCCGCCAGGTTCTTGTAGTTGTCGAGTCCCACGAACGTGTAGTCGGGGAGAAGACCCTTCCATTTGCTCACCGACACCCGGGCCGTCCAGCCGATGAAGCCGTAGACGAACACCAGCACGGCGAGAATCGAAGGCAGCAACAGCAGCAGGCCGGCGCCCCCCTTCATGCGCACCGGATTCAGGCGCGGCTTTCGAGAGAGTCTCGTCCCTCTCTCGGTTCCGGTCGCCTGCATCTCTCCGCCTGATCCCCGGTCGGCCCGCCCTCTGAGAGGGCGGGCCGACCGATATCCCTCCTGTGTCTCCTGGTCTACTCGTTGGGCGACGCTGCGGCAGCGGCCACCAGGGCCGTCTGGAATGCGGCGACATCCCTGCTCTGCATGAACAGACCGAGCGCGGTGTCGATCTCCGACTTCCACGAGTCGTTGGCGACGACTCCGTGCGTCAGGCTGCCGACCACTGTGTTCGAGGCCCAGTCGTCCATCGCCGACAGCAGATACTCGCCATAGAGACTGCGATCGCCGTCATTGCGAGCTGGGATCGAACCCTTGACCGGGTTGAAGGCATCCTGCCCCTCGCGGGAACCGGCCACCGTCAACCATGCGATCGCCTCGTCGCGGTGTGGCGCGTTCTTGGCGAGAACGAAGGAGTCGGACAGGAACTGGAAGTTCCCACCGGTACCAGGCACCGGAGCCCACGTGTATCCCTCCTGTGGGACCGAGCCGATTTCGCGGAAGAACCCTTCTTGCCAGTCGCCCATCACGTTGAACGCTGCCGAGCCGTCGATCACCAGCTGACCGGCGTCCTGCCACGACAGGGCAGAGGCATCGGAGTTGGTGAAGTCGAGCAGGGTGGCGAAGTTCTCGAGCGCGGTGGTCACGCCTGCTTCGTCCCACGAGCCACTGCCGTCCCACAGTGCGTTGTAGTCGTCCGGTCCCAGTGTTGCGAGCAGCACGGTCTCGAACAGGTGCATCGACGTCCACTGTTCGCCCATCGCCAGTGGGGCATCCATGCCCCCATCCTTCAGGGTTTGGAGTGCTGTAACGAAGTCGTCGAACGACTCAGGCATGTCGATTCCGGCGTCTGCCAGCACCGTCGGGTTGGCCCACAGCACGTTGGCGCGGTGGATGTTCACCGGCACGGAGTAGATGTCGCCGTCCTTGGAGATCAGCGGGATGAGCGTCTCGGGCATCACGTCGAGCCAACCCTCCTGGTCGTACAGGAAGTTGAGCGATTCGATCTGATCTGCCGCCACGTAGGTACCGATCAGTTCCCAACCCGCGTGGCCCTGCCAGCTGTCCGGCGGATCGTTCGCCTGGAGACGAGAAGCGAGTACGGCACGGGCATTCGTTCCTGCGCCACCGGCGACTGCCGAGTTGACGAACTCGATGCCGGGGTCTTCGGTCGCGAATACCCCGATCATCGCTTCGAGACCGGCGGCCTCGCCGCCACCCGTCCACCATGAGAAGACCTCGACCTCCCCGGTCATCTCGCCACCGGCTGCGGCGGTGGTCGTGGTTTCGTCGGTTCCCTCATCCCCTCCGCATCCCATGATGACCATCGACGTGACGAGCACCACGGTGAGCCAGCGGAGCCCTTTGATTGACTGCATTTGACCTCCCTTGAAAGGTGGCGGACACCATCGGCGCCGCCAGTCCCCGCGACCGTATTCCGGTGCCGGGTCGAAGGGACAGTGCCGAAAGTCCGGTCGGCTAGGTCGGATCCCGGGCGGAGGCACCGGCGTTCATCGACTCCTCGACGGCTCGGGCGAGTCGTCGAACCGTGCCATTGCGCGTCGATCGAGACACTGGCACCAGGGGTCCTCACGGGGTAGCCTGGTGACCAGCGCCAATTTGAGGACATCAGCTTGCGGGCGCTCTACAAATGCAGCTAAAGCGATGACGTGAAAACCGTCCCGCACATGCTGCCGGGCGGTTTCGTGCCGTCTGGTGGGGAATGACGCAAGCGCCACCCGACGGAGGTAGCGCAATGACCATGAACACCGAAACCGACCCCATCTCCCCTTCACTGCGCTCAGGGGGACCCACGGCATTCGAGCAGCTGTTGACCGAGAAGGGGACACTCGTCGCCGACGGTGCGATGGGGACGACCCTCTTCGACATGGGCCTCGAGAGCGGTGGCTGCCCCGAGCTGCTCAACATCGAGCGGCCCGAACTGGTCGATCGGGTGCACCAGGCCTTCGTCGATGCCGGCGCCGACATCATCCTGACCAACACCTTCGGGGGAAACCGTCGCAGGTTGGCGCTCCATGGCCTGGCCGATCGTGTCGCCGAGCTCAACGAAGCTGCAGTCCATGTCGCGGCCGCGGTCCGCTCTCGAGCGGACCGCCCCGTTCTGATCGCTGGGAGCATCGGGCCGACCGGAGACCTCTTCGAGCCGCTCGGTCCATTGACGATCTCCGAGGGTGCCGACGTCTTCGGAGAGCAGGCCCGTGCGCTCGCAACGGCGGGAGCCGACATCTTGTGGATCGAGACGCTCTCGTCGTGGGATGAGCTGGCGGCCGCGATCGAAGGTTGTGCTGGGCTGGGGCTGCCGACGGTGGCGACCCTCAGCTTCGACACCAACGGCAAGACCATGATGGGGCTGTCCCCACGCGAGTTCGGGGAGTGGTGGTCGAAGCTGGACGAGCCACCTGTCGCGATCGGCGCCAACTGTGGCATCGGACCTGGTGACGCAGTCGCCGCTGCCTTCGACATCACGGCGGTTGCGCCTGACGTTCCGGTCATCACGAAGGCGAACTGTGGTATCCCCCTCTACAAGAGCGAGGCACCGGAGTATCCGGTCGGCCCCGACGGCATGGCCGACTACGTGGAGCTCGCGGTACGGTCGGGTGCCAGGATCATCGGATCGTGCTGTGGATCCACTCCGGCCCACGTTGCTGCGATCCGCGCTGCTGTCGATGGCGGAGTGACGGGGTCGAGGCCGGATCGCAGCGAGATCGAGGCGCGGCTGGAGGCGGCTCCCGACATCGCACCGCAGGCACGTCGGAGACGCAACCGCAGAGGCTGACGGACCGTCAGGAGCGGGCAGCGGGGTGACGCGAACGTGAACCGCTTCGCTGGATGACGCTCACGATGACGAACCCGACCACCACGAGGGCCAGCACCGTGAGCGCCGTGTCGTCGGGGGCGAGGAGGCTCCGATCGCCGTCCTGCCATGGCCACAGAGCGCGGAGCGAGCCGACCATCAGGCCGACCAGTGCTGCCATCGTTCGGTCGTGGCTCGTCGTCAGCAGTCGGCGGAGGAGCGTAGCGAACGACCCCAGGCCAACGACGGCTCCGAGGGCGAAGACACCGACGTAGGCGAGATCGAGGTCTCGCACCGCCTCGAGTGTCGGTTCGTAGAGCCCGAGGACCAGAAGGAGAAACGATCCGCTCACTCCCGGGAGGATCATGGCGCAGATGGCGACGGCTGCGCCGGCGAAGGCCATCCAGAGTGCCGGACTCTCGATCGAACCGCTCGGGAGGCCAGAGAGGAAGAAGGCCGGGATGGCGAAGATCACTGCGGTCGTGACGGCGACGTAGCCGGGGTTCGGGATTCGGTTCCACGGGATTGCGATCGATGCGCCGACCAGTCCGAGGAACAGCGCGCGGCTCTCGACCGGGTACCTGTCGAGCAACTCGGGAACGAACAGCGAGGCGATGCCGATCGCCACGCCGATGCCGGCGAGGAGCGGGAGGATGAAGAGCCAGTTGATCGAACGAAAGTGCTCGGCGGCGAGCTTCAGGTCTCCGCGGACGAACGCCAGGATCATGTGGAAGCCGGAGGAGATGGCAGTGAGAAGATCCTCGTAGATCCCCATGATCAGCGCCATGGTCCCGCCACTCACGCCGGGTACGGCGTCGGCGGCCCCCATCACGAGGCCTTGCAGCACGTGACGATCGGGTCGTGTCGCTGAGTCCATCCGGAGCAGGTTACGCCGTGCAGGACCTTGCCATCGGCAGATCGGTCGAGGCGGGGCCCTCGCCTGACGTCCGTCCGAGTGCACGGTTGTGACCACCGACTCTCAACCGCCTGCCATCGCTCCCACGATCAGATAGGGCTCGGCGCCGGTTGCGACCGCCTCGGGAAGAGGCTCATCGGGGTCTTCGTTCGACAGGTCGTCTCTGCAGGCGAAGAAGCGGACAAATGGGCGGCGGTTTCCGTTGCCTCGGTCGCGAATCGTCCCGATCAGCACGGGGTGGGAGGCTTCGAGCGCGTCGAGGACAGCCCGCTGCGTCACGGGTCCGTCGATGTCGAGCTCCACCTCCGCTCCCACTCCGGCCAGTGTCCGCAGGTGATGGGGCAGCCTGACCCTGATCACGAGAGCGTCTGCACCTCGACCGAATACACGGCGGGAAGATCTCGCACGATCGGCTCCCAGTTGTCGCCGCCGTCGGCCGAGCCGTAGACCTGCCCTCCGGTCGTGCCGAAGTAGACGCCGCACGGGTCGTGGGCGTCGACCGCCATCGAGTCGCGGAGGACGTTGACGTAGCAGTTCTCCTGCGGGAGACCGTTGGTCAGCGCCTCCCAGTCGTTTCCGCCAGATCGACTGCGATAGACGCGGAGACGACCATCGGGTGGGTAGTGCTCGGAGTCGCTCTTGATCGGAACGACGAACACCGTGTCCGGGTCGTTCGAGTCGATGGCAACCGGGAACCCGAAGTCGGATGGCAGGTTGCCGCTCACCTCGTGCCAGTTGTCACCGCGATCTTCCGAGCGCATGACGTCCCAGTGCTTCTGCATGAACAGCACCTCGGGCCTTGCCGGGTGCAATGTGATGCGATGGACACAGTGTCCGACTTCGGCATCGGGATCGGGAAGCTCCGGGTTCGAGATCAGGCCTCGGTTGATCGCCTTCCATGTCACCCCGCCGTCGTCGGACCGGAAGGCGCCGGCGGCTGAGATCGCCGTGTACATCCGGCTCTCGTCGTTGGGGTCGATGATGATCGTGTGGAGGCACAACCCACCGGCACCGGGCTGCCAGGTGTCGCCGGTGCCATGCTCCCGCATTCCCGTCAGTTCCTTCCAGGACCGGCCTCCGTCGGTCGACTTGAACAGGGCGGCGTCCTCGACGCCGGCGAAGACGGTGTCGGGATCGTTGGGGGATGGCTCGAGGTGCCAGACCTTCTGGAACGCCCATGGGCGGGGCGTCCCGTCGTACCAGAGGTGCGTGCCGGGATCGCCGGCGTAGCTGAAGTCGTTGCCTACCGGTTCCCAGGTGCTGCCGCCATCGTCGGATCGCTGGATCAGTTGGCCGAACCAGCTGGTCCACTGAGCCGCATAGAGACGGTCGGGGTCGGCGGGAGACCCTGTGACGTGGTGGACCTCCCATCCCGGGAAGTGCGGCCCGGCCACCGACCAGGTGGCGCGGTCCTCAGACGTCAGGACGAACGCGCCCTTCTTGGTGCCGACCAGCACCCTGACACCAGCCATGCCTGCTCCTCGCTCGGGTTCCCTTCGAGCGTACTCACGCTCGATCCGTCAGACCCGGGCAGAGACCACGGTTCCTCGATGGAGATCTTGGGCCGACGCGCCGTATCGCAATTCCGTGCAGCATCGCGAGACCGAGGCGGCCCTGCGTGCTGTTGGGCGATCGATCAGTCGAGCCCGAGCTCCTGGCGCGCCTTCTTCGTGAGGCCGGCGACGACCAGCCGGTAGGAGTCCTCGAGCCAGTCCTCCAGCTCGAAGTCGGGGACCTCGGCGATCTCGACCCGATTCCAGTGCCGCTCATGCATGTAGGGGGCTCGAGCGACGGCATCAGGGAAGATCGCCCGCTGCTCATCGATGATCTCCGGCTCGGCCTTGATGTAGGCGGCGTGCGGCGGGTCCTCAGACAGGGTGCAGAACATCTTCCCGCCCACCTTGTACACCCGGAGGTCCGGGCCGAACGGGTATTCGAGCCCAGACCCGGGAAAGCTCTCCGCGAGATTCACGAACTCGTCGAACGTCATGGGCCGCAAGGCTATACCCTCCCGTCATGCATGGAACGGTCACGGCCATCCACATCGCTTCGGCGTACGGAGGGCAGGTGGAGTCGGTCGCAAGAGCCGAGGCGATCATCGCCAAGGGCCTGAAGGGCGACAGGTACTTCGGGACCAGGCGACAGGTCACGATCGTTGCGACCGGCGAGCTCGATGCTGCTGCAGCAGAATTGGGAGTCGACCGGATCTTCGATGGCGCAACCAGACGGAACATCACCGTGGATCTGTCCTCACTCCCGAGGGCTCACGGCGCCAGGATCGAGATCGGCGAGACCGTGCTGGAGGTGTGGCGTGACTGTTCTCCGTGCGAGGTGATGGAGACGTCCGTCGGGCTCGGCGCTCGAGTCGCACTGCGGGATCGGGCCGGCGTGTCCGCAACCGTCCTGGAGGGCGGGACCATCCGGGTCGGTGACCCGGTCCGGCTGTCGTAGTCCCGTCGGGCGATCCGCTTGTTCGGCTCAAGAGGAGGGCATCTCGATCTTCGGACGCCCGCGGCATCACCCCGAACCCAGGGTTGCTGACAACACCTGATGTGGATCTGAGGTCACGCTTCGCTTGCTAGCCGGCGATCAGCGTGACGGGGTACTCGCGCACTCCGATCTGCGAACCGTCCTTGGCAGACCTGTCGAACGTGATCACGGCTCCTCGCTGGGTTGCGTCGAGCAGATAGGGAATCGTCACGTCGAACGACGTCCACGGGATGCCACCGGGACTGACGATCTGCGGGCCGTTGGCGAGCACCGGTACCTCTGCGACGATGAGACCTTCGGCGTCGACGATCACCACCTCGAACTGCGCTTCGAAGGCAAAGGTGCGTCCCACCAGACGGAGCGGGTTGGCGGCATACCCATCGAACAGCGGTTGGTCTGCGAAGACCATCGGGAGCACACCGGCGTCGAGGAAGTCCTCCCTGGTGAACGGAGCCTCGATTCCGCCCACCTCGGCCACGGCGACGGAGTCGACGGTCAGCTGCACCCGATCGACCGTCGGGAACTGGGTCAGCGTGAACACGACCTGAGCGACACTTCGCACGGTTGCGGCGCCGAATCCGTGCAGGCCGACGGTCGCCGTACCTCCACCGATCACGATCGATGATGCCCAGGCACTCGCCGGGATTGCACTCGACATCGCAGGGATCGACACCGACTCGCCCGACGTCGGTCCCGCCAGCAGTTGCGTCATCGCGTCGGTTGCCGGGGTGAGCGACCACGGTAAGTCCCGGGCCACCGGGACGAGGTAGGCGCCTGGGCCCGCCGGTTCGTCGCCGAGCGAGTCGAGATATAGATACACCGCAACGGTTCGCGTTCGCGGCAGCGGAACGATCGGCGTGAGACCGAGTGCTCGCATCAGCATCGTCGCCATCTCGGCACGGCTGATCGCTGTCTCGGAACGGTAGGTGCCGTCGGTGTACCCGAGGGTGATGCCGTTCTCGGCGATGATGTTGATGTTGGGTTCGTGGACGTTGCCGTTGTCGTCGTCGAACCAGTCGCGAGTCGTAGGGATGAGTGCTGGGAGTGCCCGGGCGATGAAGCTCGCCATCTGGCCTCTGGTGACCGGGTCGTCCGGGCAGAAGAGGTCGGTTTCGCAGCCCTGAGTGATCCCGGCGGCGACCAGAGCCTCGATCGCCGGCTCGTGGACGCTCCCGTCGTCGTCGATGAATGTGCCACCCGGCGGGAGCTCCTGTGCTGCGGCCGGAGCGAACGACATCGTGAGAGAGACGGCAAGAACGATCGATGCGACTCGTTTCATCATTTCCTCCTCGCACCGGTGTAGTTGTCGGCATCGGTCTCCGACAGGGTCGCTCGGCCCGGATGTGCGATGAACGTTGACCTGTGATCCACACCCTTTGTGGTCAGCAACCCTGGGTTCGCCGAGGCGGGTGCTCAGGCGGTGTGGATGGCCTCGACCACGGGGGCGAGCTGCTCGATCGACTCGATCGTGATCGGATCGACCACCAGTTGGACATGGTCGATGAGGTCGGCGAACTCCATGAGTCGCTCGGTGATCTGCGACGAATCTCCACCGATCGGCGTGATCCGCTTGGGGATCGTCCGCTCGTCCCCACCGAGATGGACGTACAGCGCGGCGGAACGCACCACGTCACTCGGTTCCCGTCCGGCTTCGGCCAGGCTGGCATCGAGCTGGTCGACCAGCCTGGAGAGCTTGTCGGGCTGGTTGCCGAAGTTGGCGAACCACTCGTTCCACCAATCCATCTCCCCGGCCGTGATGGCCAGCATGCGCGGCCCGGTGGATCCGATCATGATGGGCAGATCGTGGCGAGCCGGTGGGATGAGGACGTTGTCGTCCTGTGAGAAGAACTCGCCGTCGAAGGTCGACCGACCGGTCCGGATGAGATCCGTGATGATCCGGAACTCCTCCTCGAATCTGCTCACCCGGCGGTCGTAGGGCACTCCGTATGCGTCGAACTCCCGCTCGTTCCAGCCGGAGCCGAGCCCGAGGACGAGCCGCCCTCCGGAGATCTCGTCGACGGTTGCGGCCATCTTCGCCAGCACCGCCGGGTTGCGGAACCCGGTGGGGGAGACGAGCGGGCCCAGCAGCACCCGGTCGGTGACGGAGGCGAGGGCGGCGAGCATCGACCAGCACTCCCACGGTCCCAGGTCGGTGTCCTTGTGTCGATACAGGAAGTGGTCCCCCAACCAGATCGAGGCGAACCCGACCTCCTCGGCCGTCTCGGCCATGCGCCGATACTCGTCCCAAGGAACGACTCTCTCGACCTCTGGAAGCTGGATGCCGACGTGCATCTCAGAGAGTCAAGCAGCCAGTCGTCGAATGGACGAACGCCTCATAGTGACCGGTAGAGGTCTCGGAGAAGTGCGATCTCGGCCGCGTGGTGGGTCACCTCTCTCAACGCATGCAGGTACAGGTCCAGGTGAGTGGCCTCGGCGTAGGACCCCCAGTCGGGACCCAACTGACGTGAGAGGCCACTGTCACCCAGGGATGCGAGGCCGGCTGCGAAGTTGTCCAGTGCCACCCGGGTCAGGTCGATCGCCTCGACTGCCGTGCCGACCCACTCGACGCCCGACAGGCTGGTTCCTGATGTGCCGAAGGCGCGGAGGCTGTAGCTGTCCAGCGCATCGACGGAGATGTGCCATGTCCGCCACGCGATCGTCGTCACCGGCGCGGGCTCGGGGTCCGGGTCCGCCCAGTCCGCCCGCCATCGGTCACCGACCGGTCGTACGGTCCACATCGATCCGACCGGCTCCCAGAGATACTCGGCGTCTCCCAACCCGACGAGTCGTTCGAACAGCTGATCTCCGACTGCCGTCAGTGAGGTTTCGAGGCGGGCGAGCAGGGACATCGGTCGATTGTGGCAGTCGAGCGCTCAGATCGGGCGATGCCAGCTGAGCCACATGGAGTCGATCTCGAAACCGAGTGACTCGTACAGCCGAAACGCCCCGGTTGGGTTCTCGGCGTGGACGCCGAGCGCGGCCTCGGTCATCCCGACACCCCGCAGGGCGTCGAAGCTCGCACAGATCAACGCCGAGGCGACGCCCTGCTTGCGCCATTTGCGGCCGGTGGAGATGAATTCGGTGTATCCCCGGCGGCGGCCGAGGAGATCGTTCTCCGCGTGGTTGATGTACGACTTGACCTGCCCGGCGACCTCGTCGCCGTCCCAGGCGACCCGCCACAGCGAGATGTCCCTGTGCGGGTTCTCCAGGAACCATTCGAAGTCGTTCTCGGTTGGCTCCGCCCATCCCCAGTGGTCCTTGAACGCTGCCTGGTCGGCCTCCCAGATCTGGCGGAGCTGGGCTTCGGCCACCGGGCGAATCTCCAGTCCAATCGGCAGTGGATGGGCCGGCAGTTCGCCTTCGAGGCTGCGTGACATCGAGGCACCGTATGTCTCGACTGCGAACCCGAGGGCTTCGTAGTGGGCGCCTACATCCGGCTCCAGGTCACGATCGCTGAACCCCTCGAGAACCTTGCCGGAGGTCGATTGGTGGTCGGCGGCGAGCGACAGGTTCCGCTCGATTGCGGCACCGGCGAGCCGCAGCCACAGCGGAGTGGCGCGGTGCGCAGGATCGATGTGGGGGACCACCCAGTACCTGGTCGGCTCACCCGGGACATCCGCCCACTCGACGCGGATGTAGCCGGCCAGCCGGCCATCGGGACCATCGACCATCGCCATGTCCATGGCAGGGTCACAGTTGTTGAGATGTGCGTAGGAGTTGTCGACCTCGGCGGCGGTGGTCCGTTCGGGCAGGCCGATTGCCTCGTGCCAATTGTTCAGGAGTGCCGCCATCGCCCGATGGTCGTCCGGGCCGGCGTACGGCCGGCCGGAATAGCCGGTGAGGTCGGCGAGATCGATCTTCATCATCATTGCCGAAGCTATCGGTCGGCGGCGAGCGATGCGGGCGATTAACGCTCCAGCAGCAGACGGGCAGGCTCCCAGCCCCTGACGGCGTTGAGGCGTGCCATGCCCTCCGCTGCAGCCAACTCGTCGATGTTCAGCGATCGCTCGACCAGCCGCCCGGACTCGATCAGCGCTCCGCGTCGCACACCAGCGAGCAATCCGTCGCTCGTCGGCGGTGTGAACCAGGTGCCGTCGATGAGGACCGCCAGGTTGCCGATGGTCGTCTCGGTCACATGCCCGCCGGTGTTGACCATCACGACGTCGTCGGCCTGCGGGAATCGCCGGGCTGCCTGCTCGTAGACGGCGCGGTTGGTGGTCTTGTGGTGGAGGAACGGGTCCTGAGGGTCGACGGGCTCGGTGTCGACTACGAGCGTCACCGGCTGTGGAGTGCTTCCGGGCAACGGCTCGGTCTCGACGGTGATCCAACCGGTGCGATCGACCAGCAGCCGCACCTTGAGGCCGTGATCGGCCCCGAGTGTGGCCCGATCCAGCGCGGACCGAACCTCGGCGGGGTCGAGCGGGACGTCGAAGTACCAGGCCGAGGCCGACAGGCGCGACAAGTGGCGGGCCAGCTCGTAGAACCCGTCACCGGCGTCCCACCGCATCGTCTCGACGAGCTTCAGGTCGGCGGTCCGCCGTTGCAGCACCTGGGTCTTCAAGATGGCCTCGGCGTACTCGTCGCCCGGGGTCGAGTCGTACGTGATGCCGCCACCGGTCCCGTAGATCGCCCGGCCACGCTCGCGGTCCACCAAGACCGTCCGGATCGCCACGTTGAACGCCCACTCCGGCCCGGCCGGCCCGGGCCCCCCGAAGCCGACGGTTCCGCAATACACCCCCCGTGGTGTCGTCTCGAGCTGCGAGATGATCTCCATCGTCGACACCTTCGGGGCGCCGGTGATCGATGCACACGGAAAGAGTGCCCCGAACACGTCTGCCAGCCCGACGCCTGTCTGTGGACGTCCCGTAACAGTGGATGTCATCTGCCAAACCGTGTCGTACTTCTCGGTCGAGAACAGCTCGGGCACCCGCACGGACCCGACCCTGCTGATGCGTCCGAGATCGTTGCGCACCATGTCGACGATCATCAGATTCTCTGCCCGATTCTTCTCGGACCCGAACAGCTCCCGGCGCCGTGCCTCGTCGTCGGACAGCGTGGTCCCACGCGAGATGGTGCCCTTCATCGGCTTGGAGACGATCCGGTCGTGCCTCCACTCGAAGAAGAGCTCTGGTGATGCCGACGCGATAGCCCACCGGCCGGCATCGATGTAGCTCCCGTACCCACAGGTCTGCGACGAGGCGAGGTCGCGATAGAGCGCGCCGACGTCGCCCGAGAACGGAGCCTCCAGACGGAAGGTGTGGTTGACCTGATAGGTGCGGCCCTGCCTGATGTGCTCTCGGATCGCCGTGATGGCGGCGCGGTGGCGGTCCTCGTCGGTCGTCGGTTCCCAGGCTCCCAAATCGTATCCGCCGGGTTCGCCGGACGTCGCCGCCCGACCTTCGAACACGGCGAACCAGGCGAGCGGGAGGCCGTCGACGTCGGTGCCGGCGACATCTCGGACGACCAGCGAGTCGTCGAAAGCCGGAGCGGCCTCGTAAGTGACGAAGCCGGCGACCCATCTGTGCTGTGTGACCGCTTGCTCTGCTGCCTCGAGGACCGCACCGACCTGCGAGGGATCGGTCGTCGAGAGCACCTCGATCGGGTCGCTCAGCTGGAACGAGCGTCGACTGTGGGGTCTGAGGTCGTCGAACCGGGCAAACATCGCACCTGATTCTGCCAGCACCCGGCTCAGCGCATGCTCGGGTCTGGAGCGATGGTCGGCGTCGTCATGTTGAGGATCTCGGCGATCCTCGCGGCCATCCCGCGAGTCTCGTTCTCCGTGCGCGGCCAGGGGGAGTTGCCGCGGCACGCCCGCGCGAAGGCCTCGAGCATCCCTCGATAGGGGTCGGCTCCACCGGTGATGACACGGTCGCGGGAGCCATCGGGGCGAATCAGCGTGTACGAATCGTCTTGCATTGACGGCGTGAAGGGCCGCTCTACGGTGAGTGTTCCGGCCGTACCTCGGATCTCGAGGAGTTGGTGTTCGGGCATCTCGAATGAGCAGAGTGCCGTTGCCAAGGCTCGGGGGGTTGCCAGTACAACCGATGTCGTGACGTCGATATCACCCGGCCCATCGCTCGAAGTCACATGGCACACCTCGGGATCGTCGAGAAGGTCGAAGATGGGGGAGAGTGTGTAGATCCCGACGTCCCAGAGTGCCCCGCCGCCGTACGCCGCCTTCCAGCGGAAGTTGTCGGAATGGTCGGCGCCGATCGTGAAGGTGAACTCGGACCGGATCGAGCGGATCTCGCCGACTGCGCCGCGCCGAACGGCTTCGATCACGGCAGCCGTGCGGGGATGAAACGGCGTCATGAACGCCTCTGCCAGCACGACGTCGGACCGCCGGCACGCCGCGTACATGGCGGCGACGTCTTCGGCGGCCGATGCCAGCGGCTTCTCGCACAGGACGTGCTTGCCCGCAGCGGCGGCTCGCTCGGTCCACTCCCGGTGCATCGCATTCGGCAGCGGAACATAGACCGCTTCCACTTCGGGGTCGTCGACGACGGCCTGGTATCCGGGTCGAGACACCGAACGGAGCACGTCGGGGACCCCGCTGTTCGAGGCCGCTGCCACGATCTCGACATCTTCAGAGGCATCGACCGCCGGGTAGATCGCCGCCTTCGCGACGAACGAATTGGCGCCGATGACTCCGAGGCGCAGTGGGTCAGTCAAGGTCGATCACGGTTCCGCCCTCGGCGGCCGAGCGGTGCCCGGCTTCGAGGACCCGGACGACATCTCTGGTGGATGTCGGCGACACGGCGAGGGGCTCACCCAACAACAGGTGGTCCGCCAGGTTGCGGTGAAAGCCCCACCCGGGATGCGGCGCCGGCGCCACTCTCGATGCGGTCCCGTCGAAGTGGCTGATCGAAAGCTCCACGGGAGCTTCGGCATGATGCGATTCCTCTCGCACGAAGCCGCGGCCCGGTTCCAGCCCCTCGCGCACCATCGGCCGGTAATGCCCCTCGATCGTCCCTGAGTCGCCCTGGACGTAGAACTTGGGGCGCCGGATGGCTGCGACGTCGGACTGTCGAAAGGTGGCTTCCCGACCGTCCGGCCACAGCATGTGGAGCGTCAGTTGGTCGAGGTTGGTGATGTCGTGCCAGACGCGTTTGTGACCTACACAGCGGACCACGGACGGCATCGATCCGTAGAGCTGGATGATCCAGTCGACGTGGTGGCTGCCCCAGTCGTAGATCGCTCCACCAGAAATCGACTCCTCGCTGTGCCACGCCCGGCATGGGTGGCCGAAACCACCCACGAACGTCTCGATGTTGAAGACCTGTCCGACCGCGCCCGACTCGATCACCGCTCGAAGCGCCAGGTAGTCGCGATCCCAACGGCGCGACTGGTGCACCGTCACGAGGAGATCACGCTCCTCGGAGAGCAGGATCAGACGGTCGGCGTCCGCCGTGGTGAGGCACATCGGCTTCTCCACGATGGCGTGTATCCCGGCTTCGAGCAGCTGGGTGGCGATGGGCGCGTGATAGACGGGAGGCGTCGCCACGATGGCGAGGTCGATTCCGCCATCCGCCAGCATCTCGCCGGCATCGACGTAGGTTCGGATGCCGGGGAAGTCGGTCTCGGCCGCCTTCCTGCGTTCGTCGCTCGGGTCGACCGCCGCCACCAGCTCCAGCCCCGGGGTCTCGCTGCACGCGAGACCGTGGGAGTACCCCATGCCCCCGAACGGGCCGTACCCGATGACTCCAACCGACAGGGTGTCGGCGGATCGGCGCCCGGTGATCGCCCTGTCCAGATAGGTGGACAGCTGGCTGTTCGACTCGATCGCAGTCGGCTCGACGCCGCTGATGATCTGCACGCCCCCCGGTGTCTCACGGGCGACGAGTGCAACGCGGTCGCGGAATCCGACATTGACCGTGCCCAGCACCCGATCGCCTTCCTGCGGAACGACTTCGGACAATTCCGAGGTGATCGGCAGCTCGCGGGCAAGCCTGACGGAGGCCGTTGCGTCGGTGAGGTGGACGATCCATTCGGTTCGGGGGAGCGGGCTGGGGGCTCGGTAGGGGGTGATCGGGAGCTTCATCGCTTCGGGATCCTCTGCTGACTGTCGAGAGCAACGGTATCCGGAGACTCGGCCAACCGAAGATCGAATCGAGGGGTACCCTCGCCGACATGGAACAGATCGCTGCCGGGATCCACCAGGTCTCCAAGGGTGTCAACGCATTCATCATCGACGGGGACGAGGGGGTGGTCCTCATCGACACGGGTCTCCCCAGGCGGCACGGAGCGATCATCGACGGGATCGGATCGATCGGCCGGACCCCCGATGACATCAGGGTCATCGTGATCACACACGGTCACGCCGACCATACCGGAGGCGCAGCTGCGTTGAAGAGGGCATCCGGCGCTTCACTGATCGCATCCGAGATCGATGCGCCGATCGTGAGGGGCGACCGTACGGCGTCGGCTCCGCCGATTCTCGACTTCCCCATCCTTCGCGGTCTGGTCCGCCTGGTCCCTGAAGCAGAGGGCAGCGTCGTCGACGACGCCGTCACGCAGGGGCCGGTGCCCGGCGTGTCCGATCTGACCGTCGTTGCCACTCCCGGGCACACCGAAGGTCATATCTCATTGCTGCTGGATCGGAACGGCGGGGTGTTGTTCGCCGGAGACTCGGCTCTGGCAACCCGCGGCGGCGGAATCCAGCGCGGCTTCATGAACCGGAAGACGGCGACCTTCGACTCGAGCCTCCGAACGATGGCCGGTCTCGACTTCGAGATCGCCTGTTTCGGGCACTCATCGGCGATCACCGGTGGGGCGGCGGGTGCGTTCCGGGCGTTCGTCGGATCGATCTGAGCGCTCAGCGTCTGTCGGAGCGCGCCGCTCGCAGGACCTCGTCGATCGGCGAGGTCGCCAGGTCACCCAGTTCCTGGACGTAGTCGTAGCCGAACCGCCCTTTCACGCACAGGTTCCCGTGTGTGACCGAGTGGTCGAGGGGAGAGGTGACCTTGACGATCCGGTTGTCCTGGACGTGGAGTTCGAGGTTGCAGCCGATGGCGCAGTACGAGCAGACCGTTCGGGTCACCTTCTGCTCGTCTTCGTTCCAGATGCCTGCTTTCCGCATCTCGTACTCGGAACGGAACTGGAGCGCCCCGGTGGGGCACACCCCGACGCAGTTGCCGCAGAAGACACAGGCCGAATCGGTGAGCGGCGTGTCCAACTCGGTCGAGATCCGGGCATCGAACCCGCGTCCGGCCACGGCGATGGCGAACGTGTTCTGCGCCTCCTCACCGCATGCCTGGACGCACTTGTAGCAGAGGATGCAGCTGGCGTAGTCCCGGATGTAGAGGGCGTTGTCGACCTTGACCGGCTGATCGACCGTCTCGGCTGTCGATCCGTCCGGCTCGGGGTGGTGGCCGGCGTGGCGGTGGTCGCGGTCATCGTTCGACCCCGACGACGGTCCGTACCGTGAACCGTCGACGCCGTAGCGCTCCTTCCACGGTGCCATCTCGCTGTGCGAGAGGTCCGCCGACGAATCGAGGAACTCCAGGACCATCTTGCGTGAATG
>JAHEDH010000056.1 GCA_024641285.1 bacterium | reverse complement strand
GGCTCGTCCAACACCAACACCTTGGGATCGTGGACCAGCGCAGCGGCGAGCTGAACCCGCTGCTGGTTGCCGAACGAGAGCTCTTCGACCGGATCGCCCGCCCGGTCGGCCAACCCGAGGTCGTCGAGCAGCGCCATTCCGGCGCGCCGAGCCTCTGCCTGCTCCATGCCGTGGAGCGCCCCGAGGTAGGCGAGCTGATCGGCCGCCTTCATCTTGGGATAGAGGCCCCGCTGTTCGGGCATGTAGCCGAAGGCGAGGCGGTCGTTCTGACTGATCGGTGCGCCGTCGAATGTCACGGTGCCCCTGTCGAGGCGGATGAGCCCGAAGATTGCTCGCATCGTGGTTGTCTTGCCCGAGCCGTTCGGGCCGAGGAACCCGAGCATCTGGCCCGGTGCCACGGCGAACGTGCACCCGTCGAGCGCCTTGACCTCTCCGTATGACTTCGTCAGATCCTGCATTTGCAGCATGTCGGACCTCTTTCGTGTGGTTCGTGTGGAGGGCAAGCTATCGAAGCGCACCCGGTTCACCCTCCGCCGGGCGGGTGATCCTGCAGTCCGCCCTGCGGGGGATGCCGTCGCCGGAACCGACCGATAGCCTTCCGTCTCATGGACGACAGCAGATCGATGCAGAGATCCGATTGGATCGTGGCGGTCACGATGTTCGCCGTCGCCGCGTTCTCGATCTTCATCCTTCGTGATGTCGTCCCCGACAAGATCACCTCGAAGCTGCCCTACTGGGGGGACATCCTGATCACGGCGGCGCTTCACCTGCCGCTGGCCTGGCGAAGGGTGGCACCGTTGCGGGTTGCGGGCTTCGTCGGCCCGCTGTTCGCCCTCTATCGGTATCTCGAGGTGCCCGAGCCCAACGTGTCGTCGCTGGCGATCTTCCTGGCGATCTTCGCCGCCGGCGCCTACTCCGATGCTTCCGCCCGACACCTCGTCCGGGGGGTCGCCGTGGCCTTCTCCGGGCTTGCCCTCCTCTACTCCATCTTCGGGCAGGAGGACTTCGTCGGATTCGACGGGCTCACGCTGGCGGCGCTGTCGCTCGCAATCAATGCCGGGTTCTTCACTGCGTCATGGCTGCTGGGTGACGCCTGGCGGCGCCGGCGGATCGATGCCGCCGAGCTGGCGCGCCGGGCGGACCAGTTGGCCGTCGAACGAGAGGC
This sequence comes from bacterium, assembly GCA_024641285.1. GTDB lineage: Bacteria > Actinomycetota > Acidimicrobiia > Spongiisociales > ZC4RG35 > JAHEDH01. The sequence goes on along the minus strand of JAHEDH010000056.1, from coordinate 17,543 downwards.
TCGGGCACGGCGTGCCGTTCTCGACGAGCGGGTGAGGATCGCCAGGGAGCTACACGACGTCGTAGCCCACCACGTCAGCGTCATGGGAGTCCAGGCCGCCGGCGCCCGCCGCATCCTCGCATCCGACCCGGGACGGGCGGCCGACGCATTGGCCTCGGTCGAGCAGTCCAGCCGCGAGGCCGTCACCGAGCTCCACCGTCTCGTCGGCTTCCTCCGCTCCGAAGGTGAGGAAGCCACGGTCGAGCCGCAGCCGACGATCGACGATCTCGACCAACTGGTGGAACGCGTCCGCGAGGCGGGGCTCCCGGTCGAGGTTCGCAAGATCGGCAGACCCCGCGAACTCCCGCTGGCCGTGGGTCTCAGTGCCTATCGGATCGTCCAGGAGGCCCTCACCAACGTGATCAAGCACGCCGGCGGCGCCGAGACCACGGTGATCGTCTCCTACCTCGACAAGGCCCTCGAGATCCAGGTCGTCAACACCAGGTCGCCCTCCCCGCATGACCGTACCGGCGAGTCCGGCGGACGCGGCCAGCTGGGCATGCGTGAGCGGGCGGCGATGGTGGGTGGCGACCTCGACTTCGGCTCGATCAAAGGGGGCGGCTACCGAGTGTCCGCCAGGCTCCCCACCGAAGGCATCTACGAAGACGGGATGACCGCGTGATCGAGCTCGTCATCGCCGACGATCAACAGCTCGTTCGAAGCGGGTTCGGGATGATCATCGGCGCCGAATCCGACATGTCGGTCGTGGGCGAGGCAACCGACGGCGCCGAGGCCGTGCGCCTCGCCAAGACGCTCCGCCCACACATCGTCCTGATGGATGTCCAGATGCCCGGTACGGATGGGCTGGAGGCGACGGCCGAGATCAGCGGTATGGCCGACGGGCCCCGGGTGATCATCCTCACGACCTTCGAACGGGACGACTACGTGTTCACTGCGTTGCGCAATGGCGCCTCAGGTTTCCTGCTCAAGAACGCCCCGCCAGACACCCTCATCGAAGCGATCCGGACCGTCGCCAGCGGCGATGCGCTGCTCGCTCCGTCGGTGACCCGGAGACTGGTGGAGGAGTTCGCCCGACGACCCGGCGCTCCCGTTTCGAGCGACGCCGCGGATCGGCTCACCGAACGCGAACGCGAGGTGCTGGTCCTGTTGGCTCGCGGTATGACCAATGCCGAGATCGCCGAGGAGCTCTTCGTGGGAGAGGCGACGGTGAAGACGCATGTGTCGAACGTGCTCACCAAGCTCGGCCTGCGTGACCGGGTTCAAGCAGTGGTGTTCGCATACGAGAACGGGGTGGTGTTGGCTGGTGAGTGACCGTGCGAAAGCCCTGTTGTTGGCAGTGCTGGTCTTCGTCTCGGCATGCACGACGGCCGCCGACACCACCACGACCTCAGCAGTCGTCGAGACCACTGCCGGCACCGAGGAACCGACCACACCTCCTGTCATGAGCGGGGAGACCGACCAGACCTGGACGATCGAGGATCATCTCGCCTGGTTCCTCACCCTCCTCAACGGCGCCGATGTGACCGCTGAGGTCTACGAAGAGCGTTTCGCCCAAGTCTTCCGAGACCAGGTCTCGTTCACCGACTTCACCCCGCTCATCGATCAGATCGCCGCCGGTTCCGCAGGCTGGGAGGTGATCGATACCGAGACGAGCGGGTCGACGAATCTCGTGGTGCTGATCGCCCCGGCAGGCGGGGAGCCTGTGATTCGGGTCCTCATGAACATCGACGGCGACCGGCGGATCGACGGGCTGTTCCTCCAGCCGGGGGAGCCGCCGGTGCTCGACGATCCACCCGAGACCTACGACGAGGCCTTCGGGCGACTCGCCGCGCTCGGAACCGCGGGTGCGCTCGTTGCCGAAACCACCGACGGGAGCTGCGTGCCGATCGCCGAGATGCTCAGCCGGATGCCGCTGCCTCTCGGCTCGACGTTCAAGCTGTACGTGCTCGGCGCCGTTGCCGACGCCGTTGCCGCGGGCGACATCGACTGGGACGATCCGGTCACACTGACCGAGACGACATACAGCCTGCCGAGCGGCATCACCCAGAACGCCGAGCCTGGATCGTCCGTCACGGTCCAGGAACTCGCCAAGAGGATGATCGAGATCTCCGACAACACCGCCACCGATCATCTCATTGCGCTGGTCGGACGGGGCGCCGTCGAAGCGATTCAGTCGGAGATGGGACACTCCGATCCGTCGCTCAACATCCCGTTTCTCACGACACGCGAACTGTTCCAACTCAAGCTCGGGGACGACTCTGCGCTCGATGCCTTCGTGGAAGGCGATGTCGACACTCGCAGGGAGGTGCTCGCCGAGCTCGCAAGCACGCCGCTTCCCGACCTCGATTCCGCCGCCGCCTTCACCGAACCGGTCGCCGTGTTGTCTGCAGAGTGGTTCGCCTCACCGCTCGACCTCTGCGCGGCCTGGCTCTATCTCGCCGAACGGTCCACCGAACCCGGACTGGGTCCCATCGTTGGCATCACCACCACCAACCCCGGGCTCCCTGACGAAACGGGAACGTGGGGTCAGATCTGGTTCAAGGGCGGGAGTGAGCCCGGCGTGCTCGCCACCTCGTGGTACATGACCGCCGATGACAGCCGGTCCTTCGTCGTTGCCGGCTCGGTCGTGAACGAGTCCGAGGCATTCGACCAGACCGAGGCGATCCTCTTGTTCGGTGCGATCCGAGATCTTCTCGCAATGGAGGTCTCGAGTTGAAGGTCGCGATCGTCGGAGCGGGCTTGAGCGGGCTTGTTGCCGCAAACGCCCTGGCCGCTGCCGGCCACGACGTGGTCGTCCTCGATAAGGGTCGAGCGGTGGGCGGAAGGATGGCCAGCAAGCGGTTCGAAGGCGCCAGGTTCGATCACGGGGCTCAGCACTTCAGCGTCCGGGGAGCGGCGTTCACGGAGTTCGTCGAGGAGCTGAGCTTCGCCGGTGTCGTCGGCGTCTGGTACGAGGGGGAGAGCGTCACCACCGACAACGGTGTGGAGCCTCGACACCGCGGGGTCCCGGCGATGCGCTCGATCTGCGAGCGGTTGGCGGACGGACTCGACGTCCGCACGGCGGCGAGGGCCGAGCAGGTTGCCGCCGGAGCGGTCGTGCTCGAAACCGGCGAGCGGCTCGAGGCGGATGTCGTCGTGGCCACCGCCCCGATCCCGCAGGCACTCGACCTCATCGACCCGAACCTGATTGCGACAGACGTGAGATCGATGCTGGAGGCGATCGACTACGACCCGAGCATCGCCGTCATGGCAGTGCTCGACCGTGACCCTGAGCTGCTCGATGGGCATCTCGCCCCCGATGACGGCCCGATCGCCTGGATCGCCGACAACCACCACAAGGGCGTGTCGGAAGTCCCTGCGGTGACGATCCACAGCACACCCGCCTACGCCAGGTCGAGCCTCGAGGCCGACCAGGCCGTCTGGCTCGAGGACCTCGCCGGGGAGTTCGAGCGGCTCACGGGGACCCCGGTGGTTGCATCGACCGCCCACCGCTGGCGGTATTCGATGCCCACCAACCCGCTCGATATCGGCTGCCTCGAGCTCGGCTCCGGCGTCTGGCTCGCCGGTGAGGCGTTCTCGGGGGCTCGGATCGAAGGGGCGTTCACAAGCGGCAGAGCCGTTGCGGCGGCGATCACTGGTCAGAAGGGCTGAGATCGGATCGAGTTCTTCTTCCGCCGCGTTCGGCGATGCCGCCCCCGTTCGTAGAATCATCTCGTGACTTGGGACATCGAGGAAAAGCACGTGTTGATCACCGGGGGCAACTCCGGGATCGGGAAGGCGACCGCGACAGAGCTGGCCCGTCGGGGTGCCCGGGTCACGATCACGGCCCGAGACGCCGAACGGGGAGATGCGGTTGCAGCCGAGATCGCAGCCGTCACTGGGAGGACCGTCGGGGTCGAACAACTCGACTTGGCGAGCCTCGCCTCGATCAGAGCCTTTGCCGACCGCCTCCCAACCGACCGGCCCGAGGTGCTCGTCAACAACGCCGGTGTCATGACGGGAAAGCGCCTCGAAACGCCTGATGGATTCGAATGGACCTTCGGCGTGAACCATCTCGGCCCGTTCTTGCTGACCAATCTGCTGTCGGACCGGCTCGCCTCCGGAGCTCCATCTCGGGTGATCACGGTCAGCTCCGAGAACTACCGCAGAGCGAAGGAGGGGCTCGACTTCGACGATCTCCAAGCGGAGAGCCGGTTCAGTTCGAACATGGCCTACGCCAGGTCAAAGCTGGCGAACATCCTCTTCACGATCGAGCTCGACCGGCGGATGGGGGGCTCGGGTGTGACCGCCAGGGCACTCCACCCCGGCGTCGTCGGGACCTCATTCGCACAGGGCAGAGAAGGCTCGAAGCTGATGGGTGTGACGATGCGCCTGTTGAAGCCGTTCCTCGCATCACCGGCCGAAGGGGCGGCCACCTCGGTTCATCTCGCCACGGCGCCTGACCAGGAGCTCTCGCGCGGGCTCTACTGGGCAGCCGGAGAGGTCAAGCAGCGGCTCCCGATCGCGTGCGACGAGGCCGCTGCCCAGAGGTTGTGGGATGTCAGCGCGGAGCTGGTCGGGCTCTAGCTTCGTCGAGGGGCCGATCGGACCCCTCGTCACCGCAGCCTCGGTTCAGCTGCGGGCGGCCCTGAGGGCCTCGGCATAGAACTCGAGCTCGCCGAACATCGCTCCGAGTTGGCGGGCGTGGCGCTCGACTGAGAACGGATCCTCGAGCTCGTGGACTCCACCGATCAGCACCTGTGGGAGCACGGACACCGCCCGCAGTGTGTACAGCACCGGGAGCAGGCCCTCGACGGCGCGGATGCCGCCGTGGCCCCCCGCCGAAACGCCGACGAGGCCGACCGGTTTGTGGGCGAACTCGCCCTGCTGGCGGTCGAGCAGCATCTTCAGCTCTCCGGGGAAGCTGTGGTTGTACTCGGGTGCGATGATCACGAAGGCGTCGGCGGTCGCCATCTGGCTACGGAACGGGTCATCGCCGGCATGGGTGTCGGTGGCCGACTGCGGGTGATCCGAGACCTCGATCACCGTGGTCTTCCAGTCCCGATCTGCGGCGGCGTCCACGATTCCCGGGACGACCTTGGACGATTGGTTTCCTTCCCGGGCGGTCCCGAGAATCACAACGAGTTCAAGAGGATGGTTCATGAGCGGCGTGTACCCAGTCTGGCCTGGTCCTACACCCCCTTTCAAACGATGCCGACAGCTGCCGACTTCCAGCTCCTTCTCGGCGCGACTCGATCATGGCGTCGTCCGGACGCTCGACCGTGGTGCCGAACGGGTGAGGCAGGGCCACATCCCCGAAACTCCCGGCCGGACAGAGCGGGCAGCCGGAAGCCGGTAGCCGGTAGCTGGAGGGCGCCAGCCCGACTTAAACCGTCTGAACCCAATTGACCACCTCCGGCATCCTGCGATTGAGGATGCGCGAGGTGATCGTGACCGAGAGCAGATAGAAGAACACACCCCAGACCACCGAGAAGCCATTCGCCATCCAGGGCTCGATCGCCTGGCCGAATGCAATGGCCAGCACCATGAACGACGCCGGCAACACGAGCATCAGCCCGATCAAGGCGAACGACGTGAGCTGGGCGAAGATCGCCAGACACCCCTGCTCGGTTGCCTGGCTGAACACATCGGTGCCTTCTCGGGGCAGCCTGAGGGGCGTGATCACCGACACGAAGTTGCCCACGGCCAACTGGCACCCGACCGCCGCAACGGTCAGCGCCGGCACGAACCTGAGGACGGCCCACGAGTTCGAGAGTGCGGCGAGGAGCACTGTGAGCAGGGCCGTCTCGAAGACGAGGGCGATCGCGGTGGCGAGGTTCTTGCCGAGGATGAGACGGCGAGGAGTGGTTGGCAGCACGAACAGAAAACTGGCAGCGTTGCGTTCCCAGCCGAACATGTTGAGAGCGATCGGTAGGCCGACGAACAGCACGAGGCCGGGCGCCAGCAGCGGGATCCACTCCCTGGTTCGGAACTGACCGATGCCGGTGGTGCCGACCAGGATCGACGATGCCACCAGTCCGAGAAAGATCACCGCTCCCGTCCACACCAGCCGTTGGCGCGGGTCCCGCACGAAGAAGCGCAGCTCCTTGCGGGCGAGGACGATCGGAGCGCTCCAACCGATCCGCCCTGCGAGGCCTGCGCTACGAGAGCGCTTCGCCGGTCCGGCGTTGGCTTCAGGAGTCGTCAGCATCCATTGCAGCAGTCGGTTCCACACCCATGCCAGCACCCCGATCCAGGCGACCGTGACGACCGACCACGTCACCGCACCCAGGTAGTTGCCTGCGATGGCCTCCGTGGTGATCCGCTGCGCCGCGACCGGGGGGAGGAACACCGCGACGTCGCCGACCGGGTTCGCAAGCACGGCACCTTCGAGACCGAGCGCGTCGATGGCCCGGCGGGTCAGCTGTTGGGAGGCGAAGCCGATCAGCCCGATCCCGAGCACGATGAACATCGCGAAGTCGCGTCCGCGGCGGGTGCGCAGCACCGCCGAGATCACGGTCGTGAACAGCTGGCCGGACACGATCATCAGCACGAGGAAGAGTGCCGACGACCACACGGCGATCGGGAGCACCGAGGCATGGATCCCCACGTTCGTGCCGAGCACGATGACCGGGACGACGACGCTCGGGGCGATGAGCGCTGCCAGGCCGAGTCCGGTGATGAACGAGAGTGGCGGGACAGGGGCCATGGCGAACTGCGCCGGATCGAGGTTCTCGTCGAGCGGGAAGATGACGACCGGCAGCGTGACCCACAGGCCGAAGAAGGCGAGCGCCGCCCACAGGGTGAATTCGATGCGAGCCTCGGGAGACAGGAGCGAAACAGTCTCTGAATAGCGGCCGGCCAGGTAGACGGCGCCGAAACCCAGCGCGATCATCGTCGCCGGGAAGCCGATTCGGCGCTGCCAGTCCGCCTTCAGCCCGTTCCACAGCAGTCGGAGCTTCAGCTGGACGAGTTGTGCAACCACTCGATCTCACCTGTTCCGGTCTCGCCGCCCACCGCCGTGATGAATGCGTCCTCGACGTTGGTCGTTCCCGTCCGCTCGCACAGCCCTTCGACGGTGTCCTCGATGGCGAGGCTGCCCTTCACCATGATCCCGACTCGCGTGCACAGCCTCTCGACGAGGTGCATCTCGTGGGCAGAGAAGACGATGGTGGCGCCGCTTTCGGTGAACCGCATCAGCAGCTTCTGGATCAGCCTGGCGCTCACCGGGTCGACACCCTCGAACGGCTCGTCGAGGAACAGGACATCGGGACGATGGATGATCGAGGCGGCCAAGGCCACCTTCTTGCGCATGCCGCGGGAGTAGTCGCCGACCAGCTTGTTGGCGTCGTCGGACAGGTCGAGGAGCTCGAGCAGCTCGTTCCGACGCTCGATGGTCTGGGAACGATCGAGGCCGTGCATGCCGGCTGCGAAGTCCAGGAGCTCTGCGCCGGTGAGCCGCTCATAGAGATTGAACTCTTCCGGCAGCACACCGATCCGACGCTTGACGGAGATCGGGTCCTTCCACGTGCTGTGCTCGCCGATCCCGGCGGTGCCGTCGGTGGGACGGAGCAGTCCGACGATCATCTTGATCGTGGTCGTCTTGCCTGCACCGTTCTGGCCGAGCAGCCCGTAGAACTCACCTGGCGCGATCTCGAGGTCGAGGTTGTCGACCGCGAGGTCCTTTCCGAACTTCCGCGTGAGCCCTTTCGTCCACACGGCAGGCAGTGTCGCCGTGGACGCGGCGTCATCAGAGGTATCAGAAATCACGGTCACACGTCCCCATCGGCAGGTGCCAGGCCTTCCTGAACGATAAGGCCTGCAGATCCTTGTGTATTCGGCGATCGCACGGACACGGCCGACCGAGACCCCTCTGGGGGTGCACCTGGCCAACCGGTAGGCTCTGCGGCGATGGCGGACTACCAGGCGTTGTATCGCAAATACCGGCCTCAGACCTTCGACGAGGTCGTCGGCCAAACCCACGTGACCACGACACTGTCGCGCGAGGTCGCCGACGGACACGTCGCCCACGCCTACCTGTTCGCCGGGCCCCGAGGCACCGGCAAGACCACGACGGCGCGCATCCTCGCCAAGACCCTCAACTGCGAGAACCGGCTTCCGGACGGATCCCCCGACAACGAATGCGACAGCTGTGTCGCCATCACCGAGGGGTCGTCGTTCGATGTGCTCGAACTCGACGCCGCCAGCCACAACTCGGTCGACGACATCCGTGAGATGCGAGTCAGCGTCAGCACCGTCGCCTCCTCCGGCACCGGCAGGCGGGTGTTCATCCTCGACGAGGCGCACATGCTCTCCAAGGCTGCCGGCAACGCGCTGCTCAAGACGCTGGAGGAACCGCCCGAGCACGTCCATTTCGTCCTCGCCACCACCGAGCCCTACAAGCTGTTGGACACGGTCCGGAGCCGGACCCAGCGTTTCGACTTCCACTCCGTGTCCATCGAGTCGCTCGCGGCCCACCTGGCCAGGATCTCCGACGCCGAGGGTTACAAGACCGAGCCGGCCGCACTCATCGCCGTCGCACGCCACGCCGCCGGCAGTGTCCGTGATTCGCTGAGCCTTCTCGAGCAGGTTGCGGCGCTGGGTGACTCCAGCATCGACCTGAACGGCGTCAATCGAGCCCTCGGTCTCGCCGATCAGGAGGCGTACGCCGCACTGACCTCGGCGATCGCCGATCAGGACGCACAGGGCGGGCTCGAACTGGTCGCCCGTCTCGCCGGCGAAGGTGTCGATCTCCGTCGCTTTGTCGCCGAATCCGTCGGATTCCTCCGCGGCGTGTTCCTCGCCCACTACGCCCCGAATCTCGCCGAGGTGGCAGACGAGCCCGAAGAGGTGCTCGAGACCTGGCGCAAGGCGGCCGTTCGACTTCCGGCCGGAGACGTGCTCCGGGGGGTCGACCTCCTGGGCGAAGCGCTCATCAAGCTCCGAGAGGGTCGCGAGGAGCGACTGATGCTCGAACTGGCGATGATCAAGCTGACGCGGCCCGAGACCTCGACGGATTCCGAAGCCATGCTGTCACGGATGGACCGGCTCGAGCGCAAGATCAACAGCCTCTCATCCCAGCCGATACCGTCGGTGACCCCAGACAAACCGAGCCCCGCGCCGGCGCCCCCCGCCCAGCCGGTTGCAGAGGAGGTCACACACGGTTCGGTCCCGGACGTCGAGCCGACAGGGTCTGACGAAGAGGTCGAGGAGCAGCTGGTTGCGGCGGCCGCCCCATTGGTGGGCGAACCCGAGACTCAACAGGCCGCAGAAGGGGTCACCATCGAGAAGTTCCGCTCCGTGTGGCCGCAACTGTTCGGCGGCCTTCGTGACCTGCTCGGAGCCCGCCGCTGGGCGCTGTTCAGGGAGACCGAGCCGATGGACGTGCGCGGAACCACGCTCGTCGTCGGTGTCCGCCACGGATTCCACCTCAAGTCACTCGAGGCCGACCCGGCAGCGGCCTCGATCGTCGCAACTCGGGCGGGTGATCTCCTCGGTGGGGCCGTGAAGGTCGTCTTCGCCCCCGCAGATGGCACCGTCGCCGTCACCGACGACGGACGGGAGAGCAGGCGCCATGTACCTCAACCCGAGCCCGAACCGGAACGGGTTCCCGATCAGGATCAGATGGACGAGGCGCCCGACGATCTCACCGATCCCTTCAAACTCATCGAGGACGAGCTCGGTGGGACCGTCGTGGACGAATCCGACAGCGACGGCTGAGAACCTCGATCCGGGTACGATTGGCACCCCCTGCCATCGAGGAGCCCAGATGAACCGTCAGCCAGACATGCGCCAGCTCATGAAGCAGGCACAAAAGATGCAAGAGGAGCTGATGGCCGCCCAGAACCAGCTCGCCGAGCAGACGTTCGAGGGCTCGGCGGGGGGCGGGGTCGTCAAGGCAACCGTGAAGGGATCGAACGAGGTCGTGTCCGTCGACATCTCACCGGATGTCATCGACCCCGAAGATCCCGAACTGCTCGGCGATCTCGTCGTAGCGGCGATCAACGCTGCCATGGGTGAAGCCGCCAAGGCCGCAGAGCAGTCGATGGGTGGGCTTGCCGGAGGGCTCGGCGGGCTGTTGGGCTGATGTACGAGGGTCCGCTCCAGCGGCTCATCGACGAACTCTCGCGGCTCCCTGGCATCGGGAGCAAGAGCGCGCAGCGGATCGCGTTCCATCTGCTCAGCATCGAGGACACAGACGCCCGCCGGCTCGGCCACTCGATCCTCGACCTGAGAGACCAGATCGGACATTGCGTCCGCTGCTTCAACGTCACCGCCAACCAGGAATGCACGATCTGTCTCGATGCCAGACGCGACCAGTCGGTCGTCTGCGTCGTCGAGCGCCCGCAGGACATCGTCGTCATCGAGCGCACCAACGAATACCGGGGGCGGTATCACGTCCTCGGTGGCTCGCTCTCACCCATCCAGGGAATCGGTCCCGACCAGCTGCGCATCCCCGAGCTGAGGAAGCGGGTCGAATCCGAGCAGATCAATGAGTTCATCATCGCCACCAACCCGACGATGGAGGGTGATGCCACGGCCATGTATCTGGCCCGCGAATTCAAGCCGCTCGGCATCAGAGTCAGCCGCCTCGCCTCCGGCCTCCCGGTGGGTGGCGACCTCGACTACGCCGACGAGCTCACCCTCGGCCGCGCCCTCGTCGGCCGCTCCGAGATGTGAGGCGGGCTGGGCGCCCCACTCCGGCTGCTCGCTCGCTGGCGCTCGCATTGCGCCTGAAGTCCCCACTCGGCCTGGCGGCCTCGTGGAGACGCTTGATGTGCTTCGCACGCCCTCCCGTTGATCGAGCGACCTGCAGATGAAGATCCGAAGTGCGATGTGAAGCTGGCGAGGTGACTCTTGCGAACACCGTGAGGCGACCGAAGGCCATCGGGCGCTCGGGAGGCCGCCAGGCCGATCCGAACATGGGGCGGCGATGCGAAGCGAGCCATTGAGCTCGGATTGAGTGACGCACGTACCCTTCCGCCCATGGATGTCTGTCTCGTCGAGCCGTTCTACGGGGGGTCGCATCGCGCTTGGGCGGATGGGTTCGCGGCGCATTCGATGCACGATGTGAGGCTGGTGACCTTGCCGGCGGAGAACTGGCGTTGGCGGATGCGCGGTGGGGCGGTGACCCTGGCTGATCAGGTAGGAGACCTGTGCGCCGGCGGCTACCGGCCAGATGCGGTGATCGTCTCGGACATGATCGACTTGGCGCTGTTCCGTGAGTTGACCCAGCCGCATTGGGGGAGGCCGTTCACGGTGCTCTACATGCACGAGAACCAGCTGGCCTATCCGTCGCAGAAGGGCACCGCCGTCGCCTTCCCCTGGATCAACTGGAGCTCGGCCCTGGCCGCCGACGAGATCTGGTTCAACTCTCGCCACCATCTCGAGACGTTCTTCGAGCTCCTGCCCGGGCTGTTCAGGCGATTCCCCGACGGTCCGCACGATGGGCCGGTCGAGGGCGTCCGCGCCAACGCCGTCGTCATGCCTGTGGGTGTCGAGGTGTTGGCCTTCTCACCCGCCGTGAGCTCGGGTCCGGCTCGCATCGTGTGGAACCACCGGTGGGAGCACGACAAACGGCCGGACCGATTCATGAAGGCCGTGGCTTCGCTCGGCGAACTCGACTTCGAGGTGGCGCTGTGCGGCGAAGAGCGGCTCGGGGGAGATCCGGCCAGGGACGACTTCGTTGCTCGTCTCGGCGGCCGGGTGGTCTGGGACGGGTTCGCAGATCGGTCCACCTATGTCGAGCTCTTGAACGGGGCGGACCTCGTGGTCTCGACAGCGGATCACGAGTTTTATGGGGTGTCCGTCGTCGAAGCGATGGCTGCCGGATGTTGTCCCGTGCTTCCCGAGCGGCTCAGCTATCCAGAACTCGTTCCTGTCGGCTACCACCGCCAGGTGCTCCACGCCGGATCCGATCCGACAGAGATGCTCGCCGCCAGGGTGAGCGACGTCGAAGGGGCGCGGGCACTCGGTCTCAGGCTCTCGGCGGAGATGGCTCAACGCGACTGGTCGGTGATCGGTGCGCTCTACGACACGCGGCTCGGCAACCTGGTCGACAGAAAGAACGGAGACTGAGGGGCGGCGCCACTTGCGTCGAGGGTACGCTCCGAACGCCTGCAGACAGGTGTTTGAAGGCGACGACGCGTTCGAGGAGGAACAGCGAATGGAACGACGCGAATTCCTGAGTCTGGCCGCGAAGGGCGCCTTCGGCGCTGCAGCGCTTGCGGCCTGCTCGACCGGAGACGACGATCTCGACGGAGCGCTCCAGGCGGACGATCTTCCGACTCTGAACTGGGAGATGGCCACGTCGTGGCCAACCAATCTCGACACGATCTTCGGTGGCGCGCAGACCGTCGCTGCGCGGGTCACGGCGATGACCGGAGGCAAGTTCACGATCAACGCCCGTGCCGGCGGTGAGGTGGTGCCGCCGCTCGAGATCCTCCAGAACACCCAATCCAACTCGATCGACATCGGCCACACCGCGTCGTACTACTACCGGGGTCTCGCCGAGGTCAACGCCTTCGGCACCGCCGTTCCGTTCGGGCTCACCGCCCGTCAGCAGAACGGCTGGCTGTACTACGGCGGTGGTCTCGAGATGATGCAGGAGATCTACGCCGATCGCTTCAACACGATCCAGTTCCCGGCGGGCAACACCGGCGTGCAGATGGGTGGCTGGTTCAACAAGGAGATCAATTCCCTCGCCGACATCCAGGGCCTCCGGTTCCGGATCCCCGGTCTCGGCGGAGTCGTCATGTCCGAGCTCGGTGCGGCGGTTCAGCAGATCGCCGGCGGCGAGATCTTCCAGTCGTTGCAGACCGGTGCGATCGACGCCGCCGAGTGGGTCGGCCCCTACGACGACCTCAAACTCGAGTTCAACACGGTCGCCGACTTCTACTACTACCCCGGCTGGTGGGAGCCAGGCCCCACGCTCGAGGTGCAGATTTCCCTCGAGAAGTGGAACGAGCTGCCCGAGGAATACCAGGAAGTCATCAAGACCGCGTCTGCGCAGGCGAACGTGGACATGATGGCCTCGTACGACGCCAAGAACCCGGCAGCGTTCCAGGAGATCCTCGCCGACAGCACGACCCAGGTGTTGCCGTTCCCCGACGACGTGATGAATGCCGCCGAGGAAGCTGCCTTCGGGCTCTACGATCAGTTGGCGACCGAGGACACCGACTTCAAGTCGGTGTACGACTCGTTCAACGCCTACCGCCAGGATGCCCAGGAGTGGTTCGGGATCGCCGAGAAGGCGATGCTCAACTACCAGTCGGTCGTCTGAAAGACGTTTGGACCTGAACCAACTCGAGGGCCCCGCTTCGGAGGGGCCCTCGGCTCTTCGTGGCCTGCGCCTCTCGGGTCTCGGATCAGACCGCGGCCGCGGCGAGATCGCGGTTGTAGCGGTAGCGGCCGTACACCGCCCAGATGGCGGTGCTGACACCGACGACGACGAGCGTGATGGAGAGCCTCACGGCGAACGAGCCGGGTACGAAATCGATTTCGATCGGGTTCGTGAAGTCGAACACCTCGAGGATCGAGATGACCGTCTCGGGGATGAACGCAACGATCGCCAGGCCGAACGACTGGAGCGCCATGAACGGCAAAGCGCCCTTGTGGATGTCGGCTGTCAGCACCTCCTCGGGGGCGACCGATTGGAGGTAGAAGAGGCTGAACCCGACCGGCGGCGAGATGAACGCCATGTTGAGGTTGATCGCCATCATGACGGCGAACCAGACGAGTAGCGGTCCGGTGATTCCGAGGGCTTCGGCTGCGGGCACGAAGAGAGGCATCACGATGAAGGAGATCTCGAGGAACTCGAGGTTGATCCCGAGCAGGAACACGATGATGTTGGCTGCGATGACGAACCCCCAGAAGCCTCCGGGGATGGCCGTGAGCCAGTCGGTGATCAGCGCCTGGCCGCCGAGCCTGTCGAACACCAGTGCGAAGAACGTCGACGCAAACAGGATCTGGAGCACCAGACCCGTGATGTTCGTGGTCGAGCGCGCGGCGTCCATGATGAGCCGCCAAGAGAAGTTCCGGTAGGCGATCGCCAGGATGACCGCGCCGAAGGCCCCGACGGCGCCGGCCTCCGACGCCGTCGTGATGCCGAAGAAGATCGAGCCCAGCACGCCGAAGATGAGCACGATCGGTGGCACGACAGCGAAGAACGCCTGACGTGCCAGGGCCCAGCCGTGAACGTTCCGCTCCGCCTTCGGGATTGCCGGCGCAGTGCCCGGGCGCACGTAGGCGATCGCGACGGCGTAGATCGCGAAGATCACGGCCAGCATGATCCCGGGGAGGAGGGCCCCGGCGAACAGGTCCCCGACGCTCAGAGGCAGGAACTGGGCGAGCACGATCAGGACCAGGCTGGGGGGAATCAACTGTGCGAGCGTGCCCGAGGCGATGATCACACCGGTTGCCAGTTTGTGGTCGTAGTTGTATCGCACCATCACCGGCAGCGACAGGAGACCCATCACGATGACGGTGGCGGCGACGACTCCGGTGGCCGCGGCGAGCAGCGTGCCCACGATGACGACCGCCACGGCCATACCGCCCTTCAGTGGACCCATCAACATCCCGACCGTCGTGAGGAGGCGCTCGGCGAGCCCCGATTTCTCGAAGACCGCCCCCATGAAGACGAAGAAGGGGATGGCGAGGAACGTGAAATTGGACACCGAATCTGCGAACCACTTCGAGAAGAGCCCGTTGATGGCTGCGAATTGGATGTCGCCGGTGAGGATCCCGATGAAGAAGAAGACGACGCCGGTTCCTGCGAACGAGAACGCCACCGGGTATCCGCTGAGGATCGCGACCAGGAAGACGACGAACATGATGATCGCCAGCCACTCACCGATCATGTCGCAGCCTCCATCACTCGACCCGGATCGGGGCGTCGGACCCTGCGAGCTCGATGTCGATGCCTCTCAGCACGGCGACCGCCTTGATGACCTCGGCGATTGCCTGGATCGAGAGGATGATGATCCCGACCAGGATCATCGTTTTGATGGGGTAGCGCGGAAGCCCGTCGGCGTCGGGCGACTGCTCGAGGATGCTCCACGAGAACGTGACCCCTTGCCAGGAGATCCACAGTCCGAGTGCACAGAACGGGATCAGCGAGATCGAGTGTCCGATCAAATCGATCCACGCCTTTGTTCGCTTCGACTGGTGGGCGAACCAGAAGTCGACTCTCACGTTGATCCCGTTCTTGAGGACGTACCCGAAGCCGAGAAGGAAGATCATCGAATAGAGGTACCACTGGGCCTCGATGACGACGTTGCTGGTGAGCTTGTTGCCGGTGGTCGCGCCGACGTAGCGGAGCACCGTGTTGACCAGTCCGACGACGATCGTGAGCAGCACGAAATACTGGGCGATGTAGCCGAAGAACTCGCTCACCCGATCTGCAAATCGCTGGTAAGCCAGGGCCGCCGACATCAGCGGCCCCATCTGCTGCTCTGCGACGGCGGCAGTCTCAGACACGGCGCTCACACTACAGACGGAGGTCTCCGCAGGACCGGGAAACCCGTACTCTTGGCCGAATGCACGTGGTCTGGGACTGGAACGGCACGCTCTTGGACGATCTCATGGTCGTCCTCGCTTCGGTGAATGCGGGGGTGGGTCCCTATCGATCCGAGCCGGTGACGCTCGACGACTACCGGACCCACTACACGCGGCCGGTCAAGCGGTTCTACGACGCGCTGCTCGGCCGTGAGATCTCGCATGCCGAGTGGATCGACCTCGACCATCGTTTCCACTTGGCGTACCGCTCCCAGATGACCGAGGCGCCGCTCGCCGCCGGCGCCCGAGAGGCGCTGGAACGGACGGCCGGCAACGGCATGAGCCAATCGCTGCTGTCGATGTATCCCCACGACGATCTGATCCCGCTGGTCGCAGCCGCCGGCATCGACCATCATTTCGACCGCATCGACGGCCTCCGGGGTTCCCCAGGTGAGCGCAAGGCGCCCTACCTCCAGAGCCATCTCGACCAGTTGTCGGCCGATCCATCCGACACCTTGGTGATCGGAGATACGCCCGATGACGCCGACGCCGCCGCCGCAGTCGGCGCCGACTGCGTGCTCGTCGACAACGGAAGCCACCACCGCCCCTCACTCGAAGCCACCGGCGTTCGCATCGCTTCAAGCCTGGTCGAGGCCATCGCTCCATACCACCCAGCCTGAACACCCGCGATAGATGCTGTTCTCCACGGAGTGGGGAAAGGTCCCTGTCGGTGAGGTACGAGCCGGGAGGTAAGGGGTCGCGGCTCGCGGTGAGAACGAATCTCGTGGAGACCTCGATTCGGGCGGCCTGCCCCTTCCCGTGGCGCTCGTTCCTCGCTCCACGGTTCCCTTCCTCCGCCAAGCTGGGGGACATCGATTGCTGTTCCCCACGGAGTGGGGAAAGGTCCCTGCCGGTGAGGTACGAGCCGGGAGGTAAGGGGTCAGCCGTATTCGACTGAGGAGAACTCGTTCAGCTTGGAAAGGTTGTGGAAGGCATCCATGTAGCGCACGGATCCGGTCTTCGCCCGCATCATCACCGAGTGGGTGATGGCTCCCGGCCCGGTGAAGGTGACGCCTCGGAGGAACTCGCCACCGGTGATTCCGGTGGCAGCGAACGAGACGTTGGTCCCTCCCACCAGATCCCGTGTCTCGAGCACGTCGTTCAGGTCGAAGCCCTCTTCGGCCGCTCTCTCCCGGTCCTCGTCGTGCCTCGCCCACAGTCGACCCTGGATCTCACCGCCCATGCAGCGCATCGCCGCCGCAGCGAGCACCCCTTCGGGCGTGCCCCCGATGCCCAGCAGCATGTCGATGCCGCTGTCGTCCCGCGCCGTGGCGATGGCGCCCGAGACGTCGCCGTCTCGAATCAGGCGGATCCGGGCACCTGCCTCCCGCACGGCCTTGATGTACGGCTCGTTCCGGGGGCGGTCGAGGATCATCACTGTCAGGTCGTTTACGTCGGATCCCTTCGCCTTGGCAACCCGGGTGAGATTGCGGTCGACGGGTGCGTCGAGGTCGATCACGCCCCGGGCAGCAGGCCCGACGGCGATCTTGTCCATGTAGACCATCGAGCCCGGAAAGAACATCGTTCCTCGTTCGGCCACGGCGATCACGGCGAGCGCTCCCGGCATTCCTGCCGCGGTGAGCGTGGTCCCGTCCACCGGGTCGACGGCGATGTCGACCGGGCGCCCGTCGCCGTTTCCGACGATCTCGCCGTTGTGCAGCATCGGGGCCTCGTCCTTTTCGCCTTCGCCGATCACCACGACGCCGTCGAGCGAGAGGGTGCCGAGGTGGGCGCGCATCCCGTCGACGGCCGCCTGGTCGGCGGCTTCCTTGTCGCCGCGACCCTGCCAGCGGGCAGCTGCCATCGCCGCCGTTTCTGTCACTCGAGCCAGGTCGAGTCCGAGATTCCTGTCCGGTATCTCAGCCATCGACCCGAACGATCAGGGCATCACCCTGACCGCCTCCACCGCAGAGGGCGGCCGCACCGATGCCGCCGCCGCGTGCTCTGAGCGCATGGATGAGCGTGACGACCAGTCGCGCCCCTGTGCAACCGATTGGATGTCCGAGTGC
>JAHEDH010000182.1 GCA_024641285.1 bacterium | reverse complement strand
GTGACGACCCGATCGACGCCGAACTCGGTCGTCGCCTCGTTCCGGGCGTACTCGTAGGAGCCGTCCTCGGCGACTTCGAGGGCTTCGCCATCGATCCCAACCGACCCGACCGGGGCGTCTGATGCGCCGTTGTAGGTCTCGTCGATGGTCTGCTCCCTCACGGCGATCTGTGACTCGGGGTCGTACAGCTCGGACTCGGTGGAGCGCTCGTCGAAATCGAGTTCCGCACGTACGACCACCGATGCCCGGTTCGGTCCCATGACGGATGTCAACATCGCCGTGATGTCGCTCGCGAGGCTCGCTTCGAAATCCTTGGTCATCCGGAGCTGGGCGTTACCCATGCCGATCCCGGTGTCTTCGCCAGCGGCGTGGAGCACGGTGCCGTCGGTGGAGGCAACGGTGACCTGGCTCGGCTCGAGGCCTTCGACCGACGACGAGACCATGAAGGTGATCGCTTCGACGTCGGAGTCGCCGATCGAGCCGTTCGGGTCGATCAGGACCGATGCAGTGACCGGCTCCTGGTTCTCGGCGAACAGCGCCTCCTCGGGGAGCACGAGGTGGACGGTGGCCGCATCGATCGAGCGCATGGCATTGAGCGTCCGAGCCAGCTCGCCTTCGAGGGCCCGCTGATAGTCGACCTTCTGGCGGAAGTCCGAGACCGAGAGGCCCTGGTTGTCGAGGAGCTCGTAGCCCTGCGGGACGACCGAGCCCTGAATCCCATCGGAAGCCAGATCGGCCCGGAGCCGGTAGACCGCCGACTGCGGGACCAGAATCCGCGATCCGCCGCCTTCGAGGCGATAGTCGACGTTCTGCGCCTCGAGGCTGTCGATGACCTCGGACAGCTGGGCGGCGTCGACGTCGGAATACAGGACGGTGTAGGTCGGTGCGCTCGCCCAGCGGACGAAGGCTGCGCCGGCGAGCAGGACGACGACAAGCGCAGACGCCATCGTGACTCGCTGGCTCATGTTGAGGTCCCGGAAGGTCCGGCGGAGTGATTCGACGACGTTCATGTCAGACCTGCATCCTCATGATTTCCTGGTAGGCCTCGACGGCCTTGTTTCTCATTTGCACCAACAGCTCGGTGTTGAGCTGGGCCTTGGTCTGGGCGACCATCATCTCGTGGATCGGCGTGTCGCCGCCCGCGGCCACGTCCTGGACCTTCGCGTCGGCATCGCCGATCGAGTCCGAGACCGACTGCATGGCGTTGGCGATCTTGTCGGTGAACCCGTCGGCCGCGGTGGGGGAGGGGCTCGCTGCGGTCGGCGCGACCGAGGTGAGCGATGCCGCTGCCGTGACTCCCGATATCGGCATGACCACTCCGCTCACCTGCCGATCTGCATGGCGGAGGCGTATGCGTCTCGGCTGGACTTGATGACCGAGAGGTTCGCCTGGTAGGTCCGCTGGGCGCCGATCATGTCTGCCATCTGGGTTGCCAGGTCGACGACAGGCCGGGTGACGACGCCCTCGTCGGACGCAAACGGGTGGTCGGGGTCGTAGACCTGAGGAGCGATGCCGTCCTTCTCTTCGATGCCGACGACTTCCACACCCTTCCCGTCGGCCGCCTCTCTGGCGACGACGAGCTTGGAGCGGAAGGGCTCCACGCCATCGGGGTTGACCGTGTTCACGTTTGCGATGTTGTGGGCCACTGCGTTCAGCCAGCTGCGCCCGAGATTGGCGCCGGATGCTGCGATATCGAGAGCGTCGAAACTCATGCGCCTGTACCCCTCATAGCCGTGCGGAGGAGTCCGGCCTTGTAGTTGAAGGCCTGAACCATGGCGTCCTGGCGGAGGTTGGTCTCGATGAGCGACACCAGCTCGTCCTCGAGACCGACGTTGTTGCCGTTCGGTCCCGCAGGATCGGCGGTCTGGCTCGCCGTCATCGACTGGCCTGCGTCGAGGCTCGACCGTTGGAGCGCATCTCGAAGCTGCCCCTCGAAGGAGATCCGCGATGCCCGGAAGTTCGGCACCTCGGCGTTGGCGATGTTGTTCGCCGTGACCTGGCTTCGACGCTCGAGCCCGTTCATGGCCCATTCGATGGCCTGGGTTGTGAGGTCGTTGTTGATCAAGATGTCTCCTCAAACGTGAACAGGGAAGAAACGCTGGTGCGTTCTTCCCTGTCGCATGTGTACCGGGTTGGTGATCGATCCTTCGATCCCCGGTTCAATTGTCTGCGTGCCCTGTCGGTGGGTTCGCCGGCGGGTTAAGGAGTTGCGCGAACGTTCCGGGTTCCATGTCTCACGCTCCACGTTCCGCGTGCTGTGCGAGGTGCGATCTGCGGGGGAGGCATTGCACGGGTACGGGCGACAGTTGTGTCGCCCGCGGCGTACCAAGGTGGTCACGGAACGCAGTTGGTAGGCGGCGGTTCCCGGCCCCGGCGACCTAAATCGGGTTGTCGCTGGCGAGGTAGGTGCGGGCGGCTGCCCGGGTCGTTCCGAGTGTTCCGAGCTGTTCTTCGATGGTCTGCATTCGGACTGTGACCAGTCCAGAGATGCGCTCGGCCTCTGCGAGCATCTCCTCGGGAGTCGTCAAGGCGATCACAGAAAGCCCGAGGCCCGCCCGCGCCCTCGAGAGCTCCGCGTGGAGATGGGTTGCGAGGGTGTCGATGTCTCTCACGCCGACACGCGTTCGGACGTGGCAGATTCGGTGATCTCGATCCAGGCGTCCCTGAGGTCGACGAAGATGGACCGGACCGGCTCGGCGTGGCTCATGTCCTTCGAGGCATTGGCGCGAACCAACTGGTGGTGGCAGTACTCGTAGAGCGTGGCGAGCCGGACCGCCATGTCGCCGGCATCGTGATTCAGCGATTGCATCAACTCCAAGACGATGTCCTGACAGCGGGTCAGCTCCCTGTGGGCGAGCTCGATGTCTCCCGGGCTCGTTGCCAGCGCGGCCGCGGCCTTGTCGATCGCCGAGACCAGGCCGTCGTAAAGCATGACGATCAGCCGGGCCGGACTGGCCGTGTCGATCGAGTTCTGTCGGTAGGCGCTGAGCGCCGCAGTGTTCATGTCAGTTCCCCTGCGGCAGCGCCGCAAACAGGCTTGCGCTGGCGGAGTTGAGGCGGGCGAGCGTCGATTCGAGTGCGCTGTACTGGCGCCGCAGTGCCACTTCGCGGCTCTCGAGGCGGTCCTCGAACTGCTCGATGCGGTCCTTCAGCAGCTCGATCTGGGCGTCCCACCGGTCACGGGCCCGGTCTACGACGCCGCCGGTCTCGGTGAGGAGCTCCACGTAGTCGTCGACGACGACCGCCGCTCCGGAGTTGAAGGTCACGGTGCCGAGGTCGAGAGTCCCACCGGCGGCCGACACCTGGGCAGGGGTGGCGCTGATGTCTAGGATCACCGAAGAGAGGTTGCCGAAGCCGGTGAGAGCCCGGCCCGAACCGGTTGCTGCGAGCCCACCGATGGTGCCGGCGACATCGAGGCCCGTGAAACTCCCGGCCAGACCAAGTGTGTTGGCTGAGACGGTGAACTCACCGGTTGCGCCGTAGCGGCTCTCGCTCAGCTCGATCGCATCTCCTACCCGCATGGCGGTCAGGGTGGTGATGCCTGCTGACTCCAGCGCATCGCTGATGGCGGACACTGCATCGTCGATGCTGGCGAGGAGCGGGATGTTGACGGTCGCGACGTCGGCGCCGCTGGTGATGGTGAAGCTCTGGGCGGTCAGCGAGGCCGGCAGGCTCGCTCCTGTCACCGCTGCCGCGGTGGCAGCCTGGGTGATCTGAACGCTGTGCGTTCCGTCGGCGGTCGAGTCGCCGACTCGGGTCACGCTGACCCTGGAGTCGGTGACCGACGTCGTGCGCTGGAACAGCGCCGCCACCGCCTCGAAGTCCTTGCCGAGCGCCTCGGTCAGCTTCGCCGAATCCAACGTGTAGCTGCCTTCCCGGGTGAGCGAGATTCCGACCGACGATGCCGTCCGGTAGTCGGAGTCGAGGTCGGATACGACGCTCGACAGCACCGACCTGAGTTTGAGCCCGAGGTTTCGGGCTGTCGAGTCGAGCGCCAGCGGTCCGCCGGTGGCGTCCTCCCCGCCTGCCTTCGTCGCAGTCGCAACGGTCGAGATGGCGGCGTTGAGACTGTCGACGAGTTCCTTGACGGCCTTCGACGCGGCTTCAGCATCTCTGGCGACCGAGATGTCGACTGCCTGCGACGTGGTCGCCTTGAGAGTGATCGTCGCCCCATCGATGAAGTCGTCGATGACGTTCGAGGAACGCTCGACGACAAGCGCACCGGCTCCGCTGCCGACGGTGAGTTGAGCGTCGACACCCTGTTCGACGATCCCGAACGAGCCGAGCGATCCGACGTCCGTCGTTGCGGAGAACGCGGCGTCGCCCCCGGATTCGTCGGCTCGGAGTACCAGCTTCGCGGTGCCGGTTCCGGTGAAGAGCAATGAGGCGGACACCCCGGCGTCGAGATTCTTGATCTCGTTGATCAGCTGAGAGGCGGTCGTCGAGGCCGTCGTTGTGATTGTGTGGTCCTGCCCGTCGACGGTGATCGTGAAGTCACCGGCGCCCACGGTGTCGGATGCGGACGTGAATGCGCCGCTGCTGGCCATCTGGTGGGTGGTTGCCAGCCGGTCGACAGTGAAGCTGGCGGCACCGATCGCTGCCGAGCCGGAAGTGGATACGGTCACGGCGTCGGTGTTCGATGAGGATGCCGAGGCGAACTTCTGCCAATCGGATGGCAACTTGAGGGCGTCCAGCTTGTCCTGGACGGCGTTCAGCTTGGTGGCGATCTGGTCCCAGGTCCGGTTCTTGGTCTCGTAGTCGGACTGCCGGCGCTGCAGCTGAAACACGGGCTGGCGCTCGAGCTGCATGAGCTGGCTCACGATGCCGTTGGTGTCGAGCCCCGAGAGCAATCCGCCCACGTTGAATGTTGGAATCGCCATTCCTTGCTCGTCGACCCGTGACCGCCCGGGTTAACCGTTTCGCCGTGGAAAGGTGGGGCCCTGGCTCGCCTGGCGGCTCACGTCAGCCCGGTTGTCGGTTGTCTGCCTGGGTACGCCGTGTCGGGCTGATCGCGGGGGTTACCGATGACTGAGAATCGATT
>JAHEDH010000004.1 GCA_024641285.1 bacterium | reverse complement strand
CGTCTCGAGCAATCTCCTCAGCCCGGCGAGAACTCGCCCCGATGGGCCGGTTCCGTCTTCGCTGTACGACAGCGTCTCCCAGGAGAAGGGCGGTCGGTGTGTCCAGCGGTTGTCGTGTGCCAATTCGGGATCTTCGGCGTACCCGTGATCGTTGAGTTGAGCGATCTCGTCACCCAGGTAGAGCAGCGGGACTCCGATCACGGTGAGCATGAAGGCATGGAGCAGCAGGATCCGTTCGACCGCCAGGTCGATGAGCTCGGGATCGGCGGCTTCGAGGGCGTGCTCGAGGCCGGCGAGGGACGCCAACGTTCCCGAGATCCGGGCGTCGCCGGTGTCGGGGTTGTCCTGGAAGCGGAGCCCGTTCGCGAACGACCCGGGATACTCGCCCGAGTAGAACGCATTGAGGAACTGTCGATGCCCGTGCGGATCGATCCCGAGCGCCCGGGCGTCTTCATCGGCGAATCCCCAGCCGATGTCGTCGTGGCATCGCAGGTAGGTCACCCACTGACAACCGGGAGGGAGCGCAAGACGACTGCTCAACGCCACCTCGAGGAGGTCGGTGTCTCTGGTGGCGAGGGCCTCCCACGTCGAGGACATCGTGAGCGGGTTGTATCCGAGGTCGGCTTCGTCGGGCCTTACGAAGCGGATGACGTCGTCAGGGTGGACGATCGCCTCCGAGAGCAGCTTGACCGACGGAGCCACGATCTCGAGCGCCAGTGCCAGGATCCTGATGACCGTGTGTGCCCGATCCAGGTTCTCCGAGGACGTGCCCTTCTGCTTCCACAGGAACGGCGTGGCGTCGGCTCGGATGACCGCCGGACCGAGATTGGCGACTGCGAGCAGCTCACCGGCCATCGCCGCCGTGACGTCCGGGTTCGCATAGTTGAGGTCCCACTGGAACTCGTAGAACGTGCTCCACACCCATGCCCCGCCATCGACCTCCTCGGTCCAGGTGAAGGCATCACCGGGCCGGTCGGGGAAGATCTGACGGAGGGTCGCTGCGTACTCGTCGGGTTCGGTCCGATCGGGGAAGAAGAAGTAGAAGTCCCGGTGGACCGGATCTCCGCCTTTCGCCGCAACCGCCCAACGGTGGGTGTCGGCCGTGTGGTTCGCGACGAAGTCGAGTACGACTCCGATTCCTGCCTCGCCGAGCGCACCGATCGCCTCGGTGAGGTCGTCGATCGTGCCGAGGTCGGCGCGTGTCTCCCGGTAGCTCTGCACGGCATACCCGCCGTCGTTGTGGGGGAGGGGAACCTCGTACGGCGGCATCAGGTGGAGATGTGTGACGCCGAGGGATTGCAGGTGCACGATCGAATCCGTGAGCTTGTCGAGTCGTCCGACGAACCGGTCGACATAGGTCATCGCCCAAACGGTCTTCGGATCGAAGAGCCACTCCTGGGCGCCCCGGTCCCGCTTGCGGAGCCATTTCGCCCTCATCTCGGTGCTTTCGAGGCACGTCAACACGAAATGCTCGAGGTCGTATGCGAAGTCCCACTTCCAGCCGTACAGCTCGAAGTACGCGTCGAAGAGCGCACCAGCATGGAGTTGCAGCCGGTCGAGGAACTCCGCGGAGCGTCGGCCACTTCCGAGGCGCCGGTTCACCTCGGGAGCGAGCCGGGCGACCAACCGTTCGGCGGCTTGAATCTTCCAGGCTTCCATCGATCGAGGACGCTAGCGGAACCGGAAGTCGGTCGTCGCAGGCGTGGTCACGGTGCGGGGACGCGCTCCCGCTCGGATTCTGCGCTCTCCGTCGCGGTCCGGCCGACCGAAAGGTCGACCCGTTCGAGACGCCTCGGCGCGTAGGCAGACTGATCGGGCGCTGCGAGCACCTCGTCGACCGACAGGGAATGGCGCCCGCCCCTGCCTCGCACAGCGAATACGACTCCGCTGATCACGTAGTGGGTGACCCAGGCGATCTGGTCCCGGAAGATGAGGGACCCGCTCAAGGTGGCGATCATCACCCAAAGATGGGGGAAGATCCCGGCTGTGGCCATCTCGAACGCCAGTGTCAACGGGATGACGAATGAGGCGCCCAGCGCCACGCCGCCGAGGACGCGCAGGGGAGAGGCCCGATGCATGTCGTTCGCCAGAAGCCCTGGCAGGAACAACGGTGTGAGGGCGATCGACCCGAGATTCATGTAGTAGGTGACTTCGAAGCCGAAGAGCGCTGCACCGACCCACATGAGGCTCCAGGAGATGATGGCTGCGAGGAGGAGCATCGTCGCGAACTTCCGCCGTCCGAAGAGAATCATCCATGGCATGAGGCCGCGGGTGACGATGAGATAGGTGGCGTATCCGACACCGAGCGCGAAAACGACCTGCATCGGCTGTACGGCGAGCATTCCGAGGTATGCGGCCCCGATGAAGCCCCCCGAGCGGAGACCGTGGTTCTTGAGCAGCGCCCAGGCAACCAGGGCGGACAGGAGCACGGCGAAGGGGATCCATGCCGCCTGTATGGCGCTGACGCCGAAGCCCGTCAACGGTGACAGCTCGTTGACTCCGGGCAGGTCGAACCACAGCGCGTAAGCGATCGGAATGGCGACGATGACGCCGGCAAACATGACGGATTTGATCGTCTTCTTGATGCCCTGTCGGGCCATGTCGTGGGCGATCAGGGCGGGAACGACATATCCGGCACCGATGAGCAGGGGCACGTCGTGCTCCCACAGATAGCTCCCACTCGGAGAGAGCTTGAGCATCGCGGTCTGCGATGAGATGGAGATGAGACAGAGGACGGCGAACTTGTTCCTTCCGTACAGCAGGAACCATCGCGGCAGGATTCGATTGACGATCCAGTATGAAACGAAGGCGTTGAGGAACGTGGCGGCGAGCACGGCCGGCTGGAGCACGAACACGGCGATGTAGCCGGGGACCACGATGGACCCCGTAGTGAGGTGCCTCCGCTCGTAGTTGACCATCGACACGACGATCCCCGCCACGAATGCGAATCGGACGACCTCGATCGAAAACAGATAGTCGTGCATCAGGCGTCGGTGTCGGAGCGGGCAGCGTCGTTCCAGGGCTGGGCCTCGTGCTCGAAGTACTCGAGCATGACTTCGGCCTGATGGGTGTGGATGTTCACGAACCCGACGACGAGGACGTGCTCCGTCGGCATGTTCCCGATCATCTTCTCGACGATCGCCTCGACCGATGGCGACGTGTTGTCCCCGAGGTTGAGGATGTGATCGAGCCGGTAACCGTTCTCGACCAGGCGGTCGGTGACGAGACCCTCGAACGCGCCGAAGGTGACCAGGCGATCGAAGGCGAGGTCGCGCACGGCGACATCGGCGAACTGGATCGCTCGCAACTCGCGGTCGGAGCGATTGTTGAGAATGCCGACGATCGTGGTGTCAGCGGTGACGAACTCACGCAGCTTGGCGAATGCGACCATCATCGACTCGCGATCGTTTACCGCGAACAGATTCGCCCAGGTGACGTGCTTGCCGAGGATGCCCAGTTCCTTCATTCGCAACACGCCCGGGTCGGGTGCGGCCTCGACCATGCCTTTCATGGCGACATCGCGTGGGATGTCGAGCAGCCGTGCGAGAACGAGGCCGATGGCGACGTTGTCCTTGAACGCGATGTAGTCGAATCTGGCGATGTCCTCGTCGGTGACCGATTCGGGGTCGGCCACGATGACCTCGGTGTTCCGCTTCTTGGCCTCGCGCTCGATCACGCGAAGGATCGCAGGATCCTGCTCGGCGGTGATCAGCGTGCCGTTGAGAGGGCAGGTCGACATCAGGGAGACAGCGATCTCCTTCAGCGTGTGACCCATCACGTCCTGGTGGTCCTCCCGGACATTGGTCAGGACCCCGATGTTCGACTTGACGATCTGGGTTTCGCTGGTGTGCTGGTATTCGGGGCGGAGGGCCATGCACTCGATGACGAGCGCGTCGATGTCTTCGGTCACCCACTTCTTGACGATCTCGATCTGCTCGAGAATGGTGGCGGGGCCCCGGCGGACGATCGGTTCGTCGATGCCATCGTTGCGGATGACGGCCGCGGCCGTGCCGGTGGACTTCCCGATCGTGCCGTAACCGGCCTCGCGGAGCATCCCGGCGATGATCCTGGTGACGGTCGACTTTCCGCGGATCCCGTTGACATGGATCCGCCATTCGAGCCCGTTCAACCGGTCCGTGTGCTGGATGGCCTCGAGACCCCAGCGCGCGATCAGCCACACGGCGACGGCGACTCCGGCGATCAAGAACACTGGCACGGTACGGCTCGACCTTTCTGGCGGTATTGCCCCTGGCGGCCACTCTGTGTGGCTACACCACACATCGGGTGGTTTCCCCATGTGCTGAAACGGATTTCTGCTTGACAGCAGTAGGGTTTTTGCGATGCCCACCCGACTAGTCATCCTCCGCCACGGAGAAACGGAATGGTCGGCCAGCGGCCGGCACACCGGGCGGTCCGACATCCCGCTGACGGCAGCCGGGCGATCCCAGGCGGCCACGGTCCCCGATCGGCTTGCTGCGTTGGACTTCGGGCTCGTGTCGACGTCTCCGTCGATGCGGGCTGTCGACGACGCGGTCCACTTCGAAGACGAGTGGTGCTCGCATGCGGTGTTCCCCGAATGATCGATCTGTCGAAGGTGAGCTGGGTGTTCGCCCACGGGAGCCTGATGTTCGATTCCGGCTTCGAGCCCGCTGCGATCATGCCGGGCCGGGTGTGGGGATGGGAGCGGCGGTTCGGCCAGCCGTCTGTCCGGAACTGGGGGACGTCCGAGGCGCCGGCGCCGACGAGCTCGCTGAGTAGGGGGAGCCACTGTGACGGCCTGTTGCTCGGTATCCCCCATGGAGATGGCGGATCGGTGCTCAGGCGGATCGTCGCCCGTGAGGCGAACGAGCCCGTGTCGGTGACCGTCTCGACCGAATTGGGCGACGCCGAGGCGTTCACGTGGCTCATGTCCGACGCCTGGGCATCGTTGAGCGTCGAGGAGCTGGCCTGTCACGGGGTGGTGAATGTGGCTGCCGGCGGAGGGCCGAGAGGTGATGCCTGGCAGTACGTCTCAGGCGTCCGCGAGGCGCTTTCGGCACACGGCCTCGACGATGGGCTCGTGACGTGGTACGCCGACACGCTGGGACCGAGGGTCGCGGCATCCGGTTCCGCCCCGACCGGAGCAATCGAAGACCAGCCACCTTCAGCCGGGCACCCTGGCTGAACGGAAATCCCTACGCTCGGTCCCATGGCGACCATCTTCACCAAGATCATCGAGGGAGAGCTTCCCGGGGCATTCGTGCATCGCGATGAGCTCTGTGTGGCATTCCTGTCGATCAACCCGTTGACAACCGGCCACACGCTCGTCGTTCCGACCGAGGAGATCGATCACTGGATCGACTGTCCTCAGGAGCTGCGCGACCACATGATGGGCGTGGCAACGGCTGTCGGAGAGGCACAGATGCAGGTGTGGAGCCCCGAGCGGATCGGATTGATCGTCGCGGGCTTCGAGGTGCCTCACATGCACCTCCATGTCTTCCCGAGTTGGGGCATGGCCGACTTCGACTTCTCGAGAGCCGCACCGATGCAGTCGATGGATGTACTCGAGCCGATCGCTGAGCAGATTCGCCGACAGCTCGGCATGTGATCGACTCTCATCCGCGTCCTCGACCACGGCTCGAAGTGGCGGCGGATGTGTCGAAACTCCGATGGGCCATCGAGGTTCCTCTTCGGGGTACGAGAGGTCAGGGGACGTGTCTGCAGAGTGGCGGGGCGGTGGGATGTCGAGCCGCGAGAGCACGGCGGTGCAGACAGGAGTCCTCAGCCCAAGCGATCTGCGCCCCCGCCATGGCAGACGCAGCGAGGAGTGATCACGGGAATGGTCCCGCCCGGTGGTAGAGACCGACCACCGAGTCGGGGAGGTCCTGCTTGATCCACTCTGCGGTGCTGGCAAGTGCTTCGAGGTCCAGACCGGTGTCGATGCCCATTCGGCCCAGCAGGTAGGCCAGGTCCTCGGTCACGATGTTGCCCGTGGCATTCGGTGCGAAGGGGCAGCCACCGAGCCCTCCGAGGCTGGCGTCGAAGCTGCGGATCCCCATGTCGAGCGCCGCAACCACGTTCGCCAGACCGGTTCCGCGAGTGTTGTGGAAATGGGTTCCGAGCTGCACGGCTTCGGGAATCGACGGCATCACTGCCTCGAATCGCTCGGTGACATCGGTCGGCACCGCCACGCCGATCGTGTCGGCCAGGCTGAGGCGGTCAGGAGGTTCCTCGAGACAGGCTTCCACGACCTCGACGACCCTGCCCACCGGCACTTCGCCCTCGAACGGGCAGCCGAAGGCGGTTGAGACAACGAGCGAAGGGCGAATGCCGGCGGCGCGAGCGCCACGAGCGATGTCCTTCCACACGTCGATTCCCTCATCGGAGGTGGTGCCTTGATTCCGCTGCGAGAACGTGTCGGTGACCACG
This sequence comes from bacterium, assembly GCA_024641285.1. Taxonomy (GTDB): domain Bacteria; phylum Actinomycetota; class Acidimicrobiia; order Spongiisociales; family ZC4RG35; genus JAHEDH01. The sequence continues at coordinate 49,989 of JAHEDH010000004.1, read as the reverse complement.
ACGGCGTAGTTCACCTCGTCACAACCGGCGGCGATCGCCCGCTCGAGCCCGCGCCGGTTCAACACGAGCCCGATGTAGGACACACCACGATCGCGAGGCACGGATGCCATGACCTGCTCGGCGTCTGCCATCGCGGGCACGGCGTCGGGGTGGACGAATGAGGTGGCCTCCAGCTTCTTGACACCGGCAACGGCGAGGCGGGTGATGAGCTCGACCTTGGTGTCGGTGCTGAGGAGTGTCGCCTCGTTCTGGAGCCCGTCGCGGGGTGAGACATCGATGATCTCTGCGGTGTCCGTCACTCGTGCTCCAGTCCGGTTGCTGCTTCTCGGCACGGTAGTTTTGTCCCCGAACCAGGGAGCACCATGGATGTCGCAGTCGTGATCGGAAACCCCAGAAGTGGAGGACGCACCACCACAGTCGCAGAGGCGGTGGCGTCGCACGTTGTCGACTCCATGTCCGGTGCCCACGCCACGACCACCTACGAGCTCTCCGCGCTCACCGGCGAGTTGTTCGACTGGAGCTCACAACGGGTGGCCGCAGTCAACGAGGCGGTCCGCACCGCCGATCTCGCAGTGTTCGCGAGCCCCACCTACAAGGCCAGCTTCACCGGGCTCCTCAAAGTCTTTCTCGATCGATATCCGAACGATGGCCTGGCCGGACTGGTTGTCGTGCCCGTGATGCTCGGCGCCGGCCCCATGCATCAGCTCGCCGTCGAGACCCAGCTCCGACCGGTTCTCGTCGAGCTGGCGGCGGTCGTTCCCACCAAAGGGGTCTTCGTGGTCGACTCCGAACTCGACACATTGGATGCGACCATCGAGGCGTGGTGGCACACGGCCGCGGGACCGCTCGAGCGTCTCCTCTCGCCGTGAATGCGGGCCACCAGCAGAGCCGCGTAGTGTCAGGCCCATGAAGACACTCGTCACCGGCGGTGCCGGATACATCGGCTCACACACGGCGGTAGAACTCATCCTCGAAGGCCATGAAGTCGTGATCGTGGACGACCTCAGCAACGCCAAGGCGTCGGTCGTCGACCGCATCGGCCAGATCACCGGGGTCACGCCCGAACTGATCGTCGGGGACATCCGCGACAGATCCTTCCTCGACACCGTGATGGGATCGACGGCGTTCGATGCCGTCATGCACTTCGCCGCTCTCAAGGCCGTCGGCGAGTCGGTTCGCGAACCGCTCAAATACTGGGACGTCAATGTGAGCGGATCACTGCGGTTGATCGAGGCAATGGTCGACCACGGTATCGAGCGCATCGTCTTCAGCTCGTCGGCGACCGTCTACGGCGACCCGGAGGTCGTTCCGGTCTCAGAAGACACACCGGTCCGTCCTCCGTCGAATCCATACGGCTGGACGAAGCTCGTGATCGAGCAGATGTTGACCGACACGTCGGTCGCGCACCCGTCCTGGGCCGTGGCACTCCTCCGCTACTTCAACCCGATCGGAGCACATGACTCCGGTCTGATCGGCGAGGACCCCAACGACGAGCCGAACAACCTCATGCCGTACATCGCCCAGGTCGCATCGGAGAAACTGCCTGAGCTCTCCGTGTTCGGCGACGACTATCCCACGCGGGATGGGACCGGTATACGCGACTACATCCACGTCGTCGATCTCGCGAAGGGTCACACAGCTGCACTCGCGAGGCTCGCCGAAGGCCCCGGTCGATGGGTCTACAACCTCGGTACCGGACGCGGGACCACCGTCCTCGAGCTCATCGATGCCTTCGAAGCCGCGTCGGGCGTCAAGGTGCCCTATCGGATCGTCGGGCGACGCCCAGGGGACGTCGCCGAGCTCTGGGCGGATCCATCGCGGGCGGAGCGGGAACTCGGATGGAAAGCGACACGTGACATCGAGCAGATGTGCGTCGACACCTGGCGGTGGCAGCAACACGCCACCGGCCTGGAGGGCTGATTCACTCGACGGCGGACTGCTCGTCACCCCATTCCAGGAGTGCGGTACGGATCTGTTCCTCGACCTCGACAAGCAGTTCGTCGACGTCGTCAGGGTGCCGTTCGATCGGATCGCCGAAGCGGATCCGCACCTCGGTGCCGAAGGGAACGGGGAACATGCTCTTCTCGGCGAGGCGCCACGAACCGGAGACCGCCGTGGGTATGACTGGGAGGCGGTCGGCCGCCGCCAGCATCATCGCGGTGCCACCGCGCTTGAACTCCTTCAGCCGGCCGTCGCGCGACCGCGTCCCTTCGGGGAAGATGACGACGCTCACCCCGCGCTCCTGGGCCTTTGCCGCCATCTCCTTGATGGCGCGGAACGCCTGAGTGCGATCCTTGCGGTCGATCAACGCATTTCCTCCCCATCGCAGATTGAGCGAGATCGAAGGGATCCCCCGAGAGAGCTCCTTCTTCGCAACGTATTTCGGGAAGTTGGTGAACAGCAGCCCGCCGATCATCACGATGTCCAGCAGGCTCTGATGGTTCGAGATGACCGCGTAACCGGTGCGCGGTCTGATCTCCGCCGAGCGCTCGACGATGATCCTCGTGCCACAGAGCCGGAAGGTGGCGAGCAGGTAGCGCTGCAGAATGGCCATCACGTACTCGAAGCCACGCAGGGAGAAGAGTCTGACGATCCTTCCGAGGACGTCGAAGAAGGCGAAACCGAACCCGAAGGCGATCAGGAAGGGAATCGTGAACACCCAGTCCCGTAGTCGTCGCATCGTTTCGGCAGTCTACGCGCCGAGGTCGGCCAGGCGCCTGAAGCTGGCAGCGATCGCGTCCGCCAGGGTTGGGCGGTGCCGCCAGAGGGCGGTGGCATGTCCACCCGGGACGGTGCGGAACTCGGCCTGCCAGTGGGCTGCCAGCGCTTCGGCTGCGCTGAACGGGACGAAGCCGTCTGCTTCGGCTGCGATGAGCACCGCAGCTGCATGATGGCGTTTCGGCTCGAAGGCGAGCACGCTCGCTGCCGTCAGAATCGACCGCAGTCTGCCTGCCTCTGAGCGACCTCCGAGGGCATCCCACGAGATGGCATTCGACAGCACACCGTCGAGGTACACCGGGCCTGGCGAATGTGAGGCGGCCAGCCCTGCCATCGCCGCCGGTCGTGTGCTGGCCGCAGCGGCAAGGGCGGCGAGGTTTCCGCCCATGCTGAACCCGGCGAACCCGTGGGGGCGCCGTGTGGCGGCCGCCAGGCTGAGTGCATCGCGCACGGCGCCGACGCCCATGAGCGCAAAGTCGGACACCGTGCGGATCGCCTGCTCCGCCTCGGATGTGATGCGCCTGCTGCCATAGAGCGGGATGTCGAACATGATGGAACCGACATCGCGATCCAGCAGGAGCATTGCGAGTTTTCGCCGCTGTTCGAAGCCGTGATCGTTCCACGCCGGCAGGAGGATGGCCAACGGAGCGACCCCCGACGAGGGCTCGACCTGCTCGATCGTCACGACTCGAGCATCCGGCGGCAACATGGGAGCGCACGGCGAGACGAACTGGCCGCGGGTGATACGGTGCCCGCGGTGCTCTTCCTTGCGGCCCCAGACGACGTCGGCAGCCGGGATCGGTTCCGTCAGTTGCGCCGGGTCACGCAGCATCTCCAGGGTCAGTTCGTCACCCCAACCTTCGGGGAACACCCGGCTTCTCGCCGGTCCGAACCGCAACAACGCTCCGGCTGCAAGGTCGACGATGTGAGCCATCGGACCAATGTAGAGGCCGGCGGCACTCGTACGGTCGGCGGAGAAGCCGTCTTCAGCCCACCGCCCGGCGATCCGATACGACCAGGTGAGACAACACCTCATCGGCGCCGTCATCGCTGGACTCGCCCTGTCCGGCTGCGCACGCGCCGGCCTCGCCGGATCGGTCGTCGAGGGAGTGCTTCCGGTGACGGGCGTTGCGATCGAGGTCGTGAACGAGAGCGGAGCCGCCGTCTCCAACGGTCGGCTCACCCTCATCGATGAAACCGAGGTGCAGGCGGTGCGAGGCGTGATCAGTCTCGACCTCGACGGCCCGGTCGCCGGTGTGCTCACGGCCGACGGCATGCTCGATCAACCGGTCGTGATCGACCACACCCGCGATCATCGGATCACGATGATCGCAAGGAACGGTCCGGACGGCAGTGTTCGACGCTCCTTCCACTTTGCCGGAGACACGATGCTCGCCCGTCGCTACCTCGAAGGCGATCGGACACCGCTCGATCTGGCTCTCGAGGTCGTGTCATCGGTCGATGACCTCTTCGCGGCAGCGGACCACTCGACGTTGAACCTCGAGAGCGTCGTCGGGAGCGTGCCACCCGCCGAGGCCACCCCCGGCAAGCGCTGGGCGATCCAGTCCGTTCCCGAGACGACGAACATGCTCGACGCTCTCGGTGTCGACCTGGTAACGCTGGGGAACAACCACATCGGTGACTACGAAGACGCCGGTGTCGCAGCCACCATCGACCATCTCGAAAGTGCGGGCGTGTCATGGGTCGGTGCAGGTGTGGATCAGGGGGAGGCGGCCCGGCCGATCAGCTACGAGGTCGCCGGACTCGAGGTTTCCACGGCTTCGTTCCTGCTACCCGATGGCGACTCGAACAACGAGTATCTGCCCCGAGCCGGTGATGACCGGTTCCGCGGGGATGATGTGCGTCTCGATTGGCAGTACGAAGAGCGCGACGTCGACCTGCGAGGTCCACACAGCGACTTGACGGGCCCAGCTCGGGCAGGTGATGTCTGGGATTGGTTCGTCCAGAACAACACTGACGGGGATGCCGAAATCGAGCCGGACCTGTGGTCGCAGGCCGATGAGGCGTTCCCCGAGCTCCAGGACTTCGGCGCCAGGCGTGACCACGGTGGCGCGGCTCTCTATGACGAGGCTGCGATCCTCGGCGCCCTCGAAGCTGGGAGCCGCGGTCTGAACATCGTCCAGCTCCACGGTGGTTTCCAGTACCAAACGGCACCGAGCCCAAGCCTGGTTGAGGCGGCTCGACACGCCATCGACGCCGGGGCCGATGTCGTCATCGCTCATCACCCACATGTGCTCGGCGCCTTCGAATACTACGGCGACGGCCTGATCATTTGGAGTCTCGGCAACTTCGTGTTCGATCAAGAGCTGTTCGTCACCTACCGGTCGGGCTTCGTTCGCATGGTGTTCGAGGACGACCGGCTCCTCGATGCATCGCTGCTGCCCTTGCAGCTGGTGGACTACCGCCCGACTCCGGCCGCCGGTACGGCAGCGCTCGGCACGGCGGGCCATCTGGCGGAGCTCGCCCGCAACGACACCGTGACTGTGGCCGTCGAAGGCTCTGATCCGGCTCAGACCCTGCGTGAGCGAGACGTCAGGTGGGGGAGTGCGGTGCTGCGTGACGACGGGTCGATCGCCCTTCTCGACGCGGAGCCGACGCCCCGTGTGGCCACGATCCCCGACTCCGGGCTCCTCGAACTGGCGGACGACCAGGCGCTGATCAACCCCGGGGACACTGCGTTCGAGATCGGTCGTGACCTCTTCGGGTGGGGCTCGTTCGATCAGACGCTGGCCAATGGGAACGTCGACCGCGCGCCGATGTGGGACGTCAATGGCGCGTCGGGCTTCTTCTGGAACACGCGGGAGAGCGACGGATACCTGGTGTTCGATCCTGCGACCGCCTCGATCGGACGGGTGCGCACGCGGTCTCGAATCCCGCTCGCGCCGTCGAGGTACGTCGACGCCGCCGGTCGCCCGCTCCAGACGATGCCGAGAATCGAGGTCACACTCTCCACCGCCGCATCCTGGCTGACGAAGTTCGATGTCCGGCTCGACTCGTACCACTTCAGTGATCGAAATCCCGCACGGTTTCCGATCAACCAGCTGCTGTCGTCACGCAGCTACGAGGTCACGATCGGGCGCGCCCAATCGATCGACTTCTCGCTCGACGTACCCAGGGACCAGTTGTTGGATCCCAAGACCGGTCTCGAGGCTACGGCCCTGATGCTCTACCTCGAGCGTCCATCCACTCGGCTCGGCACGTTGGAGGTCGACGACGTCGAGGTCATCGAGTGGCGCCCGGCCAACGAGTTCCTGTTCGAAGCGGTCATCGCAGCCGACTTCGTGGCTGGTCCGCCCGGTTCCGAGGTGTTCCTCATCGACCTGAGAGGCTGATCACACGTCGGTGGCGATCAGGTCCTCGTACCTCTCCCGGCGAACCACCAATCGGGCGTCGCCATCCGACACGAACACGACCGCAGGGCGGAGCACCTTGTTGTAGTTCGAGCCCATCGAATGCCCGTAGGCACCGGTCACGGGAGTAGCGATGAGATCATCGACCGCGAAGCCGGTCGGCACCGCTCCCTCACGCACGAGGACGTCACCGGACTCGCAGTGTTTGCCGACGAGTCGGATCGTTTCGGTGCGATCCTCGGCGACGCGATCGGGGAGGAACGTCTCATATCCGCTTCCGTACAGCACCGGACGCGGATTGTCGCTCATGCCGCCGTCGACCGCCACGTAGGTCCTGATTCCCGGGAGCCGCTTCACCGTCCCGATCGTGTAGACGGTGATCGCTGCCGAAGCCGCGATCGACCGGCCAGGCTCACACCACAGCTCCGAGGTGATGCCGAGGCGATCGGCGGCGGCGTGGACGACCTCGGCCCATGCGGAGATGGAAGGGGCGCGTTCACCCTCCACGTAGGCGACGCCGAGCCCACCACCGATCACCATCTCGGGGAGGTCGAGACCGGCCGCCGACTCCGCCAGTACCTCGAGCGACTCGGCGAACGAGTCGACCCGAAAGACCTGCGAACCGATGTGGGCATGGATACCGCGCAGTTCCATGGCTCGAGAGGCTCGTGCCCGCTCGATCGCGGCGGCGGCAGCGCCGCTCGAGACCGTGAAACCGAACTTCGAGTCGTCTTGACCGGTTTTCACGAACTCATGGGTGTGTGCCTCGACCCCAGGGGTGACTCGAATGAACACCTTGGGCGGTTTCGCACCGCCTGCGACCAGGTGCTCGATACGCTCGAGTTCCTCGAAGCTGTCGATCGCGATTCTCCCGACTCCGGACGTGAGCGCCATTTCCAGCTCGGACAACGACTTGTTGTTGCCGTGGAGCACGAGCCGGTCGGCCGGCACGCCGGCATGGAGCGCGACGTACAACTCGCCGCCGGTGGCGACATCGATCCGCATGCCCTCGTCGGCCACGAGACGCGCCATCGCAGTGCAAAGGAACGCTTTGGACGCATAGACCGCGCCATTCGGGAAGCCGGCGACGGCGGCCTGCGCCCGGGAGCGGAGATGGCCTTCGTCGTAGACGAAGAGAGGCGTCCCGAACTCGGCGGCCAGGTCGCCGATCCGGACGCCGGCGACAAGGAGCGAGCCATCGATGTCGACGGCGGCGTTGTCGGGAAGCAGCGAGAAGGGGATCGAGGACACGGGGGAACCCTACCGTTGCGCCTGTCGAGAGCGATGCCGGCGACTTCCCGGCGCTGAGGACCCTATTCGGCAGGGTGTCGGTGGAGATACCACCATCCGAGACCGTGAACACCGACGCCGGCGGCGAACACGGCAGCTACGAGGAACTCACCGAGAAACGCTGCGGCGATGGCGGCTATCACCGCAGTGATGACGAGCGCCGTCCGAACGCCGTTGAGTGGGCCATACATGGACCGGAGGATAGGTAGCGAACGGAACTACCCGAACTCCTCCGAACCCGGCTTGTTCCTGCGGTTCGTTAGTTTGGTTCACATGAAGATCGAGTTCTACTTCGACCCCATCTGCGCCTGGTGCTGGATCACCAGCCGTTGGATCTCGGAGGTGGCCGCACATCGCGAGCTTGATCTGACCTGGCGTCCGTTCTCTCTCGCCATCAAGAACGATCCGGAAGGCACCGGGGAATACACTCCTCGGCGGATGTGGGGCCTCCAGGGCCTTCGGGTGATCGAAAGCGCCCGCCAGGAGGTCGGAGACGAGGCCGTCGCCCACATCTACACCGAGATGGGTGCCCGCAAGCACAACGACGGCGTCGAGTTCCCGGAGTTCGTCGACATCCTCCGTTCGGCGGGCATGAGCCCGGCTCTGGCGAACGCCGCGCACGATGAAGCGTGGGACGACGTGATCAAGGAATCGATGGCCGCGGCGCTCGACCTCGCGGGCGAGCAAGTTGGTGTTCCCACGATCGTGTACGAGGGCCGGACCGCCTACTTCGGCCCGGTCATGTCGCCGGCACCAACGGGCGAAGCGGCGCTCCGGCTGTGGGATTCGCTCGCAACGCTGGCGACGGACACGGACGGCTTCTTCGAACTGAAGAGGACCCGAATCATCGGGCCCATCTTCGGAGAGCGCCCGACCTAGACCGTCGCAGCACGTGTCGAGCCGGAGCATCGGTCGACCACTGCGATCCGGAGACAAGCAGCAGAGAGCCCAGGAACGTGGACGCCGACGGATCGCGATGAGGCGCCGCCGCTCCGGTCAGCCGGTCTCGGTCGATCCCGTGTCGTGACATCTGTGCCGGCTCGACGGGTCGTAGAATCGCTCGGTGACGAACCCTCCCGGCGCCATGGCGCGATTCTTCCCCGGTTGGCGAATCCTGGGTCTGGCCGTCATCACGGCTGCTCTCACCGGGCCCGGCCAGACCATCGGCGTGTCGGTGTTCGTCGACCACTTCATCGCCGATCTCGGCCTGACGCGATCAGGTGTGTCGACGGCGTACCTCATCGGCACACTCACCGCGGCTTTCGCCCTGCCGTATGTCGGCAGGCAGATAGACACCAGGGGAGTGAGGCGGGGTATGGCCACGATCGGCATCGGTTTCGCCGTCGCGCTCGCCTTGATGTCTGGCGTCTCCGGGTTCGTCACCCTCGCCGCAGGCTTCGTCCTGATCCGGTTGTTCGGCCAGGGCTCACTCATGCTCGTGTCGACCGTCGCAGTCACGCTGTGGTTTCGCTCGCGCCGGGGCTTCGTACTCGGTCTACTGGCGACGGGGACCGGGATGCTGATGAGTCTGGTTCCGATCGGCTCCAATGCCGTCATCGACGCCACGGGATGGCGCACGGCCTGGCTGGTGCTGGCCGGGGTCATCGCCGTCACGGTGGTGCCGATCGGTTGGTTCGGCATGATCGACCGACCTGCGGACTTGGGTCTCGAGCCCGATGGCGTGGCGATCGACGAGGCGGCCGCCGCCGCGTCGATCGACTCGGTCACGCGCGGCCAAGCGGTCCGCACGCCCCGATTCTGGGTGCTGGTCGCCGCCGGCTCAACCGTCGGAATGCTCGCTACGGCGTTGAACTTCCACCAGATCTCGCTCCTCGGCGACGCCGGCCTGACACCGGCCGAGGCTGCTGCGATGTTTCTGCCACAGTTCGTCGGAACGGCCATGGCCGGGGTTGCGTTCGGTTGGCTGAGCGATCGGCTCACCGGAAGGACGCTGATCCCCCTCTCGATGGCGGTCCTGACCACCACGTTGTTGTTGGCTTCGGTGCTGACGGGTGGCCCACTGGTCTTCCTGTATGCGCTGCTGCTCGGCGCGTCAGGGGGAGCGTCTCGAAGCGTAGGCAGCACCCTCATGCCTCGATGGTTCGGCACCGATCACATCGGTGCCATCACCGGGCTCTCGACGCTCGTCGCCGTCGCCTCCACGGCCGTCGGGCCGGTCGCCTACTCGCTGGCGCGCGACGTGACCGGGACCTACACGACGTCCTCGCTCGTGTTCGCAGCCGTTCCGCTCTCGGTTGCAGCCGTGGCGATCGTGATGGGAAGGCGTTGGTTGAGCGTCTGACCGTGACCTGGACATCGGCGTGACGTAGAGTCATGCGATGCCTTTGCCTAGTCGCACCCTCATGGGCCCCGGCCCAGGAAACCCCTATCCCGAAGTCGCCCTCGGCTTCGCCCGACCCTTGCTCGGCCACCTCGATCCCGAGTTCCTCGCCGTGCTCGACGAGACCAACGAGCGTCTCAGAACGGTCTGGAAGACATCGAATCGCATGACGTTCCCGGTCTCGGGCACAGGGTCCGCCGGAATGGAGATCAGCTTCGTCAACATCGTGCGGCCCGGTTCGGTGGTTGTGGTCGGTGTCAACGGCGTCTTCGGTGGTCGCATGTGCGAAGTCGCTGCCCGGGCCGGCGCCGAAGTCGTGCGCGTCGATTTCGAATGGGGACAGCCGGTCGACCCGGATCGCTTGGTCGCAGCCCATCCTTCGCCCGACGTGATCGCACTCGTCCACGCAGAGACCTCGACCGGAGTGAGATCGGATGTTGCCGCCGTCGCAGAGCGCAAAGGCAACGCCCTCCTCATTGCCGACTGCGTCACCTCACTCGGAGGGATCCCGGTTGCAATCGACGACTGGGGGGTGGACATCGCCTACTCGGGAACACAGAAGTGCCTGGGCGTACCGCCCGGCCTGGCGCCGTTCACAATCAACGAGCGTGCGCTCGAACGCCTGGTTCCGACTCCGCAGTCCTGGTATCTCGATCTCAACCTGATCGCCGGCTACATCGGCGGCGAATCGGGTCGGTCGTATCACCACACGGCGCCGATCTCCATGATCCAGGCGTTGCATGCGGGCCTTGGTGCGCTGCTCGACGAGGGACTCGAGGCGTCCTGGGAAAGGCACCAACGGGTTGGCGATCTCCTCAAGACGGGTCTCGTCGAGCGCGGCTTCGGCTTGTTTGCCGCAGAGGGCCATCGACTCCCCGAGCTGACGACCGCGGTCGTACCTGACTCCATCGACGAGGCCGACGTCCGACGTCGTCTGCTCAACGAGTACGACATCGAGGTCGGCGGAGGGCTCGGGCCCGTCGCAGGGAAGGTCTGGCGGATCGGGACGATGGGTCACACCGCCAGGGAGTCGAATGTGAAGATGTTCCTCGCAGCGCTCGATGCCTTGATGTGACGTCGCAGCGGTGGGTCGCGTTCCTGCGGGCCATCAACGTCGGCGGCCGGCGCGTCACCGGCGATCAGCTCGTGGCGGCATTCGAGGCTCTCAGGTTCTCGGATGTTTCGTCGTTCATGGCGAGCGGCAATGTGCTGTTCACTGGCCAAGCACCCGATCCGACTTCGATCGAGCAGGCTCTCCAGGCAAGCCTGGGCTACGCGGTGCCGACCATGCTGCGAAGCCGCGAAGACGTTGTGCGAGTTGCGGACGCACTCCCGTTCACCTCCGCCGAGCTCGCTGCCACCGACGGACGGGTTCAGGTCATCCTGCTCCGGGAACGGCTCTCCGAGAAGACGGTCGCGTCCGGACCGCCTGACGTGCCGGACGGCGACCTGCTGCGGGTGTACGGCACCGAGGTGTTCTGGCTCCCGAGAAGCGGGGTGTCGGACTCGGAGCTGGACATGAAGGTTCTCGAGGCCTACGCAGGCCCATTCACGGTGCGAACACTCAACACCATCACCCGGATCGCCGCACGGATGTGAAGCTGCCACGGTCGGCTCTGCACCGATGCGGACGGCTCGGGTCGAATGGAGCGTGGACTACCCGGCGCCGGCCCGATCACTCGCACTGCCGTCGCAGATCCGCCGGATGAAGTCGGCCTCCTGCGGGTCGTACGGTGAGTGATCCTCGCGAAAGATGTCGTGGAACCAGACTTCCGGGTCGGCGGCGCCGCGAGGCGAGTCCCATGCGAAACGCGTCTGCGTCTTGCCGGTCACCAGCCCCCAGTTGAGGCACCCCACGTCCTCCGACTGAAACGCGGGCAGATGGGACTCGAAGGTGCTGCCCAGGGACCGCGCCATGTATTCGGTACACACCATCGGCCGACCCAGCAGGCGCAGCGACCGAATCAACCACTCGAGGTGGGCCACGTCGGAGTAGTGGTGGAAGGTGATGACATCGGATGACAGCAGCTGGAACCTGTTGAGCTCGTTGAACGCTGCGGTGATCTCCCAGATCGCCGAGGTCAACGGCTGGCTGACACCGATGGACCGGCCCCAGCGGAAGGCCGCGTCGAGCAGAGGCAGTGCGTTGCCGATGAGGCCTTCGTTTCCAGGTTCGTTGTAGACGTCCCACATGAGGATCCGCTCGTCCTCGGCGAAGCGGTCCAGGACGCCGCTCATGTAGTCCTCGAGCCTCGGCCATTGAGCCGGATCGACTGCCGCCTTTGCGTTCGGGCTCTGAACCCAGCCCGAGTTGTGAACACCGGAGACAGGGGAAGGCTGCGATCCGGGGTGGGCGTAGTTGAGCCAGACACCCTCGAAGAACACCGGCATGACCGAGATACCCATCCGGTCGGCGACTCCGAGGAACTCGTCGAGACGATCGATCAGGCCATTCGGGTCCGTCCACAATAGGTCGTGGAGGAAGACGCGGACGGTGTTGAAGCCGAGCGAGGCGGCCAGCGACAACTCGGTGGAGATGGCCCCGGCATCGAAGGACTCCGCCTGCCACATCTCGAGCTGATTGACGGCATATGCCGGGATGTAGTTGCAGCCGACGATCCACGGCCGGGCCGCGTACCAGTCGGCTGCCTGGACCCGTGACCACCGGCCGACGCGCAATGGGTCGTCCTCGCCGGGCAAGCCGGTGAATGGGTTCGGGCCGGCCGAAGGGGCACCGGAGGCGGAGCCGACCGCGATGTCGGGCTCCTCATCTGCATGACTCATCGCCGCTGCCTCCTGGACTGGGTGATCTTCGGGGAGGGCCGGTGCCGGCCCTCCCCGATCTCGTGGTCCTTTGGAGACTATCGGCCGAGCTCCTCGTTCATGCGCGCCTCGGCGTCTGCGAGGGCGGTCGATTGATCCTTGTCGGCCACCCAGGTGGCGTTGAGCTCCTCGGCGAGGGCGTCCCATGCGCCGGCCCAGTTCGGAACGGCAGGCACGAAGACGGCGATTTCCGCAGCGTCGGCGTAGTTGCTGCGCTGCGGGGCGTCATCGAGCTCGCCACCCTCCAGGATCGATACGCGGTTGGCCATGTGGCCGGTGCCACGAGCCCAGGCCGCGATGTTGTCGTAGAGGAACTTCACGAACTCGAGTGAGGCCTCACGCATCGCCGGATCCTCGTTCGATGCTGCGGGAAGGACCCACATGTGCGAGTCGCCCCAGGCGCCCGGCTGTCCGTAGATCGTGGGCAGCGAGGTCGCCATGTACTCGAAGGGGGCTTCCCGGCTGTACTGGTCGACGACCCAGGTTCCGTTGTGCAGCACGGCCAGGTCACCATTGAGGAAGGCGGCCTGAGAGTCCGTGTAGCCCTGGTCGGGATCCGAGAACTCGTCTGCGAGCTCGTTCATCAGCCTGAGCGCTTCCTGACCCTCGGGCGTATTGACGGTGGCATTGCCGTCGCCGTCGGTGATGCTGCCACCCTGCTGGGCGACGAGGCCCAGGAACAGTCTGGCTCCGACACCGAACTCGAACCAGTCCTGGCTGAAGTACATCTTGCCCGTGGTCTCCTGAATCGTCTGGGCTTGTTCGATGAGTTCGTCGACGCTCGTCGGGATGATCGGGTTGCCGTCGGAATCGACGAGACCGGCCTCGGTGAAGATGTCGACGTTCATGTGCCAGAGGCTTCCATGGATGTCCCACGGGACTGCGTAGATGCTGCCGTCCCACTTGGCGCCTTCCTGGGCCGGAGTCGTGTAATCGGAGAAGTCGATACCGGCTCCCGAGAGCTCATCGTCGAGCGGAAGCAGGAGGTCGCGTCCGGCGAAGTCGGGAAGACGATGCGAGTGCATGACAGCCACGTTCGGGGGATTCCCGGAGGCGAAGGTCGTGCTGAGCTGCGTGTAGTACGAGTCCCACGCCTGCCCGCCGAGCTTGTTGATCGTGATGCCGTTGTCTGCCTCGTCGAACGCATTCGTGAGGATCTGGACGACTTCGCACTCGGTCGTCGCCTGGCTGACGTCGGTGACGCCCTGGGTTGCTTCGTCGCAGTCGCCGAAGAAGCGGGCGAGATCGAGCGTGATCTCGCCTCCACCGCCGGCGGCTGTCGTCGCGGAGCTGTCTCCGGCACCGCTGGTGGTCTCGGTGGCGTCGTCGCCGCCGCATGCCGCTCCGATCAGCGACAGGACGAGCAGGAGTATCAGGGTCTGTCTCTTCATCATGTTCCTTTCCGGGTTCGTGGTCGCGTTCATCCCTTGCCACCGCTGCCGATCGAGATGCCTCGGATCAGCTGACGCTGGAAGATGATGAACAAGATCAAGAGCGGGAGACTGGCGACGACGCCTCGCGCCATCAGCGCTCCGAGTTCGGTCGCCTGTGCGAAGTTGCCCTGGAGTGAGGCGAGACCGGTCGTGATGGTGAACATCTCGCGCTGGGTGGCGGAGACGAGTGGCCAGAGAAAGTCGTTCCAGGTCAAGACGAATGTGAAGATCGCCAACGCGGTGAGCGCAGGCGCCGCCATCGGCAGCATGATGTTGGTGAACGTCTTCCACCGGGTGGCTCCGTCGACACGTGCTGCCTCCTCGACCTCGTTGGGAATCGCAGTGAAGAACTGGGTCATGATGAAGACACCCAGCGGAGCGGCGATCCTCGGCAGTGCCAAGGCGTGGTAGGTGTTGTGCTGCCCGACTTCGGCGAACATCAGGAAGAGCGGGACGAACATCGCCTCCTTCGGGACCATCAGCCCGGCGAGCACCAGCGGATAGGCGAACTTCTTGCCCTTGAAATCGATTCGGGCGAAGGCGTATCCGGCCATCGCTGAGAGGATCAGGGTGAACAGTGTGGTCACGCCGGTCACGACAACGGAGTTCAGGAACCAGCGGGGAGTCAGCCCCACAGAGATCACGTCACCGAAGTTCTCGAGAGTCGGGCTCTGGGGGAGCAGGTTGGTCGTGTCGAGCTGAAGGATGTCGTTCGGCGTGAGCGAGAGCGAGAACATCCACACCATCGGGATGATCCACACGATGGCGGCAACGAACAGGAAGGCCATGAACAGGCGACTACGGATCTTGCGGTTGCGATGCGTGCGCTCCTCGGCCGTCTGCGTCTTCGCTGGGGCAGTTGTCGTCGTCATCAGGACTCCTCTGGGAAGAACTTGAACTGCAGGACGGAGATCCCGACCATCACCACGAACAGGAAGAGCGACATCGCGGACGAGTAGCCGAGCTCGAAGTCGCGGAAGCCGCTCTCGTAGATGTGCTGAATCGCCACCCGGGTGGCGCCGTTCGGCCCTCCCCGAGTCATGATGAACACCTGGCCGAAGATCTGAAACGAAGCGATGATCTGAAGCGTGACGACGAGCAGGGTCGTCCGCCGCAGACCCGGAACCGTGATGAACTGGAACTTCTCCCAGCCGTTGGCGCCGTCGATGTCCGCTGCCTCGTACTGGGATTTGTCGATGTCCTGGAGCCCGGCGAGGAACAAGACGAGGTTGAAGCCCACAGTCCACCACAGCGTCGTGACGACGATCGCCGGCATGGCCCAGGTGGGGTTGTTCAGCCAGTTGATCGGCTCGAGCCCGACGGTCTCGAATGCTGAGCCGATCAGTCCGGTCGTCGGATTGAGGAGGAAGGCCCAGATCAGCGTCAGGACGGCCACCGAGAGCACGTAGGGGGCGAAGAAGAGGGTGCGGAGGAACCCGACGAGACGGCCCGGTCGGTTGAGGGCGACGGCGAGCCCGAGCCCGAGCGCCACGATGGCCGGAGTCGACATCACCGTGAACAGCACCGTGTTGCCGAAGGATCCCCAGAACTGGGAGTCGTACCAGCGCCCATCGACGCCCGGGTGGACTCCCATGGCGATACCGAAGACCGCAACCACGCCCAGTACCAGTGTGATCATGGCGGTCCGGCTGACGGCTCTGCGGCGGTGGGCCCTGAGGACGAGGGGGATGCCCAACAGGCCGACGAGACGCCACTGCCACAGTTGCGTCACATCCCAGGTCATGTTGGTCCCCCAGAACATCCGGCCGTAGTTCTCGAGACCGATGAACGTCCGATCGCTGATGTCGAGGAAGTCCCAGTCGTAGAACCCCATGATCACGGCCTGGATCACCGGGTAGAGCAGAAACAGCAGGTAGATGACGAGGAAGGGCAGCAAGAACGACCAGGCGGACACCGAGTCGGAGGCGAGGAACGCTCGGAGTCTCGAATCCGTCCCGTGCGTGCTCGTTCGATCTGCCACAGCAGTCATCGTTCCTCTCCTCCGGTTCGACGAACTCGACTTCGGCGAGCATACGCCCCGCTCGGCGCAACTGTCAACTATTTGCGTTCGGTTGCGTAAACGCAAGCAAATCGTCGCCAGCGGTGGCATTGCAAATGTCTCCTGCGGGGCATTCTCGGTGGATTCGTCGATTGTGCGGTAGTGTGGAATGACTGAACGCAAGCATCCGTAACCCGACGCACCACTCATGGGAAGGAGTGTTCTTGGAGGAACCGCTACCGGGAGCGATCAGGCGAGATCGGATCGCCGGCCACATCCAGGAGCGCGGGTTTGTCCGGGTCGCCGAGCTCAGCCGGATCTTCCGGACGTCCCCGGTCACGATCAGGACCGACCTCGACGAACTCGAGGCGCTCGATCTCGTCCGTCGCGTACATGGCGGCGCGGTTCCGACATCTGGAAGTGGAGCGACCCAGAACCCACCGATAGCCGACCCGAAAGCGAAGGCTAAGGCTTCGATCGGCGCCGTCGCGGCTTCTCTGGTCGAGCCAGGTCACACCGTGATCCTTTCTGGCGGCACGACGACACAGGCGGTGGCTCGCGCCCTCGTCCAGCGAGAGGATCTCAACTCGGTCACGGTCGTGACGAACGGGATCCACATCGCCCTCGAATTACAGCCGGCCATTCCCCGGTTCACATTGATGGTCACCGGCGGCACGTTGCGCAGGGACACCCCGTCGCTGGTCGATCCTCTTGCCGATCTCATGCTGCAGGACATCACGGCGGACGTGGCCGTGGTCGGATGCAAGGGGATCAGTTCGTCGCAGGGAGTCACCGACGATCACTTCCCCGGGGTGGCGATCGCCCGCCGTCTCTTGGAGACAGGACGGCAACGCGTCGTCGTCGCCGACGCCACGAAGGTCGGGGCTTCTTCCGTCGCCAGGTTCTGGGACGCCGCAGCGGTTGATCTCCTCATCACCGAAAGTTCGGCCGATCCCGAGGAGTTGTCGCAGCTCCGCGACCTCGGAGTCAAGGTCCAGACGGTCATGTGAGCGGGTTCGACGGCGATTCAGTCGAGCCGTCGAACCACGTACATCTCATCGTTGAACCAGATCCGATCGTGCTGGGCCAGGACGTCCTGAGTCGCTTTGACGTAGACCCCCGAGGCCATGGCTGCATCAAGACGTGAACCGTCGATCTGAGCGACATAGGTCGCGGCGTTCCACGCGGCCAGGATCAGCGGGGTGCCGATGTGGTCGCCTGAGGGCATCGTGTGCAACGAGTAACGGAAGATGGCTGCGGACTGTGACAACGGATCGAAGACCAGCTTTGGGTCGTCGATCATTCGCTGGGCGGCTTCGACGATGGCGTGTCGATCCACCTCGAAGGGGTTCTCTTCCGGCCAGACGTTTCTGACGATGTCGAGGGGCGGATCGTCTCCTGCCGAATGGACCGCCACCAGCTTGCCACCAGGTGCCAACGCCCGGGCGAGTGGGCCGATCACGAGTCTCACCCGTCGCTCCGCCGAGGTCCTCGCTCGATACGGCTGTGAGGCGATCATGAAGTCGTAGACACCCTCCACACGGCCCTCGGATGGGATCACGGGCCTCAGGATGAACTCACGGTCCTTTCGATAGATCACCAGGACGGTCGGTTGGACGTACACCGGGTTGCCGGTCTCCGGGTGTGCCTGCACCTGCCAGTCCTGGGCGATCTGAGGGAACATGGCGCGAATGTCATCGTCGAAGTCGGCTGCCGACGATCCGTCGAGTTCGATGGTGCGCCAGGTGACCTTCGTGTCCGACGCCAGGGTCGGAGCCTCCTTGTAGAGCAGGTTCGTGACGACGACCACCATCTCGGGGTGCTCGTGGAAGCGGTCGGGGAGCTTGGCGAGCGCTTGACGGACGTCCTCGACGCTCGTCTCCTTGGCGACGACCAGCCACGGAATGTGCTCGAACTGCTGGTGGAGCCTTCGCATGAGCCGGCTCAGGATCAGCCCGTCGCCCATGCCTGCGTCGAACAACCTGAGGGCGTTCGGGCCCGGGCCGATGTCCTTGGTCTGCTGTGACAATCTGTCGGCAGTGACGGCCTTCTCGTCGGTGGCCGTCACGAACATCCGGTACGCCGAACGGGTGTCGAAGAAGCGGTCGGGGCTGGGTTGGGGTCGATGAGGCATCGATCAGATCATGCCACGTGCGTGGCGACTGCGAACCCTCAGAGGCGCCCCGCCGAGGTGATGCGATCCAGGAACTCGCGAGTCCGCCGAGTGTTCAGTGTCGAAGCCGTCGAGCCGGGACGGGGGAGCGGTGGCCGTCTCGTCAGGGCTGCAATACGGGTCGCCGACCCCGAACGTCCCCTGTTTGCGGCGGTTGCGCCAGGAAACGCCCAATCGTTGCATCCGTTTCTGGCCGAGGGATTCGCCCCGACCGCCCTGGAGGTCGTCTTCGAGGTGTGAGCGGGCGTCGAGGGGAGCTCAGCGCTGACCCAGCGCCACCAGGAACCTCTCCCGCACGTCGTCCAGGAGATCGTTCACACCAGCGGCATCGATCCCTGCGGTGGGGACGCCAGGGAGCACGTCGACACGGACCGTGGCGGGCCTCATCACCTTCGTGCCCCGGGGGAGGACGTCGAGTGAGTTGTGGATCACGATCGGGACGATCGGCACCTTGGCAGCGATGGCGAGGTGGAAGCCGCCCTTCTTGAAGGGGCCGAGCGCAGGTGTCCGCTGCCTGGTGCCCTCCGGCGCGATCGCGATGCTGAGCCCGCTCTCGAGCGTCGAGGTGGCGTGTTTCAGTGCGTCGACCGCGCCTGCAGTGTCGTTTCGGTCGATGAACACGACGTCGCCGAGCGAGAAGATCTGACCGACGATCGGCATGTGTTTGAGCTCTGCCTTTGCGATGGCGGTCACATCGCGTCGCAGCAGCTTCATCAACAACATCCCGTCGAAGTTCGATTGGTGGTTGAACATGAACACGCAAGGGCGGTGTGCCCACAGGTGCTCCTCACCGTCGATCTCGATTCGCACGCCGGCGAGCGAGGTGGCGTAGTCGCCCCAGGTCGACATCGTCAGGTTCACTCCCAGCCGCTTGGAGCCGTTGAGGAATCCGGTCAGCAGCCCTGCGGTCGCTGCCGGCAGCACCGATGACTGGGCCATGACGGTTCGAAGGATCTGGGCCCGGGTCGGACGGCCCCGGCTGTCGAACGAGGCCTCTGTCCATCCGCGGAACTTCGCCTCTCTCGCCAGCTTGCGGTCGGGGTTGAGCGGTTGGGGATGGCCGACGGCGTCGAGCAGCGGGAGATCCTCGTATCCGTCGGTGTAGAAGAAGGCGTTGTCGAGGTCGATTCCGTTCGCTTGGGCGTATTCGATCGCTGCAGCCGCCTTGCCGGGACCGTACACCACCGGCTGGGTGACTTCTCCGGTGACGAGGCCGTCTGCATCGACGGCGAGGTGATTGCAGATGACATGATCGACGCCGAGGTCCTCGGCGACATGTCGCACCTGGAAGTCGTTCGCAGCCGAGATCAGGACGACCCGATGGCCGCGAGCCCGATGGTTTGCGATGATCGTCCTCGATTCGGGGTACACCCACGAAGCGATCTGATTCCGATAGACGGATTCGGCCACTTCGGCGACGTCGGAGACCGGCGTTCCGGCGAGTGCCCTGGTCGAGGCTTCGAGGAGCTCGACGAATTCGGCCCGACCCAGTTGATATCTCAACGCCACGGCACCCACGCCGATGTCGGTCGCCGCCGGGCGCTTCATCCGCTCGAGGGCGAATGCGAACGCCGTGAAGCCGGAGACGAGCGTCCCGTCCATGTCGAAGTAGGCGACGGTCTGCCGTCCGTCCGGGGCTGCGTTGATCTCGTCGAGCAGGGGAGCGGGTATCACGATCGTGAAGCGTAGAGGAGTCCGGGGAGAGCGGTCAGATGAGTTTCGACAAGATCAGGACGCTCTTTGTGCGCTCGGTGCTCGGGTGGTTCCGAATCGATTCGATGACGGGCTCGAGATCCGATGGCGCGGCGCACCGGAGGTGGACGAGGGCGTCGGCCTCGCCGGTCACGGTGTACGCGGCGATCACCTCGGGGATCTGATCGACCATCGACCGGATGTGATCGGGTCCGGTCTTGCCCCGACAGAACAACTCGATGAGCGCCTCGGTCGCCGACGGTTGATCGATCGCGGCGTGATATCCGGTGATGATCCCATCCTGCTCCAGTCGGTCCACCCGGCGTTTCACCGCCGGCGCCGAGAGGCCGACCTCGGATCCGATGGTTGTGAACGAAGAGCGGGCGGATTTGCGCAAGTGTGCAATGATCTGACGGTCGATGGCATCCATGCGCAAGATTCTAACGCATCTTGCAGGGAACACCTATCGACACCACCGCAGCGTACGGATACGCTCTCCCTACCCGAGAAGTGAGGTCTCCGTTGAATCGCTATCTGATGTGCCGCCCTGAGCATTTCGAGGTCGTGAGCACGATCAACCCCTGGATGGATCCGTCGGTACCCGTGTCCCGGGCGCTGGCCATCCTGCAATGGGAGAACCTCGTCGACACGTACGAGCGGCTCGGTCACCGCGTCGATCTCGTGCAGCCTGCGGCCGGGCTTCCCGACATGGTCTTCGCCGCCAACGCCGGCGTCGCGATCGACAACAAGATGATGGCCGCCAACATGTGGAGCTCCGAGCGACGTCCCGAGGAGGATCACTACCGCAAGCACTTCGACACAGCCGGGTTCGACGAGGTCTTGATACCTGAACACATCAACGAGGGAGAAGGCGACTTCCTCTTCACCGGCGAAATGCTTCTGGCCGGTACCGGGTTCCGGACCGACCCGCGCTCCCACCGCGAGGCCCGGGACTTCTTCGATGTCGAGGTCGTGACACTCCAGTTGGTCGATCCCCGCTGGTACCACCTCGATACCGCCCTGTTTGCGATCACGCCCGAGCATGTGGTGTGGTACCCGGGGGCATTCGACCGCGACAGCGTCGCCGAGCTCCGCCGCCGGTTCCCGGACGGTATCGAGGCGACCGAGCAGGACGCCCTCGCCTTCGGACTGAACTCGACAGCCGATCGCCGCCAGGTGGTCATGCCCGAATCCGCCCCCGAGCTCGCCGAGCGGATCGCCGATGCCGGCTTCGAGGTGCACACCGTCGACCTCTCGGAGTTGCTCAAGGCCGGCGGCTCGGTCAAGTGCTGCACCCTGGAACTCAGCACCCGCCAGTGAGGCTGCGGGACACCGCCCGAATCGATCTCGTCGTACGAGACAGCCGGTGACCATTTCGCCCAATGACCACCGAGCCATTCACAAGATGACGCTCTTTCAGTTGGACGAAAGCCGCGAAATGTCATATGGTGGGCGGCGAAGCGGGGCGTGTCCCTCGTTTCCGGTCCATTATCGCTACCCACGAAAGAGCCGATGACTCTCGCATCGTCCCGATACTCGTCCCCGCTCGTCGATGAGCGCGGACGTCTGACAACCGACCTCACGGCCCAGTACCTCGATGAAATCGGACAGCACGAACTCCTCACAGCAGATGATGAGGTCGCGCTCGCCCAGACCATCGAAGCTGGAGAAGAGGCAGCCAAGAAGCTCGAAGCCGGCGTAGACGACCCCAAGGAGCGGGTCCGACTTCGCCGTCTCGTGCGTGAAGGTCAACGGGCAAAGGACCGCTTCGTTTCGGCGAACCTGCGTCTGGTGATCTCCAACGCCCGGAAATACGCTTCATCGAAGATCGAACTGCTCGATCTGATCCAGGAGGGCAACCTGGGCCTGATCCGTGCAGTCGAGAAATTCGACTGGCGCAAAGGATTCAAATTCTCCACCTATGCGACATGGTGGATCCGCCAGGCCATGACCCGCGGCATCGCCATGCACAGCCGCACGATTCGCGTGCCCGTGCACATGCATGATCTCGAACTGCAGGTGCGCAAGACGACGGCTCGCCTCGAGTCGGAATTCGGTCGGCCGCCGAGCGATTCCGAGATCGCCGAGCACTCCGGTCTCGACCAGGAGCAGGTGCAGAAGGTCAGGGAGCTCGTCGGAACCGTTTCCATGGAGACTCCGATCGGTGAAGATGGCTCGGCCGAGCTGGGCGACCTCATCCCCGACGAGGACACACCTTCACCGGAGGACCTCGCCACGGCGCGTGATGAGGCTGATCAAGTGCTCGCTGCACTGGCGCATCATCTCTCCGAACGACAGGCTCGGATCCTCATCTTCCGATACGGTCTCGATGGGAATCCGCCCAGGACCCTCGATGAGATCGGCGAGATGTTCGATCTCACCCGGGAGCGGATCCGTCAGCTCGAGAAGCGTGCGCTGTCGAAGCTTCGCCATCCCTCCGTGTCGCTGCTGCGCTGACTCCGTCGAACACCGGCATCGAAGAAGGCCCCACGTGGTGGGGCCTTCTTCTCGTCTTGGGCTCGATCCGAAGTCACCGTCGGGCCAGACCGGTCTCCTGACCGGCGCGGCCCATCAGTGCGGGGGGAACACGACCCTCGTCCAACCGGGCAGGGTCGAGCCCGTCCCAGGCTCCGGGTGCGTTCTCCACCGAGTCGCGGCGCTCCGCCTTACGGTTCCACTGTCCGAAGAGGGCGTTGCCCACCGGCGGGTGCCCGGTCTCGAGTTCTATGCGGTTCTGTCGAATTGCCTCTGGCATGGTCGTTGCAGTCATCGGGTTCATGAACGGCCCTTACCCGCAATGGGGTGATCTCAATCTCCGGGCCCTCCGGTCAGTCCCCGCTGGGTTGCCAGAGAGCCATGTCCCAGCCCGGATAGGAGGCCGTCGCTCCGGTGAGATCTCGAACGACGACCTCCGGACCCGCAACCGTCTGGGTCGGGAGTGCAAAGGAAGCCGAATCGGGAGCCCAGAGAGAGATCGCACGGTCGTACTGGTCCCAGAAGGGGAGGTACGCGGTTGCGAACAGGCTGGTCGGAACGAATGTGTCGTAGCGGGTCGCCTCTCCACCGCTCCAGGTCATCGGCGTCAGGCTCCGGTCACCGTCACGTTCTGTCCACAGCAGCGTTGCACCATCGGGGCTCCATTGGGCGAGGTCGATCGTGTCGCCTTCCAGGGTCTCCAGGGATCGCCCGTTCCAGTCGAGCACCTCGATCGTCTGTGAGCCGGACGGTCCCGCCACCACGGCGAGACCGTCGACCGAAGGAAAGAGCCGGACCGGCCCAACGACCGATGTGAGTTCGGTATACGAGAGTGTGTCAGGGTCGATGAGCACGACGACGGATCGTGCCTGCTGAAACGACACGGTCCTGAGCCCGCGCTCCACCGTCGGCCCGAGCTGTGTCACGACCACGATGCCTGCCTCTGTCCAGATCGGCGCGGGGAACGGCCCACTCTCCTGTCCGAGGTCCTCGACCTCGCCACTCGCGGCATCGATGATGCCGAGTGAGGCGCCTCCGATGTGGGCGATGAGGCGCTCGCCGTCGGGAGACCAGTCGAAGAAGAATGGAGCGGGGCTCTCGATCGGAGTGACTTCTCGGGTTTCGACATCGATCATCCCGAACACCAGTCCGGCTCCGGACGTCGAGTTCCCGAGGAATGCGATCCGGGATCCGCTGGGGCTCCATTCGTAGAAGAACGGCACGGTCGGGGTGTCGACCGTGGATCGTTCGTCGCCGTCGATCGTCGCCTTCACGGATGGCGGATCGGTCTCGAGGGCAGTCCACACGAGCACTCCTGACGGAGAGGCCGTGACCTGGCTCACCGCTCCCGTGGCTGCGATCTCGGTGATCTCGCCGTCCTCCAACACTGCGATCTCGGTGTCGTTCCACAGCACGAGCCGGGGGGATGCGGCGTTGTTCCCGGCAACCTCGTTCGAATCGGTCGAGCTGCACGCGCCGGCAACGAGAAGCACCAGCACGAGAGGAAGCATGGACGTTCTGGGCACCAGCGGATCGTAGGGCGCCTCCGTGACCATCGGACATGCGGCGCCGACGGAGTTCCAATGGTGTCGGTAGCCTCACAGCCGTGACGAAGCCGACGACACCGACGCCGTTCGCGTTGGACGACCTGGACCGACAGATCATCGACCTGTGGCGGGAGGAGCCTCGAATCGGCGTCCTCGAGACGTCGCGGCGGCTTCAGGTCGCTCGAGGGACCGTGCAGGCGAGGATCGACAGAATGCTCCAGGCCGGGGTGATCGCTGGATTCGGTCCCGAGCTCGATCTCGGCAGGTTGGGATTCTCGGTGTTGGGCTTCACCACCATCGAGGTGGCCCAGGGACGGACCGACGAGGTGATCGCTCACCTGGAAACGATTCCCTTCGTGCTCGAAGCGCACTCCATCGCCGGCCAGGGGGACTTGTTGGTTCGCATCGGTGCGACGACCAACGAGGAGCTCATGGCCGTGCTGCAACAGATCCTGCAGTCTCCGGCGGTCGATCGGGCTGCAACCGCGATCGCACTCGCCAACCACATCGCCTATCGCACCGCACCACTCATCAAACAGCTGACGTCGGGCGACTGATCACACGATTCGCCCGCGCACCTCGCCCAGTGATGCGGACGTGCCGTCTCTTCGGTCGGCAGCAGCAGTGATGACGATCTCGTCCCCGTCCTCGAGATATGTCGACTCTCGGCCCCCGACGACGATCGACCGGGAACCGTTCTCGGTGATCTCCAATAGCGATCCGTAAGACGACGGTTCGTCTCCGGAAATGGTGCCGGTGGCAATGAGATCGCCTGGTCTGATCGGGGTGCCGTTCGATGTCAAGTGGGCGATCTGTTGCGGAGCGGTCCAATAGAGCGTCCGAGCGTTCGTGGTCGAGAGCCGCAGCGGCGGGGAGGCTTCACGCCTCAGCCACGCGTCCAAGGTGATGTCCAGTCCCCAATGGCCGGCGACAGCGAGATGAGCGGGGGGTGGGGGGCTCTGAGGTGGCGGCGTCCTCCTGGCGCCATCGATCGCTGCCATCGGGAGTACCCAGGCCGAGACCGAGGTCGCAAACGACTTGCCGAGGAACGGCCCCAGCGGCTGGTATTCGAACGCCTGAATGTCACGGGCGCTCCAATCGTTGACCGCAACGACGCCGAAGACGTGGGAAGCCGCATCTGTGGCACTCACCGGGAAGCCCGGCTCCGATGGATTGCCGAGGACGAATCCGAGCTCGACCTCGATGTCGAGGCGTTGGGAGGGTACGTACCGCAGACCCTCGGGTGTGGGGATCATCCCGAGAGGGCGTTTGATCTCCGAGCCCGAAACGACGACTGTGCCGGAGCGACCGTGGTACCCCACGGGGATGTGACGCCAGTTGGGCATCAGCGGATCGCCGTCGGGTCGGAAGAGCCTCCCGACGTGCTCGGCATGCTGCAATGAGCTGTAGAAGTCGACGAAGTCGGCGACCTGCCATGGAAGATGGAGCTGGATGTCCTCGAGCTCGACGAGCAGCGGGGTCACCCGCGGCCGAAACGCCTCATCCGTGAGGATCTCGTTCAAGCGCTCGCGAACCCGATCCCAGTGACGCGGCGTGAGGCTCAGCAGCGGGTTCAGGGACCCTGCCATCAACACATCCGGATGGACGACCCCGCGAAAGAGGCCGACGTTCGCCGCCCGATGGAGGTCTAGCACCCACCGACCGATCGCAGCACCCAGATGCCGGTTGCCGCCTGTCGAGAAGACTCCATACGGCAGATCCCCGATCGACCACTCGCCCGGGCCGACCTCCACCCACGTCGCGTTCACGGAATTGCGCATCTCCTGCGACGATACGCCGGGCCTACAGGCGGTGTCGTGGGTGGGCGGCAGAGTTCACAGGCAAAGGTGTCATCGTCGCGAGATCCTCCGGTGGAAAGGGAAGCTCGCGGCCGGGCGATTGGGACGCCCTCGGGCCGTCGCAAGTCGGCATGTCGGTGCCGGCCATGACCGTCGGCAGCTCATTCGCTCGCGAAGCCTCCCCCGGCCAGATGATCGGACTGCTGTCGCACGACCGTGGAGCGACCCATCTCCGGCCTCACACGGGTGTGGTGAATCGGCCGGGATCGGCCGCCTGAGCGAACGGTCTCGACTCAGCCGCGCAGGTAGACGGGTCTGTCGGTGGTCGAGTCGTCGGGAGAGAAGCGATAGCCGTCCTCCGCGAAGTCGGCGAGCCCTTTGAGTGTGTCCACGCGGTTGCGGATGATCCACGACGCCATGGATCCTCGAGCCCGTTTGGCGAAGAAGCTGATGACCTTGTGCTCGTCGTTCTTGAAGTCCTTGAACACCGGTGTGATCACCCTCGCATCGAGCACGGCGGGGTTCACAGCGGAGAAATACTCCTGGCTCGCCAGATTGACGAGCGCCTTCGGGCGGCTCCCTGCGAGATCGGCGTTGAGCCGTTCGGTGATCGAGTCCCCCCAGAAGCTGTAGAGATCACGGCCGGCCGGGTTGGCGAGCCTGCTCCCCATCTCCAGGCGATACGGCTGCATCAGGTCGAGCGGGCGTAGGACGCCGTAGAGCCCCGAGAGGATGCGCACGTGGTCCTGTGCGTAGTTCAGATCTCGGGCATCGAACTGCTCGACGTCCAGGCCCTGGTAGACATCGCCCTTGAACGCGACGATCGCCGGGCGGGCGTTTGCCGGCGTGTAGTCCGGCTCCCAGTCCTGGTAGCGCTCGAAGTTCAGCTCAGAGAGCTGCTCACTGATACTCATCAGCGAGCCGAGTTGAGACGGGGATTTGGCAGCCAGGATGTCGACCAACTCCGATACCCGGTCGGGAAAGAGCGGCTGGGTGTGCTTGTTGGTCGGCAGCGGAGACTCGTAGTCCAGGGTCTTCGCCGGTGACAGAACGATGATCAACGTGGGTTCCTCCGCTGCGGAGCCTAGAAGGGGCGCGGATTCACCCGAAAACCCGTTGGCCGGCGGCTCGCGCGTGCTGCGGTACCACGATCACCTTGCCTGCCCGCTCCCCGGAGGCGGCGTGCTCGACGGCGGAGCGGATCTCGCTCACGTCGTACGTGGCGGCCACCTTCGCTGTCAGCTGCCCCGACGAGACCAAGCGGATGATCTCTCCGAACATCGCAGCCTGGGACTCTCGGGACGCCGTGCGAAACCATCGGGCGAGCCAGAACCCGGTGAGGGTGATGTCGGAGAAGATGAGGCTCAACGCCGGTACGGAGCAGGGCTCACCGCTCATCGCCCCGTAACAGACGATGGTCGATCCCTTGGCGAGCGTCGATGCCAACCGGGATGTCGACGTGCCGGCCACCGCGTCGATGCCGAGGCGGATCGGTGCCTGATCCGTGGCCTCGGCGACGCGGGCACGCAATCGGGGGCCGTCGACCAGGCAGACGTCTCCGCCGAGCTCCAGCACGCCATCCACCGCGGATTCGCGCCGGACGATGTTCACGGTCTTCAGCCCTCTGGCGGCCGCCAGTTGGGTCACGTAGCCGCCCACCGCCGAGTTCGCCGCGTTCTGGATCACCCAATCGCCAGGGTGCAGCTCCACGAATTCGGTGAGCAGCAGCGACGCGGTTGGGGGGTTGACCGTCAGCATCGACAGCTGGAGGGGATCGGCGTCGGAGGGGAGCGGAGTCAGACCGGATGCCTCGGCATTCATGTGGGTGCGCCATGTGCCGCTGCCTCGGGGAAGCATGACCACCTCCCCGATGGCGAGATGGCCGACGTCTTCGCCGAGCGCAACCACGCGACCGACGCCTTCGTTCCCTCCGACGGCAGGCAGATCGGGCAACAAGCCGTACTCACCGGTGAGCGTGAGCACGTCGGATGGGTTGATCGGGGAGGCGAGGATCTCGAGCCGCACTTGGTTTGCGGTCGGCGGCTCCAGCGTGAACTCCACGGCCTCGATGACGTCGTGGGGGACGGGACCGCGCGATCGGTACTCGGCCTTGAGCATGGGACGGACTCCTGATGTCGGTGTCAGGCCATCGTATGTGCCCGGTCCGGTGTGCAGCGTACGATCCGGCTGGTTCGCCGTTGGTCTGGGTTTTCCAGGGACCCGAGCTGCGGGAGCCACATGTGGACGCCCCTACAGGTGAGGCAGCAACGGCGATCGCTCACGGTCCATCGTGACACGTTGAGACCGATGGAGGCCACCGGTGTTGTGATGTGCGATCACACAGCGACTCATCGGTGGACCCCGGGATGGCTGGTCAACCAGACCGTTCGGCGAGTTCGAGCCATCGCGACTCCGCCGCCTCGAGTTGGTCGGCGATTCGAGCGCGTTCGGCGCTGATCTGTTCGGCCCGCTGCCAGTCGGAGCCGGTGGATTCGAGCTCGACATCGAGGCCGGCCAGCTTGCTCGTCAGTTCGGGGATCGTCCGGTCGAGACGCTGGAGCTCGCGCTGCTCGTTGTACGACAGCCGGGCGCGGTATCTGCCAGCTTCGGTCTCGATCGCCGGCTTGGGCTCGGGAGCTCGCACCGCATCACTGGGTCGCTCTTCCCGCCAGCGGAGATATGCGCCGTATCCGCCTGCATGGTGGCGCAGCGTTCCGTTCGGCTCAACCGAGACCACGTCGCGGCAGACTCGTTCGAGGAAGTACCGGTCGTGAGTCGCCGTGACCACGGCACCAGGCCAGTTGTCGAGCTGCTCCTCGAGCGCACCGAGTGTCTCGAGGTCGAGGTCGTTGGTCGGCTCGTCGAGCAGAAGGAGGTTGGGCGCCCCGACCAGCACCCGGAGCAGCTCCAGGCGACGCCGTTCACCGCCGGACAAGTCGCCGACCGTGCTGGAATGCTGGCGAGATCGGAAGCCGAACCGCTCCAGCAGTTGCGAAGCCGACACGGTGACGCCACTCGTGAGCCGGGTGTGCTCGGCCTCGGCTCGCATGACGTCGATGATCCTGCGCTCGGGATCGAGCCGCTCGGGATCCTGTCCGTACCACCCGGCCGCGACAGTCGAACCGGTCTGTACGGTGCCAGCGGTCGGCTCCAACCGCCCTCCGAACAGCCGCAAGAGCGTCGTCTTGCCCGCGCCGTTCGGCCCGACGATCCCGAGCCGGGCACCGGCCGACAGCCTCCATGTCACATCGTTGAGTACCCGTTGCTCGCCGAAGGCCATGGAGACGTCTTCGATGTCCACGACGGTGTCTCCGAGGCGCCTGGACGGCAGCTCGAACTCGATTTCCGGCTGGCTCTCGGTGAGCGAGGACTCCTGGAGCCCGGTGGCCCGAACGATCCGAGCCTTCGATTTCGACGTGCGTGCCTTGGGGGAGCGGCGGAGCCACTCCAGCTCGGTGCGCGCCAGGTTCCGCCGTCGCCGATCCGTCCTCTCCTCGTGCGTGCGGCGCAGCTCCCTGGCCTCGAGGTAGTCCTGGTAATTGCCTGCGTGGTGATGGATGCGCTGCTGGTCGATCTCGATGATCCGATTGGCCAGGCGGTCGAGGAGATAGCGGTCGTGTGTGACGAACATGAGGGTCTGGGCGCGCCGGGCGAGTTCGTCCTCCATCCAGTCGATCACGTCGATGTCGAGGTGATTCGTCGGCTCGTCGAGGATGAGCAGGTCCGAAGGCTCTGCGAGTGCGATGGCAAGCGCCAGGCGACGCCGCTGGCCTCCCGACAACGACTCGAGCAGGCGGTCATCGGCGTCGAGACCGAGTCGATGGAGATGTGTCAGCGTGGCGTGGGAGCGCCGGGCGATATCGGAGACCGTCGTGTCCGCCGGGAAGTCGGGTGCCTGCTCCAGATACGAGATCGTCAGTCCCGACCGCGTCACGATGGTCCCCTGGTCCGGTTCGAGCCGGCCCGCGACGAGTGAAAGGAGGGTGCTCTTGCCCGATCCGTTGAAGCCGATCACGCCGAGTCGGTCTCCCTCGTCGATCCCAAAGCTGACGTCGTCCAGCACGGGACGTTCGGGGAAGGCCTTGGAGAGGCCGTTGATCGAGACGATGTTCGATGACACCCTGCAACGGTAGAGCGGTCGGCCGGCTTGTCTCAGCTGGTCAGCTGGTGCAGATATTCGGGAAGCATCGCTCGCCAGGTCTGCCAGTCGTGTGGCCAGCCGTGCCACTCGTCGACCCGGTTGGGGATGCCCTTGGCGCCGAGCACGCCTGCGAGCCGCCATGACTCGCCCGGATCCTCCCATTCACCCGTTCCGGTGGCCATGAGCACGAACCGCTGTCGGAGGTGGCCGAGTTGCCAGCCTGAATCGAGGTTGGGCAGCCAATGCAACGGCGACGAGAAGTAGAAGTCATCGGACCAGTAGCCGTCGAGCCACGGGCTGAGATCGAACGTCCCGCTCATGGCGACTGCGGCGTCGAACACATCGGGATGTCTGGCGAGGACTTCGACGGCGTTGAAGGCCCCGATCGAGGCGCCCGCCGTCGTCACCCGGATCGAGTCGCTCCCACAGTCGGCCCGAATCGCCGGCACGACCTCCCATCGGATCGCCGCATCGAACTGGTTCTGCAGCCATGCGGCGTGCCCCGGATCGGAGCGTTCCAGCCAGGCTCGACCGGCGATCGAGTCGACGGAGTAGAGCTTGACCCTCCCGTCGGACATGAGCGGAGCGCACGCGTCGACAAGGCCCATCCGTTCGATCTCCTCGGCGTCGCCGCCCGCTGTGGGGAAGACCAGGATCGGTCGTCCGATGTCGCCCCATCGGGCCACTCGCAGCTGGGTGGACAGCCGCTCGGACCACCACGATTCGACGACCTTCATCGGACCCCGGCCTCAGTGCGGCGGCTCGGTCGCTTCGTGGCGGCGCTCACGTGGCATCGAGCCGATCTCGCTCGGTCTTGCGCCAGAACTCGAGAAGCCCCCAGAAGTGCGCGCTGTACTCGTCGACCTCGTGCTCGGGAAACAGCACTGCCACCTTCCTGCGAACCGCCTCCTCTGCCCGATCGGTGCCGAAGTACTCCCAGGTGACCTCGTCGAGATCTCCGAGGTGCTTGGCGCAGAACTCCTCGAACCGGGCCGTCTCGTAGCGATCGGCCGCGATCTCGGCGTAGGCGGCCAGTTTCTCCTCGTACGGTGCGTCGGAGTCGGCGATGAGGAAGAACGGTCCCCATTCGACGTGATGGCGCATCCGCCGTTGGGTCGCAGCGCAGTACAGCGACCACTTGATCAGTGCCTTGACGAGCCACGGGATGTGGTAGTGGAGGCTCGTGACCTGGCTGTCGGGGTTGGCGTTTGCGAAGTCGATGGGGTGGAACGTCCCGTTGCTGCGCAACGCCTCGACCGAGTTGAAGTCCCAGCCGAAGAAGCTGTTGATGGTCATGGCGACATCATGGAGATGCCGCCATTCGGTGTTGTCGACGACGTCGAATGCGATCTTGTACCGATCGTGGATCGGTGCGTCCGGGTCGTACTTGATGACATTCACCTGCGGGCCGACCGCCAGCACACGAACAAAGAGGTCGAAGGGTTCGACGCCGGCCTGGAGATGCATGATGTCGCGGCCCGACTGATCGTATGCCTGCTGAAGCTCGTCGGCGTTGGTGACCCGCGTGATGCCCCGCCACCCGCCCCCGTCATACGGCTTCAGGAACGCCGGGTACCCGACCTGTTCACCGATCTCGGCGAGATCGAACATCTTTGCGTACGAGCTGAGAGTCATGTGGAGATCGGGGAGATCCTCGTGGTACTCCTTGGGAGGCAGGAGATAGGTCTTGGGCACCGGCATCCCGAGCCGCATCATCGCGGCGTAGCTCGTGTGCTTCTCCATCGATTGCAGGCTGAAGGGGTTGTTGAGCGAGTAGAGATCGTTCTGGACGATCGCCTTCTTGATCCACTCCCGGCTCGTGTGATACCAGGGGGTCAGACGGTCGAGAAGGACGTCGTATGTCACGGGCTGGGCGAGGTCGAAGGGCTCGATCGTCACCCGCTCGACGCTGAACCGCATCCGCTCACCGGCGATGGTCACCTCCGGATCCAGCCGGCTGAGGATGTCTTCATAGAAGATGGGCCAGCACAGGTCGGCTCCCAGGGAGAGGCCGATGTTTCGAGTCGAGGTCATTTCGGCAGACTAGGAGATCGCGCCAACGACGGTGTGCCCGGATCCGCTCGTGCGAGCTCGTTGCCGGCCGGATTCCGACGTGGGACGAAAGGGCCCCTGGTGGCTGTGCCCGCTTCGATCAGTGCTCTGCGATTGCGAACACGAATCGGGTGAAGTCCGGTGGGAAGACCCAATTGTCGTCGGCACGGTATCCGCGCAGCCACAGGCCGTCCTCGAGCCTCCGCAGATAGAAGCCGGCCGGGAAGTCTGCGTCGTCTGGCCGCAGTCGTCGCGACCCCACCGTGAGGTACGGCCCGAGTGGCTGATCGAGATGGTGGAACCTGAGGTGGGGCCCGACCTCGGTCGGGCAGACCTCGTACCCCGACTCGACAGCGCGTTCGAACACGGCTGGAAGGGTTCCACCCGACGGCAGCCCGAGCTGTCGAAGGGACACCGACGCCAGGCGGAGCCTCTGGGGGAGGGGGGAAGTGGTGAACTCAGGGGACTCGAAGAGCTGCTCAGCATATGCGTTCAGCGAGACTCCCTCCTGGGTCAGCCGGTCTCTCAGCGAGGCTTTCGACACGCCACCGATCACCAACTCGGCGATGATCTCACGGTCCTTCACCATCACCTCCGAACACGAGTGTCAGGCCCTTGGCGATCTGGTCACGCCATGCGCCCCAGTCGTGGCCGGTCCAGGTCTCGGCATAGGCGAAGCGCTCTCGCCCTCGGGCCAGGACGGCGGCAACCTCACGATTCCAGTCGATCAGGCTCTCGTACCGGCCGCAGGATTGGTGGATTGCCAGAGCAGGTGGAACCGGGTCGTCCAATGCATCGTCGACGAACGTCTCGATCGCCGACAGCATCTGCTGGTCCAGTTCGGGGTGTGGTGTACGAGCGAACGTGCCGGACATCAGGACTGCCCCGGCGAACGAATCCGGGCGGGACGCCATCATCTTCCAGGCGGCGACGGCACCGAGGCTGGCACCCATTGCCGCCAACTTCGTGACCCCGACTCGTCGTCGAACGTAGGGAAGGATCTCATCGAGCATGCAGGCGGCGTGATCATCGGATGCGGTGTACTCGACGTGGCGGCGCCGCGGGTTCGACAATGCAGCCCGGAACGGGGGCACCACCTCTTCGGAGATCAGGACGTCGAAGCATCTCGCAATCTGAGCGTGGTTGAGAAAGTCGTCTCCGTCGAAGACATACAGCAGCGGGAGGTCACGAGCGTCCTCGACCCCGCCTGGGCGGTACAGACGGATGCTGCGGCGGCCCCCGAGCCGCTCCGACGCAACCCGGAGTTCGGTGATGCTTCCGGGGGTGATCGGAGTCTTCTCCACCCACCAGGGTTCGACGTAGTCGGGACCGCTCAGAACCGAGTTGTGTCCGAACGGGTTGGTTGCGGTGCGGGGGTTGAGCGGGTCGAGCATCGAGTCCCACCGGCCATCGCGTTCCACCTCGATGCGATACTCGATGCGAGCGGTCTCAGGCAGGTCGAGATCCAGTGTCCAGTGCCGACCGTTGTGGGCGAATTCGCGGTCGAGATCGAACCGGGGCATCCAGGTCGCCAACCGGACGTTGTCGGCATGACCGACGTACTCGAGACGAATGGGAGAGGACACCGCCAACAGGCTACGTCACCGCCGACTCGCCTCGATGTCACCGCCGGAGTGAAACGGGTTCCTGCCCGCAGATGCCGTACGAGGTCGACGGATAAGGTGGCGAGCCGCCGACGAGGTTCAGCGCGTAGGGTTCGATCCAGAGGCGTGAATCGAGCCCAAGGAGGCGAACCATGTCCAGGACAGCGTTGTTGACCGGAGCGGCATCCGGGATCGGCAAAGCCACGGCCGAGCTTCTCTCAAATCGGGGCTACTCCGTCATCGGGGCGGATCTGAAGGGCACCGATATCAGTGCGGATCTCAGCACCGATGAGGGGCGTCAGTCACTGGTCGACCAGGCAACCCGGCTGTCGGACGGGAAGATCGACGCCGTTCTGGCCATCGCCGGACTGGCCCATCCGACTCCTGCCACGGTCGCAGTCAACTTCTTCGGGATGGTTTCGACTCTGACCGGTCTGCGGCGCACCCTGGCGAAGTCGGATGCGCCTCGCGCTGTGGGGGTCTCGTCGATGGCTTCGCTCATGCCGGTCGACGACTCGCTGGTGACGGCCTTGTCGGCGTGGGACGAGCCGGCCGCGATGCGCAGAGCCGGCGAACTCGAAGGAACCGAAGGGGACCAGCTCATCTACTCGTCGACCAAGAAGGCGTTTGCCCAGTGGGTGCGGCGAAACGCTCCATCTGTGGAATGGGCAGGGGCCGGCATCCCGCTGAACGCCGTTGCGCCTGGCGTGATCGCAACTCCAATGACGGCGGAGTACACATCGACCGAGGAGGCCCGTCGAGAGATTCTCGAGATGGTTCCCATGCCCCTCAATGGGATAGCCGAGCCCGAGGTCGTGGCCAGACTCCTCGCCTGGCTCGTGAGCGAGGAGAACAGCCACCTCTGCGGCCAGGTCGTCTTCATCGACGGCGGCTCCGACGCGGTGATCCGGGGCGACGCCACGTGGTGACACCGGACGGGTGACGGGTGAGCGTCGCATCCCGATCTCACCTCAGCGCTGGAAGATCTGGACCACCATCAGTCCCAGTGGGCCCCTCACCACCCCGACTCCGACATTGCGGTACTGCGGGCCGAGGATGTTGGTGCGGTGCGTCGGACTGTTCATGAGGCCGATGTGGATCCGGTCGACCGTCGGACCCCACGCCAGGTTCTCCCCGGCCGTCCGAAAGCCGATATCGGCATCGGTCAAACGATCACCGACGTCTCCGGTCGTCGGCGAATTGTGCCCGAAGAAGCCCTCGGTTGCCATCTCGGTGGCATAGGCGGTCGCCACCCCGGTGAGCGCCGACGACCAGGTGAGCGTCGGTAGTCCCGCTGCCGCCCGCTCATGGTTCACCGCCAACGTGATCTGGACTCCGGCCTCCGGGTCGCGTTCGAGATCCGACGGTGCGGTTGCTGGAAGCACCTGGAATCCTTCCGACAGCAGCGGACCGCCCGGGAACTCGTGGTTGAACGCCACCGCCACCGCCAGCTGCGCGTCGCCGGTGGCAGCGGCGAACGTCGAGAGCGGCCACGAGACCGGGTCTGTCACGAAATCGCCGAAGATCGAATCCGTGGTGTAGCCCGAGTCGCCTGCACTCCCCGCCACCCCCGATACGAGGATGACTGCCATGGCGGCGAAGACCCCGCCGCGCAGGATACCGAGCATCAGGCCGCCCAACTGATCGACGGTGTCGATCGCCGGACCGTATGAGCGGGCTGCGATACGGTTGACGATCCCTCCGAGAACTGCCAGCAGGACCACCGCGCCGAGGGTGCGCCCGTAGACCGGAGCGAACCCCGAGAAGGCCAGGTCACCTGCGGCACCTCCGATTCGGAACGCCACCGGGATGCCGATCACCAACGCGAGCAGGTCGATGACCGTCCTTGCGATCCCCTGAAGGGCGCCGCGGACCGCTCCGATCACGATCAACAGGAGAGCGACCACGTCGATCAGCACGGGGTGACACCGGATCGCTGACGCCTGCGAGGATCGACTCGGACTCCGATCCGCGCCGGACGCGTCATGTGTGAGAGGTCCGGCCGTACCGCTGAAAGACGTCGAGGTACGCATCCGAGCCTGGACGGAGCGCCGACACCGGGATCCGCTCGTTGGCGCCATGGACGGTCGCCTCGAAGGCGAAATCGGCAGGGAGCGGCATCGGGGTGAATCCGTAGCAGCGGATCCCCAGCTTCGAGAACCACCGAGCATCAGTGATCGCCGGGATCATGTAGGGAATCGGGACGAGACCGGGGTCCATACGCAGGACCGCGGAGGCGAGAAGGTCGAACAAGCCCATGTCCGGTTCGGCCGGGATGCCAGAGCGCTCCGTCGAGAAGCTGATGTCGCATTCGACATCGAGCAGGTCGGCCAACTCGTCTCGCATGGTGAGCGGATCCATTCCGGGCAGCATGCGGCCGTCGAGGGTGAGCATGACCTCGGCCGGGATCACGTTGACCTTGTCGCCGCCTCGAACGATCGTCGGCGTCGCAGTGTTTCGGAACAGGTTCTCCATCCGGCCGAGCCGAGACCGGAGCGCTGCCACGGTGGCCGGCGCAGTGCGGTCGTCGAGCAAGCCGCGGAGCGCAAACCGGGTGGGCGGCGACACGTGCGGGGACATCGCCTCGAGCATGAGTCGGGTGGGCGCGGTGAGATGGACCGGGAGATGCTTGCGATCGAGGTTCACGAGGGCTCTTCCGAGCTTCGCCATCGCGCCACCCGGTTGCGGCATCGACGCGTGGCCGGGATCGCCTCTGAACGTCACATGGAACTCCACACCGACCCGCTCGGAGATCTGGATGGGGGAGAAGCGGACATCGTCGAAGACGAACGGGAACCCGCCGAATTCACCGAGCGCGTAGGCGACGCCTTCGAACAGCTCGGGGTGCTCGGAGACGAGAAACCCGGCTCCAAGGCTGCCCCCGCTCTCCTCGTCGGGAACGAGGCAGAGGATGATGTCGCCCGCCGGGGGATGGCCCTGTCTGGCTCGCACGAGAGCGTCCAGCATCATGACGATCGGGCCCTTCATGTCGAGGGCGCCGCGGCCCCACACCCACCCGTCGACGATCTCGCCGGAGAACGGATCGCGGTCCCAGCGTTGACCGGTGACGCCGACGACATCGAGATGGCCTTGCACGAGCAACGGCGGAGCAGTCCCCTCACCGGCCACGCGAGCCACCAGCGACGGGCGACCGGGGTCCTTGGCATACGTTCCGAATGCGATGTCGTTGTCGGCGAGCGTCGAGCCGACCAACTCGACGGCTTCGCGCTCCCGCCCGGGCGGATTCGTCGTGTCGATTCTGATCAGATCGCTGAGCAGAGTGGCGGCATCGATCACGGGTCGAGCCTACGTGCGGTCCGGTGCGCTCGACGGCCCGAGGTCATGTCGCGAGGACTGCGTCGAGTTCCTCGGCCCTTGATCGGTCGAACCAGGCAAGCGACCCGAGCACCAGTGGGATGACCAGCAGATTGAGCAGCGCGAACGACCGAAAGATCGTGGAGAACCCGAGGTTGTCGGTGAGCGCGGTCGACACGCCCTCACCCGCCCCAAGCCCGATGTTGGACATGGTCTGGAGAATGGCGAACATCGATCCGGCGATCCGCAGGTCGGTGATTCCCATGGTGATGGTCACATAGTTGGTCCAATGGAACCCGACGGCCAGTCCCCACAGAGGAGCCACCACGAGGATCGCAGTCGTACTGTCCAAGAGTGAGAGCACTAGCCCTCCTGCGGTCACGAGGACGAGTGTCAGCACCGCCCCGAGCCGCCGGCCACCGCGACGGACGAGCACCGCCAAGGACACCCCACCCGCCAGGATCCCCAGTCCCTTGAGGCTCCCGTAGACACCGATCGTCGTCGGCGACGCGCCGAGCTCGTTCGACATGTAGAAGGTCACCAGCCCCTCGATGCCCTCGAAGAAGAACCAGGCGGCGATCAGCACGACGGAGAAGACCAGGTACTGCGGGTGGGCGAGGACCTTGAAAGCACGGCGATCGAACGTGTGCGCCGGTGTTCGTTGAGTCGGTTCCTCGACCCTGAGCACGAACCACAGCGGCACGATCGTGGTTGCGGCGATCACCAGGAACGTCCATTGATAGCCGAACGCCCCTGCCACGACCCCGAGCAGACCGGACAACAGCACGATGCCCACGGCGCGACCGCCGTTCATCCATGCCTGGACGGTCGCATGGTCATCTCGATGTACGACGTCGACCGAGAGGGCATCGGCGGTCGTGTCGAACAACGCCATTGCGAAAGTCGCCGAGAGAACGAGGGCTGCGAGGGCCGCGAAGCTGCGGGACGGATCGACGAAGAACGCCACGAAGAACGCCACACCAGTGCTCATGAGCCCGATGATCATGTACGGGACGCGATGCCCGCGTCCGAAGAGCGGATAGCGGTCGGAGACCAGGCCGAAGATCCACTTGATCACGAACGGAAGCAGTCCCAGAGCAGAGACGATCGCGAGCCGATCGGCGTCTATTCCTGCCGAGTCCATGTGTGGTTTGAAGAAGTTGAGCTGGTAGGCCTGGATGACGCCCTGTACGAAGTAGATCGATCCGAACATCACGAACAACTGCCGGCGATTCAGGTTCAGATCCACGACGAAGCCTCCTCCTGCCGTGCGCGGACAGTGGCGAAACCGTACCCGCCCAGCCTCCGACGCGACGCCCATGTTCCAGCCGGCGTCGATCGACGTTTCCATGCCCATGGGCGCCGGCCGGGCGCCGATCCGGATGGAGAAGTCGAGGCAACGCAGATGCGCAGTCGCCATCGCTACTGTGTCCACCCCGACCAGGTTGGCAATGACCGCGTTTCCCAGTGGCACCGTGACCTTTCTCTTCACGGACTTGGAGGGGAGCACCCGCCGCTGGGAGGACCACCCAGACGTCATGAAGGAGGCGATGGCCCGCCACGACTCGATCGTCCGGACATCGATCGAATCGAGAGGCGGCGCCGTGTTCACCACCGCGGGCGATGAGTTCTGTTCGGCGTTCTCGGAGCCGACCAGGGCGCTCGACGCCGCCATAGGGATCCAGGTGGCGCTGGAAGCGGAGCAGTGGGGAGCCGTGGCTCCGTTTCGGTTGCGCATGGCTCTTCATTCCGGGAACGCCGATGAGCGGGACGGCGATTACTTCGGACAGCCGCTCAACCGTTGCGCCCGGCTCCTCTCGATCGGCCACGGTGGTCAGGTGTTGATGTCGGCGGCGACCGCGCACCTCCTGGCGGGTCTCCTCCCCAGCGGAGCGGACCTCGAGGATCTGGGCGCTCACGTCCTGAAGGACATGGACAGGCCAGAGCACGTCTTCCAGGTGCTTCACCCGGACCTGCCGTCGGCCTTCCCCCGCCTCAAGTCGGCGCGCGCCGGCCTTGATGCAGCAGACCTCCTGGCCGAGGGTCGTCAGGCGCACGCTGCCCGGCAGTGGGAGTCGTGTTTCGTCTCGCTGACGTCTGCCGGTGGTTTCATCGAGTTGGACTCCGAGGACCTGCAACGGCTCGGAGAGGCTGCGTACTGGTCGGGGCATCCCAACGAAGCAGTCGCAGCGAAGGAACGGGCATACGGCAAGCTCACTCGCGAGGGAAAGACGGAGGCGGCTGCGTTGATCGCGCTCGACCTCGCGTTCCTGTACAAATATCGGCTCGCTGCAGCCATCTCGAAGGCGTGGATAGCCCGAGCCGAGCAGCTCGTGCATGGGT
Source organism: bacterium (assembly GCA_024641285.1). Lineage (GTDB taxonomy): Bacteria > Actinomycetota > Acidimicrobiia > Spongiisociales > ZC4RG35 > JAHEDH01. The sequence goes on along the minus strand of JAHEDH010000004.1, from coordinate 10,873 downwards.
CCGGCCCGAGCCAGGCGTACGGCTACCTCGTCCGATGGAAGAGCGTGTTTGCTTTCGAATCCGAAGGTCACGTGGAGGAGGCCCTCGCCCTCGCCGATGAGACGATCGCCGTGGGAGTTGCGCTCGGTGACAGGAGCATCGAAGCTCTCGGCCTGATGGACAAGGGCCGATTCCTGGTCGCAACGGGTCGGGTGGATGAAGGAATGCTGCTCGTCGACGAATCGATGGTGGCCGCCGTCTCCGGCGAGCTCAATGCCGACGCGACCGGTCGCAACTACTGCAACATGCTCGCCGTCTGTGACCAGATCGGCGACTACGAGCGAGCCCGCGAATGGAACGACGCCGCCGAAGGCTGGTGCGAGCAACACTCTGATTCCTCGTACCCGGGGATCTGTCGGGTCTACCGCGCCGAGTTGAAATGGCTTCGGGGGGATTGGGATGCAGCTGCCGAGGATCTCCGTCGCGCTGCAGGAGAGCTCGTCGGATACACGCCCATCATCGGCGCAGCTCTCTACCAGATCGGCAAGGTCGATCTCCGGGCCGGGAGACTCGAAGATGCGGCGACCCACTTCCGGTCGGCCCATGAGCACGGGTTCACGCCGCTGCCCGGCATGGCACAGCTGCGCATGGCGGAGGGCGACCTCGATGCTGCGGAGGAGCTGCTACTCGATGCCTTGCTCGGTGACCCGCCGACGCTCGAGCGAGCCCGGTTCCTTCCCACGCTGATCGACACACAGATCGCCCTCGACAATCTGGACGGAGCTCGGCGATACCTCGCGGAGTTCACCGAGATCGCACAGCTCTGCCACTCGACTGCCATGCTGTCCGAGGTGGCGGATCGGCGAGCAGCGCTCGCTGTCGCAGAAGGACGCGTCCAAGAGGCGATCGGCGATCTGCAAGAGGCGGTCCGAGGCTGGACCAGACTTCAGATGCCATTCGAGGTCGCACAGTCGCGCCTCCGACTCGGCCGCCTGCTCCGAGCCTCGGGCCGCGAAGCTGCAGGAACGATGGAGCTCGAAGCGGCGCACTCGACGCTGGAACGGCTCGGCGTCGCAGGAGCCGAGTGACCCTGGAGCGCAGGCGCCGATGTTGGCGCGCGGGGAGCGGCGCCGTCGGTCGGTTGGCTGATGGTCCCGAACAGCGATAGTCTCCAGTCGACCAGTCACCACCGGAATGCCCTCATGACCACAGCTCTACCTTCCGAATGGCACCCGACCTCCTGGCGCGGGTTTCCGGCGCTCCAACAGCCGGAATGGCCCGACGAGTCCGCCGTTGACGTCGTGCTCAAGCAGCTGCGCGATCTTCCGCCCCTCGTCTTCGCCGGTGAAGCCCGCGATCTGATGTCCCAGCTCGCCGCAGTCTCCCGCGGCGAGGCGTTTCTGCTGCAGGCGGGTGACTGCGCCGAATCCTTCGAATCGATGGGCGCGGTCGACATCCGCGAAAAGCTGCGAGTCATCCTGCAGATGGCCGTCGTACTCACTTACGCCGGGGGCGTCCCGACCGTGAAGGTGGGGAGGATCGCCGGCCAGTTCGCCAAGCCTCGTTCGAGCGAGACCGAGACCCAGGGCGGCGTCGAATTGCCGTCCTTCCGGGGCCACATCGTCAACGACATCGGGTTCGACCCCGAGTCACGTGTGCCGCGGCCCGAACGCCTCCTCGAGGCATACAATCGTTCGGCATCGACGCTCAACCTCCTCCGGGCGTTCACCCGCGGCGGTTTCGCCGACCTCCGACGAGTGCACGCCTGGAACAAGGAGTTCGTCGCAGACTCACCACAGGGGCAGCGATATGAGGAGATGGCCAAGGGCATCGACAACGCCCTGAGGTTCATGGAGGCGATCGGGATCGACACCTACTCCGATTCCAGATTGCATGAATCGGAGCTGTTCACCAGCCACGAGGCGCTGCTGCTCGGCTACGAGGAGGCACTCACGCGCCAGGACTCCCTCACCGGCGATTGGTATGACTGCTCTGCGCACATGGTCTGGATCGGAGAGCGCACCCGTGACCTCGACGGCGCCCATCTCGAGTTCTTTCGCGGGATCAAGAACCCGGTCGGGTGCAAGGTCGGCCCGACCGCGACACCCGAAGACGTCCTGGCACTCTGTGAGGCGCTGAACCCGGATCGGATCCCCGGCCGGCTGACGTTGATCACCCGACTCGGTGCAGAGCGCGTCGGCGGACTACTCCCACCGATGCTGACGGCGGTTCGCGACGCTGGACATCCGGTCGTCTGGGCGTGCGATCCGATGCACGGCAACACGTTCACGTCGAACAGTGGCCGCAAGACCAGGCATCTGGAGGACGTCGCTGCAGAGATCGACGGATTCTTCGCCGCCCACCGCTCGGTCGGCACCTGGCCCGGGGGCATCCACCTCGAATTGACTGGTGACGACGTCACAGAGTGCATCGGCGGGTCGACGGAGATCGCCGACGACGACCTGGACATCCGCTACGAGACGATGTGCGACCCCCGGCTCAACGGACGTCAGTCGCTGGACCTGGCGTTCCGCGTCGCCGAGTTGTTGCACCTCTGAGCTAGTCGGCGTACTCGTTCACCTGGAACCGGAAACCCTCCGGATCCTCCAGCACGAGCGACCGGCCGAATGGCTCGTCCTTGATCCCCGAGAAGGGCTCGATGTCGCGCTGATCGAGACGCGAGACGAGGTCTTCGAGTTTCTCGGTGGCCACAAAGGTGATGCCGGAAGCGCCGCCCGAGGTCACCTGCTCGGCAGCGTGGAGGGCGAGGATCGAGCCCTCGATCTCCAGCTCCGACCAGTACGGCGACGTGCTCACGAGGCGTGCCTGCGGAATCACGGTCCGGTACCAGTCGATCGAACGTTGCATGTGGGTGGTGAAGACGAAGGGAATCGGTCGCACGATGTCTTGTCCTTTCGGTCGGGCGTCGACGGCCTGCCCGCCACGTCGAAACCTACCCTGGCCGCCATGCGCTCAGACTGGCAAACCCTCAAACCTCGCATCCGTGACGTCATCTTCGAGCATGACACGCGCCCGGCGAAGGCATTCGATGTCGTGCTGCTCGCCCTCATCGCGTTCAGCGTCCTGCTGGTGATGGTCGAGAGTGTCGAGACCTACCGCGACCGGTACGAGACACAACTGCTCGTCCTGGAGTGGATCGTGACCCTCCTGTTCACGGCGGAATACATCGCCCGGCTGACCACGGTCGACCGGCCCGCCCGATATGCCCGGAGCTTCTTCGGGGTCATCGACCTTCTCGCGATCCTGCCCGTGTACGTCAGCTTCCTCCTCCCGGGCGCCCAATCGCTCCTGGTCATCCGCTCGCTCCGGCTCCTCAGGGTGTTCCGGGTGTTCAAGATGGCCCGCTGGCTCAGCGAGGCCAACTACCTCGTTCGGGCGCTCCGCTCCAGCTCCCGCAAGATCGCAGTCTTCCTGGTCACCGTGGTGCTGCTGAACATCATCGTGGGGTCCACCATGTATCTCATCGAAGGTGCCAACAGCGGCTTCGACTCGATGTTCCGCGGCGTCTACTGGTCGATCGTGACGATGAGCACGGTCGGATTCGGGGACATCGCACCACAGACTGGCGTAGGACAGGTGCTGGCGGCGATTCTCATGATCACCGGCTACAGCGTGATCGCCGTGCCGACCGGCATCGTTTCCGCCGAGGTCGCCGGCTCGCGGCACCGTGACGTGTCCTGTCCGGGATGTGGGAGTGCGGTCCATGGCGTGAGTGCCAGTTTCTGCGACGCCTGTGGCAGCCCCCTCCCCACCCACGCGACCGGGTCGCTCGTCACGGATTGACGAGTTCGGCCAATTCTTCGCTTGTGGGGAAGCTCTCGACAAGCCAGCGCTCGGGGTAGTGATCGGTCGCGGTCATCCGGTGTCCAACCACGGATCGGACGCGTCGCCAAGGCGCCGTGACGAAGCCCGTGTCGTGATCGGAACGCGGGAATGCGACCAGGTCGGCCGTCGCGAGCAACGTGGGCACGCCTTCGCTCCACACCGAAACCGTGTCGACGACACCGGTCTCGTCGTCTTCTCGCACGATCACCGAGCCGACGAAGACGTCGCCGCCGACGAGGTCTTGGAGGAGGTGCCGCGTGGCGTCTGCTTCGCGAGCGTCGTCGAGACGGGTGAGCGTCCGCCATGACAGATAGGCGGGGTGGTTCTGCGCGAGTTCCAGTTCGGACCATGCGCCGGCGAGAAATCGGAGAGGCCGGAGCGAGACAGGCACTCCGTCGGAGGCTGCAGCGCGACTGATATCGAAGAGCGTGGGGAGGCTCTCCGCGTCTTCGGTTCGGGATACGAACAGGTCGCTGCGGGTGGGCACGCAGACGACGAAATCGTCACCCGGTGCCAGGCGATCGAAGTGTGAAGGAGTCAGGATGCGGGCAGAGACGTATTCGTCTCCGGCGATCAGGCGAAAGATCCGGTCGTCGACACCCACCCAGCCGACCACGGGGAGCTCCGCCAGGTTGAGCAGCGCAATCTCGAGCGCGCGCTCGTGGCTCAGACCCCACTCGACCAGTTGGGTCTCGTGGAGGGACATCGTCGAGTGGGTCTGAGCCCACAGAATCGGCACGACGAGGTCGTGAGTGAACGGCCTCGCAGCAAGTGGTTCGAGGTGAGCGGCTCGATGGAGAGCCGTGAGCCTGTGCGCCTCCACAAACGACCGGGGGCGAAGCCCTGGCATGAGAGCGGTCGTATCGTCGAGCTGATCGGGGAGGTCCTCGGAGACGAGCAGCTCGGTCAGCGCGGCCTCGAGCCACCCGTGTGCTTCGCTCGGATCGAGTTCGCGATACCGCTCACGCAGGCTCGTGAGGTTGAGCTGGACGTCGTCGAAGACGATGGCGTCGATCTCCGGATGCTGTTCCACGGCGACGTCCCGGCCGAGCACCGTCTGGGCGATGCGGATCGCCTCTCGCTCGAACCCGGCCCTGCGACGCCTGAAGATGCTCATCTGATACCCACCGACGTTGGATCGGCCGGACGGCGGCGTTCTGCGACGCCATGGCGCGCGTTGCTTCGCTGCGCGCCTGTGCCGATCGCGTCCCGGGGAGTGGTCACGAGCCGTCCTTTCTGGCTGGTCGTGCGGACACTACCGACCTTCCCGCCGCTGTGAGCTCCGTCTCTTCCGACGTCGGCCGTGTGGACCTGTGGAAGACGACCAGGGTCCAATGTCTCTGGGGTGTCAACCAGACCGAGCGTATGGTCTACGCAGGAGGTGTGCGATTGAGCATCTTTGAATCGGTCCACTACGACGACCACGAAGAGGTCGTCTTCGCCGGCGATCCCACCAGCGGACTGCGGGCGATCATCGCAATCCACTCCACGGCCCTTGGCCCGGCGCTGGGCGGTACTCGGCTCTACCCCTATCCGAGCGAAGAAGACGCACTCGCCGACGTTCTCCGCCTGTCGAGGGGGATGACGCTGAAGGCTGCGGCATCCGGGCTCGACCTCGGCGGCGGCAAGGCTGTGATCATCGGCGATCCGAAGACGGTCAAGAGCGAGCGACTGTGGCGCGCATACGGACAGGTCGTCGATTCACTGGGCGGGCGCTACATCACTGCCGAAGACGTCGGAACGACCACAGCAGACATGGAATCGATCCGTCGAGAGACTCGCTGGAGCTTCGGAACGCCCCTGTCGGAGGGTGGCTCCGGCGATCCTTCGCCGGCGACGGCGCGAGGGCTGATTGCTGCTCTCAGAGCGGTGGCACAGCGGCTGCGGGGAGACCGGGAGTTGCTCGGGCTTCGTGTGGCGATCCAGGGTGTGGGCAAGGTCGGCTACGCCTACGCGCGTCTGCTCACCGAAGCGAGGGCCGAGGTCATCGTCGCCGACATCGATGAGTCCGCGGTCGATCGCGCCGTGCGGGATCTGGGCGTGAAGTCCGTCCCGTTCGACGAGATCCTCTCGGTGGACTGCGACGTGCTGTCGCCTTGTGCGCTCGGTGCAGCGATCAACCGGGAGACGATTCCTGCTTTGACATGCGCTGCGATCATGGGCTCGGCCAACAACCAACTCTCCACCGACGCCGACGCAGACAGGCTCGCCGATGCGGGCATTCTCTACGTGCCCGACTTCGTCGTGAATGCCGGAGGCCTCATCAACGTCAGCCAGGAACTACGGGGATACACCGAGGCCGGAGCGAATCACCGAATCGATGCGATCGAGCAGGCGACGGCGACGATCCTGGATCTGGCCGACCGTGAGCAGATCACACCGAACGACGCAGCGATCGCCGTCGCTCGGAGGAGGATCGACGAGGTCGGTGGCCTTCGTCGGTTCCGACCCGCCCAGACGGACTGAGGCGGGCGGATCACGGTCGCGGGTCGCGTTCCCGGATCCAGGCGGCGAACAACGGATCGACCAGCTCGAGGTCCTCTTCGTACGGACGCCATGCCAGGCTGCGGCGCTCCAGTGCGGCAATCGCCTTGGTCGCCGTGCCTTTCGGCAGGCCGAGTCTTCCGGCCGACGCTCCGTAGGGAGGCTCGCCCCATGCCAGCAGTCGGGCCATCTTGCGCTGGCCGGGCTCGAGTCCGGCTTCGACGGCGATGAACTCGTGCTTGCTCCTTCGCATGGCAGCTTCGAACGCTCGCGTCCAGGTGTCATCCCCGGCGGAGCCTCCCGGATCGGTCTCCTCCCAGAGATGATGAGCAAGGAAGGCGGCCCGCTGGGGATGGCCGCGAGCGGTGTCGAGCAGGTAGGGAAGGGCGGTGCCAATGGTCCGGCCGGTGCTCTCGAATTTCGACTCGACCAGATCGGCGATGTCGTCGTTCTTGAGGCGCCCGAGCCGGAACTGCTCTGCCTGACCGTAGAGCGGTGCCGCCTGGGACCCGAAGATGGTCGTGAGCACCGATTGCTCGGATCCTGCGAACAGGTAGGACAGGCGGTCGCGCTGGTGTTGGATCGTCGCTCGGATGAGGGCTTCGGCGTTCGGCACATCGGCCACCGCCTGGAACTCGTCCATCACGACCAGGCAGCGTCGTTCGATGTCCTCGGCCACGGCGTAGGGGAGTCTCAGCAGATCCTCCAGGAGATGCGGAGCATCGCGCTCGGGTTTGCGCACTCTCAGCGACGCCGGACCCACCCCGAGCTGCGCCGACAGCTCCGGATGCCGACCGGCCCTGCGCCGCAGCGCCGATGCGAACCTCGAGTCGGGCATCGAGCGGAACGACTGGCCGATCCGGTTCGCCATGTCGTCGATCGTCTGTACGCCGAGAAAGTCGACCAAGAGCACCGCCAGCTCGTTGGTGGCGGACGCATCACGACGGATCCGGTGGATCAGGGACGTCTTGCCGTACCGCCTCGGTGCATAGAGCAGGACGAACCGGCCGTGCATCGCCCGATCCGTCAGCGCGGCGATCTCCGTCGACCTTCCGACGACGTCGTCGGGAGGAGCCGGTCCGTCGAACACGAACGGTGAGGTCTCGATCTGCATCTCGCATCTCTTCGGCTCGGCAACAGGTTCTCCCCAAGCGTACCAACTATGTGCTTCTCGAGGGAACCTCAACAGACGACCTGGTGGTAGTGGCTGGACAACGCCGGTCCGGGCGGTAGCTTGTTTCCGGTGAAGGGGAAGTTCGCAGCGCTCGGCATCGCATTGATGCTGCTGGGAGTGCCACTCGCGGCCCTCGAACCGGGCGGCAGCTTCGTCGACGACGACGGCAGCCCGCATGAATCGAACATCGAGGCATTGGTGGTCGCCGGGATCACCAACGGATGCGCCGTCGAGCGTTTCTGTCCGAACGACGCAGTCGACCGCGGTCAGATGGCGGCGTTCCTCGACCGGGCGCTCGGTCTCCCGACTGCCTCGTCGGCCCCCTTCACCGACACTGCCGGGGCGTTCACCGCCGAGATCGATCGCCTGTACGCAGCCGGGATCACCACCGGATGCGGGCCGACCACCTACTGCCCGAACGACGTGGTCACCCGCGGTCAGATGGCGACCTTCATCACGCGCGCCCTCGGTCTCACGCCGGTTCCCGTCGCGCCCCGCCCGCTGCCACCAGCCGGGAACCCGGGAGGCAACGCCGTGGTCCCCCCCGAGGCTCGGGCAGCTGACAGCTCGCAACCGACGACGGTCGTCGGATCCGGGACGCCGGCCTCGTGTACCGCATCTGCGCTCGTATCGGCAGTGGCACAGGGTGGAGTGATCACCTTCGATTGCGGACCCGACCCGGTCACGATCCTCATGACCGAGACCGCGAAGGTGTTCAACGATGCGAACCCAGACATCGTGATCGATGGGGGCGGTCTCGTCACCCTGAGTGGAATGGGGGAGCGCAGAGTCCTCTACATGAACACGTGCGACCAGTCACTGGTCTGGACCACGCCTCGCTGCGACGACCAGGATCACCCGCGGCTGGTGTTGCAGAATCTGACGTTCGTCGATGGTAACGCCGACGGCGAAACGATCGATGGCGGGGGCGGCGGGGCCGTCTTCGTTCGGGGTGGCAGAGTCCGGGTGGTCAACTCCCGGTTCTTCTCGAATCGATGCGACCAGACCGGTCCCGACGTCGGCGGAGGTGCCCTCCGAGTCCTGTCCCAGTATCAAGGCCTGCCGGTCTATGTGGTGAACTCGACCTTTGGTGGCAGAGAGGGACTCGGCAACGTGTGCTCGAACGGCGGCGGGACCAGCAGCATTGGCGTCTCGTGGGTGATGATCAACTCGCTGTTCTCGCACAATGCGGCCGTCGGCATCGGGGCGAACCCGGCACGCTCCGCCACCCCCGGCGGCGGCAATGGTGGCGGCATCTACCTCGACGGCAATGCCATGACGCTGCAGCTCGTGGCGACTGCAGTCAACGACAACATCGCAAACGAGGGTGGGGGAGCGGTGTTCTTCGTGAGCAACAACCGCACCGGAACCATGTCGATCACGGACTCGGTGCTCCGCTCGAACCCGAGCCTCGGTTTCGAGACGCGGGGCTTCCCGGGGATCTTCGTGCTCGCCGCAGCGCCACCGACGGTGGTGAATTCCATCATCGAGTGACGCCGGCGTCGATGGTGGACCGCCCGCCATCTACGCTCGATCCATGACCTCGATCACACCGTTCATCCGCTCGTGGGGACGCCCGGGACGGGGACCACGGGTGCTCCTGGTACACGGCCTCTCCTCGTACTCGGGAATGTGGTGGCGGGTCGCATCGGACCTGGCAGATCGGGGTTGTCATGTCGTTGCACCCGATCTGCGCGGCCACGGGCTCTCGCCATCGACGACCCGATACCGTTTCGCCGACATGGCAGCGGACCTGACGCCTGTCGGATCCGGCTGGGACCTCGTCGTCGGGCACAGCCTCGGCGGCCTGGTCGCCACCGAGTATGCACGGGAGCCGGATCGGTGCGAACACCTCCTGCTCTTGGACCCGCTGATGGACGTACCCGACAGCGCGTTCGACGGGCTCGTGTCCGATCTCCTTGCGGAACTGGATCCCGGAGCGACTTCCGAGTCGATCCGGGTGCTGCATCCGGCCTGGGATCGCGAGGACTGCTTCCACAAGGCCGTCGGCGCCAGAGCGACCAGCCCGTACGTCGTCGAGCGATGCCTCCGTGACAACGTCCCGTACCATCACCTCCCCAAGCTCGAAGGTCTGTCCGTTACGACGACGATCCTCGGCAGTGATCCCCGATGCGGTGCGCTGTTTCACCCCGATTCGATGAGCCTGATCGACAACGCACGAGTCACGTATCGGAAGCTCGATGGGACCGGGCACAGCATCCAACGCGAGCATCCAGACCTCGTCGTACGACAAGCGATCGCCCAATTGTCATGAAGCATCGTTGTGACCTTCAGACGTGGAGGTCACGATTGCGATACGCCAGGCTGGGGCCATGGCAGTTCACGATCCCATCAACGGCCTGAGGGTCGGCGCATTGGCAGGAGGGCTCCTGGGTGCCGTCGTCACCGCTCTGTCGAGTCCGTCGAACGCGTGGACGGTTCTCTTGTTCGGAACGATCGGCGGTGTCGCCGGCTTTTGGAACGAGCGGAGACGCCTGGCGGCCGAGCGACGCCCGCCTTCCGGCGACGCGGCGAGTCCGGGCGACTCCAGCTGATCAGCTGAATGGAATGTTCCATCCTCAGACCGTGATCGGATGGCCCATGGAGGCATCCGAGAAGTCCATGATGTCGAACGTGGCTCCGGCGGGATCCTCCAGTACGGCGAAGCGGCCGATCTCCACGGGCCTCGTCTCGACGAGCACGCTCCCGCCCAGATCCACCGCTGCGCGCTGGGTGACCTCGCAATCGGCAACCGCGAAGTACACGGCCCAGTGGGATGGCGCTTCGTCAGGCACCATCGGAGGCATCGCCAGCAGCCCGGCCACCTGTTCACCGTCGAGCGTGAAGGTCGAGTACCCGTCATCCGAGGTCGAGGCATCCCAGCCGAACACCGCCTCGTAGAATCGGCGCGACGCTTCGACGTCGCGGCTCATCGTCTCGACCCAACAGACCGCTCCTGGGCGCACGGACATCCACACGGCATCAGCGACCGGTCCACCGGAGATGAGCGCGAACATCGCCCCGACGGAATCGATCACCACGCTCACCCGGGCGCCTCCCGGGATCGGGAACGGCGGTTCGAGCACGCGGCCTCCCGCCTCCCCGATGGAGTCGACCACCTCGTCGATGTCCTCGACGTTGAAGAAGACCGTCCAGGACGCCGGCGCTCCGGCCATCTCGGGTGACTGCTCCATCACCCCGCCGACATCCCTCCTGTCGACCGAGGCCACGTGATAGTCGCCCATCTCGGTCTTCTGGGTCTTGAACTCCCACCCCAGGAGCTCGCGGTAGAAATCGATGCTCGCATCCGCATCCGGTGTCGACAGATCGACCCAGTTGGGCGCGTTGAACGTCGCGGCGTTGACCATTCCCAATCCTCCAGCCTGGACG
>JAHEDH010000181.1 GCA_024641285.1 bacterium | reverse complement strand
CGGCGTGACCCAGAAGAACTTCCTGCTCGACATGGACGGCGTGCTCGTCCGTGGGCGAACGCCGGTGGAGGGCGCACAGCCTTTCCTCGACCGACTCAACGAGACCGGGCGCAAATACCTCGTGCTCACCAACAACCCGGTGTACACGCCCGGCGACCTGTCACACCGGCTGGCGGCGGAGGGCCTTCGGGTCCCGGCCGACCGGATCTTCACCTCGGCGATGGCCACCGCCCGTTTTCTCGACGTCCAGAAGCCGAAGGGGAAGGCCTTCGTCGTGGGAGCGACGGGTTTGACCACCGCGCTCCACGGCGTGGGGTACGTACTCACCGACATCGCACCCGACTATGTCGTCCTCGGCGAGGGACGTTTCGACCTGGAGGCCCTCACCACAGCCACCCGACTGGTGCACGCCGGTGCCAACTTCGTCGTCACGAACCCCGATGCCGCCGGACCGGCAGAGGACGGGATCGTCCCGGCCGCCGGCGCTGTCGCTGCGCTCATCCAGACCGCCACCGGGGTGGAGCCGTATGTCATCGGCAAACCGAACCCGCTCATGTTCCGGACCGCCCTCAACTATCTGGATGTCCACTCCGAGGACACGGTCATGGTCGGCGACAACCTTCGCACCGACATCAGGGGCGGCATCGAGGCCGGGCTCGAAACGGTGTTGGTGTTGAGCGGGATGACTGCCCAAGCCGACATCGCCAGGTCGCCGTTCCGCCCCAACCACGTGGTCAACTCGGTCGCCGAGATCGATCTCGACTGACGATGCATCGGATCGTGGCCGCGTTCAGCTTCATCGTCGCCACGATGTGGGTGGTCATCGTCATCGCCGAGGTCTCGAACGAGGGCGCTCCGGCCGTCATCGCGACGTCGGGAGCCCTCGCAGCGGCATTCGGGTACGCCGGCTATCGGCTACTCCGCAATCCCCCGGCCCGCTTCCGCTGACTCGAACACCAGCGCTCCCTGACGGGCATCGATGACGATGTGGTCCCCGTCGGAGTAGGAGCCGTCGAGCATCTCCAGGGCGAGGCGATCGATCAACTGCTTCTGGATCACCCGCTTGAGCGGGCGCGCCCCGTACACCGGGTCGAAGCCCTCCTCGGACAGCAGGTCTTCTGCGGCGTCGGTGACCTCGAGCAACATGCCCCGCTCTGCGACCCGTCGGATGACGGACTCCAACTGGATGCCCACGATCTTGCGAAGGTCTCCTGGGGTGAGTCGCTCGAACACGACGATGTCGTCGACCCGGTTCAGGAACTCGGGCCTGAAGTGGCTCCGGACGGTGGCCATGACCTTGTCGCGGATCGCCTCGGAGCTCTCGTCGGGCTGGATGAACTCGCTGCCGAGGTTCGAGGTCATCACGAGGATCGTGTTGGTGAAGTCGACCGTCCGCCCGTGGCCATCGGTCAGGCGTCCGTCGTCGAGCAACTGCAGCAGCGTATTGAACACGTCGGGATGGGCCTTCTCGACCTCGTCGAGGAGCACGACCGCATACGGGCGCCGCCGGATCGCCTCGGTGAGCTGGCCGCCCTCGTCGTAGCCGACATATCCAGGAGGCGCGCCGATGAGCCTGCTCACCGAGTGCTTCTCCATGTACTCGGACATGTCGATTCGGATCATCGCCCGCTCGTCGTCGAAGAGGAAGGCCGCCAGGGTCCTCGCGAGCTCGGTCTTGCCGACTCCGGTCGGTCCGAGGAACAGGAACGACCCGATCGGCCGGTTCGGATCTGACAGCCCCGAACGGCTCCGCCTGATGGCATTGGAGACGGCGGACACGGCTTCGTCCTGGCCGATCACTCTGCGATGGAGATGCTCTTCGAGGTGCACGAGCTTCTCGACCTCGCCCTGCATCAGCTTGGCAACCGGGATCCCCGTCCAACGGGAGACGACTTCTGCGACGTCCTCCTCGGTGACCTCTTCCGACAGCATCCGGCCCTCGGCATGGAGCTTGCCGAGCTCTTCCTGAGCGGCCTCGAGCGTCCTGTCCAGCTCCGTGAGGCGCCCGTAACGCAACTCTGCGGCACGCTGCAGCTCCCCGTTGCGCTCGGCGCGCTCTGCCTGGGAGCGGACGTCCTCGATCTCGGTCTTGGTCTCACTGATCTTCGAGATCGCCGCCTTCTCGAGATTCCATCGTGCGCTGAGCGCATCGATCTCCTCGTCGAGGTCCGACAGCTCACGCTCGAGGCTCTCGAGCCGCTCTGCCGAAGCCTGGTCGGACTCCTTCTTGAGCGCTTCACGCTCGATCTCGAGCTGGATGCGCCGCCGGGTGCGTTCGTCGATCTCCTCGGGCATCGAGTCGATCTCGATCCGGAGCCGGCTCGCTGCCTCGTCGATCAAGTCGATGGCCTTGTCCGGCAGCTGGCGCCCTGTGATGTAGCGATCCGACAGCACCGCGGCTCCCACCAACGCAGAGTCGGTGATCCGCACACCGTGGTGGACCTCGTAGCGCTCTTTGAGCCCGCGGAGGATGCCGATCGTGTCCGAGGCGCTCGGCTCCGAGACATAGACCTGCTGGAACCGCCGTTCGAGGGCGGCATCCTTCTCGATGTACTTGCGGAACTCGTCGAGCGTGGTCGCACCAATCATGCGCAACTCGCCCCGGGCGAGCATCGGCTTGAGCATGTTGGATGCGTCCATCGAGCCTTCGGCCGCTCCCGCTCCCACCATCGTGTGCATCTCGTCGATGAACGTGATGATCTGGCCCTCCGACGCTCGGATCTCGTCGAGAACCGCCTTGAGCCGCTCTTCGAACTCGCCGCGGTACTTGGCTCCGGCGACGAGAGCGGCCAGGTCGAGCGCGACGATCCGCTTCGGCTTCAGTCCCTCGGGAACGTCGCCGTCGGCGATGCGACGGGCGAGCCCTTCGACGATGGCGGTCTTGCCCACACCGGGCTCACCGATCAGCACGGGGTTGTTCTTGGTGCGACGGCTGAGAACCTGGATGACGCGTCGGATCTCGTCGTCGCGCCCGATGACGGGGTCGAGCTTCCCGGATCGTGCGATCTCGGTCAGGTCGCGCCCGTACTGCTCGAGCGCATTGAACGTCGACTCGGGATCGGCGGAGGTGACGCGCTGGTTCCCGCGCACGGAGCGCAGAGCGTCGAGCACCTTGGCGGCGTCGATGCCCAGTTCGCGCAGGGCCGCTCCGGTCGGGCTGTCCGACGTGACGAGCGACAGGAAGAGGTGCTCGACGGAGATGTAGTCGTCCTTGAACTCGACCCTGCGGTTGTCGGCCTCCTCCATCACCCGGGCGAGGTCCGGCGTCATCTGCGGATCGGTACCGCCGTACACCTTCGGGAGCTTGCCGAGGAGGTTCTCGGCGACGCTGCGAACCGCCGGCGGCTGAACGTCCATCGACTGGAGCAGCGGCAGGACGATCCCGTCGGTCTGGGCGACCAGCGCCCGGAGCAGGTGGGCAGGGTGGATGCCGGAGTGGTTACGCGCCTGCGCCTGGTCCCGGGCAGCCATCAACGCCTGCTGGCTCTTGTTCGTCAGCTTGTTCAGATCCATGACATCCTCTGTGTGAAAACTTGAGTGTAACTATATCAAGTTTTCACGATCCTGATCTATTCCGAGTACGGGGCGCGCCATCGCGGTGGTTGGTCGGCGCCCTCCTCGATCCAGTGCTCGACACCACCGATGATCACGTCGTCGGTGACGTCATAGAACCCCACGCACCAGAAGACGTGATCACCGTGCCTCACCCTGGCGCGGATCACCTCGCTGTTGTCTCCCTCGTACTGATCGACGACCTCGATGTCCCAGCCCTCGGGGTAGTCGCGATTCATGGCGAGATATCGCTCTCCGACGAACCGCTCCCCGGTACCGGGCCACACGATGACGGCATCGCCGGCGACGAGCGCCCCGGCGGCCTCCCAATCACGAGCCTGAATTGCCTCGAACATCTCAAACGCAGCCATGTCCCGGAATCTACGCGTTGTTGCCGCCTCCCGACGGCACCGGGCCCGATGTCCCCCAGCTTGCTGGGGGAAGGGACCCGTGGAACGAGGAACGAGCGCCACGGGCAGGGGAGGTCACCCGAGTCGAGACCTCCCCAAGGCAAGGTCTCGCCTGGGGTCGCGTACCCCTCACCTCCGAGGCTCGTCCCTCGCCTCGCAGGGACCTTTCCCCCTCGCTCCGCTCCGGAGAACAACACATGGATGATGTCCCCCACGAAGTGGGGGAAGGGACCCACGAAGTGGGTAGGGGGAAGCCACGCCATCACAGGTCTCCACAGGTTGCAGGCTCGCCGTGGGGGGCAGACACCCCCACCTCCAAGGCTCGTTCCTCGCCTTGCAGGGAACTCCCCCCCATTTCGTGGGGGACACCGGGGTCAGATGCCGCGGGAGATCCGGCGGTTGAGGGCGTCGAGCACGGCTTTGGCGGTGGCGGTGGCCGAGTCGTCGTCACGGACCATGGCCGAGCCGATGAGGTAGTCACTCCAACCCGTCTCGCGGATCTGGGCGAGGGCGATCCGCACCGGTCCGAGATCGGACGTGCCGATCGCCGTCAGGTCGAAGCTGTGTCGATGTGCAGTCAACTCCTCGACGGCTCGCAACGTGGCCTCGCCGACCAGACGGGCGCGCTGATAGGGATCAGAGGTTCCCTCGGCGGTGCCTGTGTACTGCTTGTTCCCGCGACCGATCGCCACCGAGACCGAGGCACGTCCGTTCTCGAGACGCTGGTCGATCGTTGCGAGGAACGGGCGGTCTTCGAACATCCCGCAACACTACGGATGGTCGCGAAAAGCCGCATGGGCGGAACGACCCAATCTGTCGACAGCCCTTCGGGCTAGCCCCCGGGGATCGGCTCGTCCCCACAAGCATCCTGGAGACGGCGAAGCAGCAGTCGCAGCTCCTGCACGACCTCCTTCTGATCGGGCTCGCCGATGATGTTGCGCATCTCGAACGGATCCGATTCCAGGTCGAACAACTCCCACTCCGGTGGCGCACTCGGGCCGCGAGCTCCGGGCTTGCCGAGCGGATCGTTGTAGTAGCAGATGAGTTTGTGACGATGAGTGCGCACGCCGTAGTGCGCCCAGACGTTGTGGTCACGGTCCTGGTGCATCCAATACCGGTAGTACATCGCCTGCTGC
>JAHEDH010000180.1 GCA_024641285.1 bacterium | reverse complement strand
ACAACTCGCCCAGCTCCCCCTCGATCCCCGCCTCGCCCGGATGGTGGTCGCCGGCGCCGAGCACGACTGCCTGCGTGAAGTGCTGATCATCGTGTCGGGGTTGTCGATTCAGGACCCCCGTGAGCGACCCACCGAGCAGCGCGCTCGAGCCGATGAGCTGCACGGCCGCTTCGCCGAACCGGACTCCGATTTCCTCGGCTGGCTGAAGCTGTGGGACTACATCCGAAAGCAGCGCAAACAGCTGTCGTCCAGTCAGTTCCGGCGGCTGTGCCGCGACGAGTTCCTCAACCATCGGCGAATCCGGGAGTGGCAGGACGTGCACACACAGCTGCGCCAGATCACCGGCGAGATGGGGCTCGTCGCCGAGCGCGACCCGGCGGACGGCGACACCATCCACAAGGCCCTGCTCACCGGGCTTCTCTCGCACATCGGCCACAAGGACCCGAACGGCTACGAGTACCTGGGGGCGCGCGGCGCACGCTTCGCCATCAACCCGGGATCCGTGCTGTTCAAGCGCGGGCCGGAGTGGATCATGGCCGGCGAGCTCGTCGAGACGACCCGGCTGTGGGCCCAGGACGTCACCAGGCTCGACCCCGCCTGGGCCGAAGAGGTCGGCGGTCACCTCGTCAAGCGGATGCACTCGGACCCGTGGTGGGACGCCGAATTGGGAGCGCCCATCGCCAACGAGACGGTCACCTTGTTCGGGCTCCGACTCTTCGCCGATCGCACCGTCCAGTACGGGCGGATCGACCAGACCGCGGCGCGCGAGCTGTTCGTCAGACATGCGCTGGTGTGGGGCGAGTGGGAGACGCACCACGCCTTCGCGGCACTCAACCAGCGGCGGATGGCCGAAGTCGAGGAGATGCAGACTCGCCACCGGCGAACCGACCTGATGATCGGCGAAGACGACCTGTTCGACTTCTTCGATGCCCGGATCCCCGACGACATCACGACCGTCCGACATTTCGATGTGTGGTGGAAGCGACAACGACCGAAGACGCCTCATCTGCTCGACCTCGACCTCGACGCACTGATCCGCCCCGAGATCGAGACCCTCGACGAGCACCAATTCCCGCCGGTGTGGATCTATGGCGACCTCCGGCTGCCGCTCGCCTACGAGTTCGACTACGGCAGCCAAACCGATGGTGTCACCGTGATCGTCGACGTGTCCGTCCTCGACCGGCTCGACCCGGCGGTGTTCGAGTGGAACGTGCCCGGCCTGCGACACGAGCTCGTCTCCTCGCTGCTCCGGTCGCTGCCCAAGCGTCTCCGCAAGCAGTACTCGCCGATCCCAGACACCGTGGACCGCCTCATGGCGGAGATCGATCCCGGCGACGGTTCACCGATCGACGCCATCCGCCGCCGACTCTCGGCATGGGCCGACGCGCCGGTACTCCCCGAGGACTTCGACCTCTCCCGCGTCCCGACCCACCTGCGCCCTCGATTTCGGGTCGTCGACGGCGACGGGGCACCGATCGCCGAGTCCCCCGACCTCGAGAGCCTGCGCACGGCATTCCGTGCAGAGGCGAGGACGACGGTGTCGACGTCGCAGCACGACCTAGAGCGGTCAGGGCTGACCGCGTGGACCTTCGGCGATCTTCCGAGGGTGGTGGCGATCGAAGGCCCGGGTCACACGATCGATGCCTTCCCGGCTTTGGTGGATGAGGGAGATTCCGTCGCCATCCGGCTCATGCCAACGGCCGACGAGCAGGCCGAGTCGATGTGGGAGGGCACGAGGAAACTACTGGCGTTCCATCTGAACGCACCTGCGAGGCTGCTCCGCTCACTCCTCACTCCCGATGCCAAGCTGGCACTGGTCACGAGCCCGTACGAGGACCAGGCCGAGTGGCTCAACGACTGCCTGGCGTGTGCGCTCGACGCCGTGATGATCGACTCGGGCGGCCTCGTCTGGACCGAAGCCGGGTTCGACCGGATGCTCGATCGGATACGGGACGACATTGCGGACCGGCTGACCGAAGTCGGCACGAAGTCGATCGCCGTCATGGAAACGCTGCGCGACGTCTACATCGCCGCCGATCCGCTCACCGCCGAAGCCTTCGCGCCCTCCATCGAAGACGTCGGCGGGCAGCTCTCGCGTCTCGTCTACGCCGGGATGCTCACCCACATGGGTGTCGGCCGGCTCGACCACCTACATCGGTATCTCCAGGCAATCGAGGCCAGGCTCTCGAAGCTGGCCGAGACGCTCCCACGGGATCGCGAGCGCATGGCCCGCATCCAGCCGCTGGAGGCCGAACACGACAAGCTGCTCGACACGCTTCCGCGCTCACCGGAGCTCATCGACGTCGGCTGGCAGCTCCAGGAGCTGAGAGTGAGCCTGTTCGCCCAAGGGGTTGGCGTGAAGGGCACGGTGAGCGAGAAGCGGGTTCGTGAAGCGCTCAGATCGGTTGCCATGACCGGCTGAGGGCACCAAGAGTCTTTCTGCTCTGGTCCAATGGACCTCTGCCACTGCACAGTCGAGTCATGCCTCTCCGGGGGAGAGGCGGCGACCTACGAAGGAGGTAGGTATGGGACGATTCGACGGATGGGTTGCATTCGTCAGCGGAGGCGCCCGCGGCATGGGTGCATCACATGTCCGGGGGCTCGTCGGCGAGGGCGCCAAAGTCGTCTTCGGTGACATCCTCGACGACGACGGCAAGAAGCTCGAGGCGGAACTCGGAGACGCCGCTCATTTCGTCCACCTGGATGTGACCAAGGACGACGATTGGAAGATGGCGATCGACTCCACCGAGAAGATGTACGGCCCGATCAACCTGCTGGTCAACAACGCCGGCGTCGTTGCCTATGGCGCGGTCGACGTGATGGACCCGGCAGACTTCCGCAGGGTGATCGACATCAACCTGGTCGGCCCGTTCCTCGGGATGCACTATGCGGTCCCGTCGATGCGCAAGGCCGGCAAGGGAGCGATCATCAACATCTCCTCGACTGCCGGGATGATGGGCTACGCCACCATCGCTGCATATGCCGCCTCGAAGTGGGGCGTCCGCGGTATGACGAAGTCGGTCGCAATGGAGTTGGGGAAGGACAACATCCGCGTGATGTCGATCCACCCGGGACCCATTCGCACCCCGATGACCGAAGACGTCGGTGACGAGATGACCCAGACTCAGCCGATCAAGCGCTTCGGAGAGCCCGAAGAGGTGACCAAGCTGATGATGTTCATGGCGGCAGACGCCACGTACAGCACCGGCTCGGAGTGGATCGTCGATGGCGGAGCACTGCTCGGCCCGGTGATCGACCTGCCGCAGGAGTAGTCGCCTAGATCCGAACGAGGACCTCACCGTGGAGGAAGGCGAAGAAGGGCGAGTCTGATTCTGCCCAGGAGCGCCAGCCGGCGGCGAGGTCCTCCAACTCGGCACGATCGGCGAAGCCGAGTTCGACCGCCCGGTCCCCGAGTCGAGCCTCGGTGAGCCGACTCACCCAGAGGTCCCGCCATGCGTCGACCTCGGATCGGGTGCTGTAGGTCCACGTCGTCGTCGAGACCTCGAGCGCAGTGAAGCCGGCCTGGCGGAACCACCCGGCGAGCCGCCGTCCCGCGTCGGGCTCGCCGCCGTCGTGTCTGGCGACCTGGTGATACAGCTCGAGCCACCGATCGAGTCTCGGCTCGTGGGGATCGTGCACCATCGTCCCGTAGTCGGCATCGCGGGCAGCGACGATTCCTCCCGGCTTCACCACACGCCGGGCCTCGACGAGGGCCCGCACCGGGTTGCCGAGGTGCTGGAGCACCTGGTGGGCGTGCACGACATCGAAGCTGTCGTCTTCGAACGGCAGCTCGTAGGCGTCGGCGATCCGGAACTCGATGTTGTGGACGCCTCGGCGAACAGCCTCGGCCTTCGCCCGCTCGATCGCAGCATCCGCCCCGTCGATACCTACGACGTGCGTCACCAGCCCTGCCAGGTCGAGGGAGATGCTGCCGGGGCCACAGCCGACATCCAGCAGACTCATCCCGGGTCGCAGGTGCGGTAGCAGAAAGGCGGCGGAGTCCGTCGCCGTCCGCCGGACATGACTGGCGACAACCGAACCGTGGTGGCCGTGCGTGTACTGCTCTGGGCTCAAGAACCCGTCATCTCGGTCACGGTCACCTCGACGGAGTCCTCGCCGTCACGCGCAGACGCCGCAACACCGAAGCCGCTTTCGTTCGACCATACGTACTGAGTGCCGCCCTCGAAGCTGAGCTGTTGACGACTGGTCCCATCTACACCGTCGTAATAGGCGTCGAAATGGGCGGCGATCGCCTCGATGTCCCCACCCGGGAAGGTCAGCATGACACTGACGAAACGGCCGCCGGGCTGATCGGCCACCGAACTGACAACGACCTCATACCCATCGGGGAGGGGAACGGTCAGCTCCTCGGGCAGTTCACCGCTTCCGACGTTCACGGTCTGGGTGCCGTCGTCGGACTCGATGGTGAATTCACCCCCATCGTCGTCCAGTTCGACATTCACATTTCCGTCCCCGCCCGCTTCGATCGCCCGTTCGGCGACCTCCTCGGCCGCGTTGCCGCATGCTGCGACGATCAGACTCATTGCGATCAGCGTGACAAGCGCCTTCATCTCCGACCCTTCTCTGTTGCCTCTGCATTCAGAGCTTCCCCGACATCGGATGATACGAGGACACAGATCGCCGCGAAGGGCTGTCCGCGGTCTAATCGGTACGCCGCATGACGACGACTGCGACATCGGATCTAGGTGCGCCGTGCACTTTGCGGGCACTTCGGACGACCGGCTGCAGTCGATTCCGATAGATTCCGAAGTACCCATCGAGGAGGTCCCGTCCATGTTTCCCTCGGCGTTCGAATACTCGGCGCCATCGTCCCTCGGAGAAGCGCTCAGTCTTCTCAAGGAGGTCGGTGACGACGGACGAGTCCTGGCAGGCGGGCAGAGCCTGATCCCCATGATGAAGCTCCGGCTGGCGATGCCAGGCCACCTCGTCGACATCAACGGGGTGAGCGAGCTCGACTACATCCGCGACGTCAACGGCCACGTGGCGGTCGGCGCGCTCACCCGCCACGCCCAGGTGGCCTCGTCAGATCTGCTGTCTGCCACGAACCACACGGTGGCGGCCTGCGCACCATGGGTGGC
>JAHEDH010000055.1 GCA_024641285.1 bacterium | reverse complement strand
AGCCGACGGTTTCACATACTCCGTCGCGATCTTCAGTGATCCGACGACCGACAACCCCTGGGCCGCGATCGACACAGAGAACGACGTGTGGACCGGCTGCGTGAACCCCGCGATGGGCGCGCTGTACGTCTACCAGCCACCGACCTACACGGTGGTGCCGCAGCTGGCAGCCGATGCCTCGCCGCCCGCGATCGAGCCGGATGGTGACAACTTCTCGGTCACCGTGAACCTTCGTGACGACGTCACGTGGTCGGACGGCGAGCCGATGGATGCAAACGACGTCGTGTTCACCGTCGAGACCGTGCAGAAGTACGGCGGCCTCGGTGGAAACTTCCCGTCACAGTGGCCAATCGCCACTGACCCGGTCGAGGACGATCCCGCAACCGAGGAAGACGAGACCGCGCCCGCAGGGAACGGAATCCTCTCGGCCGAGGCGATCGACGACCTCACGGTCAAGATCACCTTCAACTTCGAAGCCGGACTCGCCGTGTGGCCGTTCAGCGTCGGCGTTGCGCCCGTCTATCCCGAGCATGTCTGGGGCCCGATCGTCGACGAGAACGATTCCTTCGAGGGTCTGTACTCGGCTTCCGGTCTCGGTCAGGCGAACGCCACCGGCTTCGTCTCCGCCGAGCGCGAGCCTGGCGCCTTCTGGCGCAACGAGCGGATCGACGACTTCTGGGACACCGGCTCGAACTACAAGGTCTACGCCAACGGTGCGGTCGAGTACATCACGCCCAACGGCACGTTCGTCTTCGGTGGTGAAGCAACTGGCGACGTCATCGCCGACTACACCGAGGGACCGTACGCGATCGAGACCGTGTACTCGCTGTACTCCGACCAGAACTCGGCCGTGCTGGCGCTCACCGACGGCGAAGTCGACTTCCTGCTGAACCCCCTGGGTCTGCAGCGCGGTCTTCAGAACCTCGTGCTCTCCGAGCCCGACCTTAACGTCATCGTGAACGAGCAGAACGGCTTCCGTTACCTGGCGTTCAACACTCGCAAGTTCCCGATGAGCGAGAAGTCGTTCCGTCAGGCACTCGCCTGCCGTATCGACAAGGACTTCATGGCGAACACGGTTCTCGGTGGCGCCGCCATCGCAGCGAACTCGCTGGTGCCCCCGGGCAACAGCTTCTGGGCCAACCCCGACCTCGCAGGCATCTGTGACGGCCAGGACGAAGTCCAGCGCTTCGAGTCGGCCAAGCAGTTCCTCGTGGACGCAGGTTGGACCTGGGACACCGAGCCGCTGTGGAACGAGGACAACCGCGACGTGCTCCCCAAGGGTGAAGGCCTCCGAGGCCCGGATGGCACCGCCATTCAGGCGCTCGAGCTGCTCGCCCCGGGACCCGGCTACGACCCGCTGCGTGCGACCTACTCGCTCTTCATCGAAGAGTGGGCAGTCGACCTCGGCATCCCGCTTCAGGCAGAGCCCACCGGCTTCTCCGTGATCGTGGATGCGGTCTTCGCGGTTGACGAAGGCGCACTCGACTGGGACATGTACATCCTGGGCTGGGGCCTGACCCCGTTCCCGGACCACGTGTTCGACTTCTTCACGACCGACGCGGACTCCGCAGACGGTGGCTTCAACACTCCGGGATATTCGAACCCGGACTTCGATGCCCTCGCTGGAGAGTTCAAGGCGGCGAAGACGCTCGAAGAAGCACGTGATCTGATCTTCCAGGGTGACGCGATCATCAACGAAGATCTGCCGTACGTGGTTCTGTTCACCACGCCGATCATCGAGGCATACCGGAACACCATCGAGTTCCCGTTCACCTCGGTGCTCGACGGGCTCCAGAACTTCGGTGGTCTGCCGAGCGCGGTGACCAGCTCCTGAGCTGAACCGACTCGGTTGTGGGCCCCCGGACGAGATGTCCGGGGGCCCACGACCATCGATGGCAGGTGTGCCCGTGATCTCCATTCGTCCGAGTGGAGATCACCGACTTACCTCCCCGACGTCGAATGGCGATGGGTAACATGTCGCCCGGGTCGCTCGCATGACCAGGTAGCAACCGAGAATCGTTCTGTGTGAGAGGAGAACGTACGAATGGGCAAATACATGGCCCGACGCCTGTTCCAGAGCGTCCTGCTGTTCCTGGTCTTCATCACGATCACGTGGTTCCTGCTCTACGCCCTCCCCGGTGACATCGTCACCCAGAAGTTCCGCACCAACCCGAACATCCCTCCGGAGGCCGCCGAGACCGCCATCCGGCGCCTCGGACTTGATCGCCCCATCCTCGAGCAGTTCTGGACCTACGTGACGGGGTTCTTCCGCGGCGACTTCGGCGTCTCCTTCAACCAGTATCCGCGGCCGGTGACCGAGATCATCGCCGAGCGCCTGCCGCGCACCATCGTGCTGTTCCTCACCGCCATCGTCACCTACTACTGGGCCGGGTTCATCGCCGGCAAGTACCTTGCGTGGCGGCGGGGCAAGCGAGGCGAGATGGCCATCACGGTCGGCGGAGTCGGTCTTCTGACCGTCTTCTATCCGTGGTTCGCGCTGATGGCGATCTGGCTGTTGTCCGCACAACTCGGCCTCCTCCCGATCTCGAAGTTCCTCGACCCGACCGAGTGGCGCAATGCGCCGTTCTCGGCCAATGAGGTCTTCATGCGGTTGTTCTGGACCGTTGCGATCACCTCTGCACTGTTGTTCTCGGTGCAGTACGCCGCCAACAAGATCCGGGATGCCGCGCCGGCCAGGGCCATTCGACTCGGCGGAACTGTCCTGGTCATCGTCGGGTTCGTGTTCTACTGGTGGGGCGCGGGCGGCGTCGAGATCCGGCCGTTCGCCGGCGACATCGCCGAGCATCTGGTGCTCCCGGTGCTCGTCCTGACGCTCGTCAACTTCGCAGGGATCATGCTGCTCACCCGCAGTTCGATGCTGGAGACGATGCGCGAGGACTTCATTCTCACTGCCCGTGCCAAGGGACTGCCGGAGAAGGCCGTCCGTGACCGCCATGCCGCCCGGACCGCGCTACTCCCGGTCACCACGTCCCTCGTGCTCGCCGTGGCGACCGTGATCGATGGTGGCATCATCACCGAGTTCGTGTTCTCCTGGCCAGGTATGGGGGAGATCCTGATCTCCTCGGTCACGAGCGAGGACATCCCCCTGGCAGTGACCGCATTCTCCTTCATCGGCGTCATGGCGCTCGTCGGCCACTTCGTCGTCGACATGCTGTACGGCGTGCTCGATCCGAGAATCCGAGTTTCCAGCTCACAATGAGGAGTATCGAGCGATGACCGATCTGGGCCAGAGAGCACCCGAACCCGATCTCGAGGCCAACGCCGAGGCCGTCGAATCCCAAGAGATCGCCAAGGCCCAGTCGCTGTGGCAGATCCGATGGGCGCTCTTGCGCCGGTCGTTCCGGAACAACTGGAAGCTGTTCCGGCGCAACCGCATCGGGATCGCCGGCCTCGTCATCATCGGCTTCTTCGCTACGTTGGCCATCGCCCCGAGCATCTTCTTCGCTACCGGGTTCTGGTCCACTTCGGTCTACGACCCGGTGACCGGGCTCGAGCCGAACCCGCCGTCTCAGCAACTGGAGATCGTTCAGACGGTGACGGATCCCAACACACAGATCGACATCCGCCAGGTCCTGGTCGACGGCCGCATCAATGGCAACATCGGCGACGTCATCGACGTCACGCTGCAGCCGGCACCGCCCTATGGCAAGCACTGGCTCGGCACCGACCCGCTGGGACGCGACATCCTGTCCCAGCTCATGTACGGGGCCAAGGCAGCCTTCGGCCTCGGGATTCTCGCGGCGACCGTGACGGTACTGATCGGCACCGTGGTCGGCTCGGTGGCGGCGTTCTACGGCGGCAAGATCGATGCATTTCTCATGCGCCTCGCCGACCTCTTGATCATGGTGCCGGGGCTTGCGATCCTCATCGTGATCAGCGCGGTGGTCCGATTCCAGCTGTGGCACCTGGCGGTTGTCATCGGCATCCTCAGCGGCTTCGGCGGCGTCGCCATCGTCCTGAAATCGCAGGCACTGGCCGTGAAGGTGAAACCGTTCGTCGACGCCGCTCGGGTCGCAGGTGGATCGAACGCCAGGCTGATCGTCGCCCACATCATCCCCAACGTCATGCCTCTCAGCTTCCTCTACATGATGTTCACGGTCACGTCCGCCATCCAGAGTGAAGCGACGCTGTCGTTCATCGGGTTGCTCAACGTCGACATGTCGTGGGGGCTCATGATCCAGCTGGCAAACAACCAGGGCTACCTGCTGCAGGGCGGGAGATACTGGTGGATGGTGTTCCCGGCAGGGTTGGCAGTCACGTTCATCGCCATGGCGTTCTTCCTCGTCGGAAGGGCCATGGACGAAGTCGTCAATCCGCGGCTCCGTAAACGGTGACGGCCGCTTCACGCACACGATCGACCCGAGGATTCTGAGGAGACATGAGCCGACCGCTGCTCGAGGTTGACCACCTCGTCATGAACTACACCACCGAGAAGGGTGACGTGTCCGCCATCCAGGACGTGTCCTTCACGCTCAATGAGGGCGAGTCTCTCGGGCTCGTGGGTGAATCGGGCTGTGGCAAGACCTCGATCGCGATGTCGCTCCTCCGGCTGGTGGCCGAGAACGCCAGGTTCGACTCGGGTGAGATCCGCCTCGACGGGACCGACCTGCTCTCGCTGACCGACGAAGAGATGCGGCAGCGGCGTTGGAACGACATCTCGATGGTCTTCCAGGGGGCCATGAACGCCTGGAACCCCGTCTACAAGGTCGGCGACCAGATCCGTGAAGCGATGGACCTTCATTTCCATCCACGATTGAGCAACGCCGAGGTGGAGGCCCGCATCTCGAAACTGTTCGAGTTGGTCGGTCTCAACCCGGCGATGATGAACCGCTATCCACACGAGTTCTCCGGGGGCATGCGCCAACGAGCCATCATCGCCATGGCGCTTTCGTGCGACCCGAAGATCATCATCGCGGACGAGCCGACCACCGCCCTCGATGTGA
Organism: bacterium; assembly: GCA_024641285.1. GTDB lineage: Bacteria > Actinomycetota > Acidimicrobiia > Spongiisociales > ZC4RG35 > JAHEDH01. Next base: position 14,167 of record JAHEDH010000055.1, on the reverse strand, counting down.
TCGTCCAGGACCAGATCCTCCAGGAGCTCAAGAAGATTCAGGCCGATCTCGGCATGTCGATCATCTACATCTCCCACGACATCGCCGTGATCGCCGAGGTGACCGACAAGATCGGCGTGATGTACGCAGGCAAGCTGGTCGAGCTGGGCTCGACCCGGGAGGTCTTCGCACGCCCTCGCCACCCGTACGCGTTCCTGCTGCTGTCGTCCACTCCGTCGGTGACCGGGCCCCGCAGGAAGCTGGCGCCCCTGGAGGGCGAGCCGCCCGACCTCCTCAACCCGCCGACGGGCTGCCGATTCCATCCGCGCTGCCCGTACGCCACAGACCAGTGTGCGACCGACGAGCCCCCGATGGAGGACGCCGGCGACGGGCACCAGGTCGCGTGCTGGAACTGGAAGGAAGTACCCGAACTCGGAGGCCTCACGAAATGAGCCAGCCACTGCTCAAAGTGGAGAATCTCACCAAGCTCTTCCCGGTGTCCAAGGGCTTCCTCAGGACGCCGACCGACTTCATCCACGCCGTCGACGGCATCAACTTCGAGATCCAGCCCGGAGAGAGCCTCGGGCTCGTGGGGGAGTCCGGGTGCGGCAAGTCCACGACCGGACGCATGCTCGTGAAGCTCATGGAGGCCTCGTCGGGCCACGTCCTCATGTCCGACAAGACCCACACCGACGACCTGATCGACATCGCCAACATCCCAAACGATCAGATGAAGCGGTTCCGTCGCAGGGTCCAGATGATCTTCCAGGATCCCTACGAGTCGATGAACCCACGGCGGACCGTGTTCGAGACCGTCTCGGAGCCGTTGACCGTCCAGAACATCGGCTCACTCAAAGAACGCGAGGAGCGAGTGTCCGAGATGCTCCGGCTCGTCGGTCTCGCCCCTCCAGACGCCTTCTTGTTCCGCTACCCGCATGAGCTCTCGGGCGGTCAACGTCAGCGTGTTGCCATCGCCAGGGCCCTCGTGCTCGATCCGTCGTTCGTGGTCGCGGACGAGCCGACGTCGATGCTCGACGTCAGCATCCGCATCTCCATCATGGATCTGATGCTGAAGCTGGCCGACGAGTTCGATGTGAGCTATCTCTACATCACCCACGACCTGGCCGTCGCCCGTTACATGTGCGATCGGATCGCCGTCATGTACCTCGGCAAGATCGTCGAGATCGGCGACACCGAGGAGATCCTCGGCAATCCTCAGCACCCGTACACGAAGGCACTCCTCTCGGCGGTGCCCGTGCCCGACCCGTCCTTCAAGCGTGAGGAAGTCGAGATCCTCGGCGGGATCACCAAAGCGATCAACCCTCCCTCGGAGTGTCGCTTCATCGAGCGCTGTCCCTGGGCGAAGGACGTCTGCCGCACATCGGATCATCCGCCTCTCGAGGACAAGGGCGATGGCCACTACGTCGCCTGCCACCTCGTCGAGTCCGCCCTCACCAGCGCCTGAGCGAGACGTCGACGGAAGGCGTTCTGCGGGAGCGAGGGGTGGACAGTTGACAGTCGACAGTTCCTCCTCGATCGCTACGGTTCCTTCGAGGGCCTGGACCGCAGGTGAGGCCCGCTCACACGTGAGAGCCGTGAACTGTGAACTGTGAACTGTGAACGCCCCTGAACATCCGCCCGGCGAACCATCCGCTGCACCCGAGCCCAAGGGACTCTGGGAGGATGCGCTGACGATTCCCAATGGGGTGTCGTTCCTGCGTCTGCTGGGGATTCCGTATTTCTGGTACGTCCTGTTGGGACAGGAGCGCTACGGGCTGGCCGCGCTGCTCATCTTCGTGATCGCCAGCACCGACTGGATCGATGGCTACCTCGCCCGGAGACTCGACCAGGTCTCCGAGTTGGGCAAGGCGCTCGACCCGCTGGCCGACCGTTTGATGATCGGCTCGGCAATCGTCGGAGGGCTCATCGCCGGGATCCTGCCGCTGGTCATCGGCGTGCTGCTCCTCGCGCGCGAGGCAGTCGTCGGTGGCGCCGCGATCTACCTCGGGCTGGTCGAGAAGCAGCAGATTGCCGTCCGGACGCTGGGGAAGACGGCCACGTTCCTGCTGTACGGGTCGATCCCGTCGTTCTACCTCTTGGCCGCGGACATCGCTCCGTGGCTTTTCGGCCCTCCCGGGTGGATCGCCGGGATCTCCGGGCTCGTGCTGTACTATCGGGTCGCATACGACTACCTCGTCGAGATCCGCGGGCGGATCGGCGGTACATCCGCGATTCCCTCGGTCTAGCATCGGCGGGGTGAACGTACCGAACGACCTCCGATATACCGAAGAACACGAATGGCTCTCCGTCGACGGCAGCACCGTCCGGCTCGGGATCACCGATTTCGCCCAGGACCAACTCGGAGACATCGTCTACGTGGATCTGCCCGAGGTCGGCGCAGAACTGGGAAAAGACGACATCTTCGCCGAGGTGGAGTCGACGAAGTCGGTCGGGGAGGTGTATGCGCCGTTCGACGGCGTCGTCACCGCCACCAACGATGTGCTGGCCGACACGCCCGAATTGGTGAACTCCGACCCCTACGGCGCCGGCTGGCTGATCGAGATGACTGTCGACGCCGACCTCGAGGGATTCCTCGATGCGGATGCCTACCGGGCCCTGACCGAGTGAGTGGGCGGTACCAGGGTGCACCGCAGCGCGGTGTGGCCCTCGCCATCGACGCCCGGTACTCTTCGGGGTGATGCGCTGCCCGAACTGCTCAGAAGTGATCCCTCAAGGGGCCTCCACCTGTCCGGCATGTGGATCGCACCTCGAAACCGATCCGACCATGGCCTATGTTCCGGTCGGGCGGATCCACCCTGTGATCTCACGGGATGACGCAGCCCACGTCGACGGGATCAGCGGCCACGCGCTCATCGTGGAACGGGGACCGCGGGCCGGCATGACGTTCATCCTGGCGAACGGCGTCACCACGGTCGGCCGGCACCCGGAATCCGACATCTTCCTCGACGATGTCACCGTGAGCCGTCACCACTGCCGGCTGTCTGCGGTCGGTGACGAACTGACGATCGAGGACTCGGGTTCGACGAACGGGACCTACGTCAACGACGACCGAATCGACTCTGCCGCGCTCTCGCCGGGTGACGAAGTCCTGATCGGGCGGTTCCATCTCATCGTTGCGAGGGGTGGGGCCGAGGAGTGAAGTCGAGCGCAACCGCCACGACGGGCCGGTGATCGTGGAAGCGCAAGACGCGTTGACCATCGGCGAGGTGATCAACCTGCTCAAAGACGATTTCCCCGACATCTCCGTCTCGAAGGTGCGTTTCCTCGAGTCCCAGGGGTTACTCGCGCCCGGCCGTTCCGATGGCGGCTACCGCCAGTTCGATCACCACGACATCGATCGGCTCCGCTTCATTCTCGGCCAACAGCGTGACCATTTCCTTCCGCTCAAGGTGATCAAGTCGAAGCTCACCCTCTGGGAGCGTGGGGAGGACGTCGGTCCCGGAGTCGCCGTCGACGAGGACAGGCTGCTCCAGTCCGGGAGCGAGTCGATGACCCGTGACGAGCTCGTCCGTCGGTCGTCTCTCTCGCCCGAACAGCTCGACGCACTCATAGACCATTCGCTCATCCACATCGACGCTTCTGGCGGGTTCTCGACTGAGGCCCTGGTGGTCGCCACGGAGGCGCGTCGGCTCTTCTCACATGGACTCGAGGCCAGGCATCTCAGAACGATCCTGCACGCGGTGGAACGGGAGGCAGACGTGCTCGGACAGTTGACCGCACCGCTCCGTCGGGCGCGCAACGCCGAGGCACACGAGCAGGCGAGGAACATCCTGGCGGGAGCAGGCGAGGCGATGCTCTCCGTTCACCGGGCTCTGCTCACCGAGGAATTGAAGCGGCTCGCAGACTCGTGAGATCCATCCGCCTCAGGGCCTTCTCTTTGCTCGCGCTGGTGGTACTTCTCATCTCGCCGACGATGGTTGCTGCCGCCATCGTCCGTCCTCCGGAACTCCATCCGCCGATCCCCGCGGCCGAGTACCGACGCCCACCCGTCGTCACTGCGGGGAGCTGGATCGTGTTCGATGCCACCGATGGCGTGGTGCTGGCATCACGAAACGCCGACGAGACGCGCCCGATGGCATCGACCACCAAGATGATGACGGCGCTGGTGGCGATCGAAGAGTCTCAGCCGGATCAGATCGTGACCGTGAGTCAACGCGCGGCCGACATCGGTGAAGCCGAGATCGGGCTCACGGCCGGAGAACGGTTCCCGATCTCCGATCTCATCGACACGATGATCATCCGTTCCGCCAATGACGCCGCCATCGCCGTCGCCGAGACGGTCGGCGGCGACGTCGAGACGTTCGTCGGGCTCATGAATCGTAGAGCCGCCGAGCTCGGGCTCACGAGGACCACGTTTGTCAACCCGCACGGTCTCGATGCCGAAGGTCACTCGTCGACCGCGAGAGATCTGCTGCGTCTGGGTCTCGCTGCGATGACGAACCCGCGTTTTCGCGAGGCCGCCGGGCGACTCGAGGTGACCTTGCCGCCGGCTCCCGACGGCACCCCGAGAGTGGCGGCCGCGACCAATGAGTTGCTGAGGACCTACGAGGGAGCGGTTGGAGTCAAGACCGGGTTCACCTTCCAGGCCGGTCTCGTGCTCGTGGCGGCGGCGGAGCGAGACGGGCGGGCGATCTATGTCGTCGTGATGGGCTCGGAGGGGCCAGGAGCGCATTTCAGCGATGCCGCGGCCCTCCTCGACTACGGGTTCGGTGGCCACGAGCTGGTGCGTGCGGTTGCGGGGCAGACCGTTGCGGATGAGGGATCCCTGCGCCAAACGGCGCTGCTCGAGTCCCAATTCCACATCGCTGCGCTGGTCGGTCTCGGATCGAGTGCCGACATCGTCCCCGTTGCAGCGACCGCGTCCCCGGCGGAGCTGCCGGGCATCACCGACGCGCTCGGGTGGCTGTTCGGCGGGGTCACGGATGGCTGACGTCGCTCGGGAGATCATCAGCGCTGAGATGCTCCGCGGTCGGATCGCCGAGCTGGGCGCCATCATCTCGGACGACTATCGGGATCGAAACCCACTGCTCGTTGCGATCATGACCGGCGCGATGTGGTTTCTGGCGGACCTGGTCCGAGCGATGGACATCGACCTCGACGTCGACTTCCTGGCTCTGAATCGATTCGACGAGGGCGGCAGGATCCGCATCGCCTCCGACACGGCGCTCCCGGTCACCGGGCGTCACGTCGTCCTCGTCGAGGATCTCGTCGACACCGGCCTGTCACTGTCCGTGTTGCGGGCGCTCATCGCCGATCGGGAGCCGGCATCCGTGGCGACGGTGACCCTCATCGACAAGGCGGTTCGCCGCCTCACGGACGTCCCCGTCGAGTACCGGGGTTTCGAGGCGGGTGACGAGTACCTGATCGGATACGGGTTCGATCATGAAGGTCGCTTTCGCAACCTTCCGGGGGTCTGGGTGGTGATGGATCCGGCCGGCTTCCTCGACGATCCCGGTGCCTTCGCCGATCGGGTGTTCAGCCAGCCCTGATATGGTACGGGGTATGGAAGATGCCGTACCGATGACAGTCACCGGCGTTCGAGTGGAGCTGCCTTCGAACACGCCGATCGTCCTGCTGAGGGAGCAGACGGGCGTGCGCTTCCTGCCGATCTGGGTCGGCACCGTCGAAGCGATGTCGATCTCGTCGGCGATGGAGGGAGCCGAGCCACCCCGGCCACAGACTCATGACCTGATGCTCTCGATCATCGAAGCACTCGGGGCCAAGGCCGTTCGGATCGTTGTGACCGAACTGCGCGACAGCGTCTTCTTCGCAAATCTGATTTTCGAGCAGGACGGTCAGGAGATCGTGGTCTCCAGTCGGCCGTCCGATGCGATCGCCCTGTCGGTCAGGAGCGGCATCCCCGTGTTTGCCCGCCTGGCGGTTCTCGACGAGGCGGGCATCGAGATCGAGACCGAGAGCGAAGAGGAAGCCTCCGAGGAAGAGATCGAACGTTTCCGCGAGATGCTCGAAGGGATCACGGTCGACGATTTCATCGACCCCGACGAGGCTCCGTGAGGCTGACATCCAAGCTGTGGACCGGAGCTCTCGGGCTGTCGGTGCTGACCGCATTGGGAACACTCGGGTACGTCTTGATCGAGAAGGTCAGCGTTCTCGATGCGCTCTACATGGTGGCGATCACCATCACCACGGTCGGCTTCTCGGAGGTCTTCGAGATGTCGCCGGCCGGCAGGATCTTGACGATCGGGATCATGATCCTCGGCGTCGGCCTCGCTCTCTACACTGCGAGCGCGGCGATCGAGCGGCTTTTCGATCTCGGTGTCGAGCGTCAGAGGACAAGGATTCGCAAGGTGATCAGTGAGTATCAAGATCACGTCATCCTGTGTGGATTCGGCCGTGTGGGACGCGGGGTCTATCGCAATCTGATCGATCGTGGTGAGAAGGTCGTGGTCGTCGAAGAGGATCCGGCGTCTGCCGCCGATGCCGAGCTCGAGGGCGTGGCGGTCATCCTCGGCGACGCCACGTTCAACGACACGCTCGAAGCCGCCGGAATCGCCAGGGCGAAGGCGTTGGTCGCCTGTGTCGCCGACGATTCCGACAACCTCGTCATCATCCTGTCGGCGCGTTCCATCCACCCCACCATCCACCTCGTGTCGCGGGCGAGTGAGCAGGAGTCGGAGTCGAAGCTGCGGCTGGCGGGCGCCGACCGTGTCGTCGCCCCGCAGGTCGTCGGCAGTGAGCGTCTGGCGGCCATGACCGTCGAGAAGAATCTGGCCGAGGTGTTCGACGTGTTCGTCGGTGGAAGGGCTGTCGAGTTCTCCGTCGAGGAACTGCGTGTCGACGAGCACTCGCCCGTGGTGGGCCTGTCGATCCGCGACGCCGCCATTCGGGAACGAAGTGGTGCCCTGATCCTGGCCGTCGAGGATCAGAGTCGAAACATGCTCCATGCGCCATCTCCGGAGCACGTCCTGCTGCCGGCCAGCGCCGTGATCGTGGTCGGTACTGCCCAACAGGTCACCGCCGCCGCCCAACTCTTCGCTCCCGCGTGAGGGCTCGCCTGGCGGCTCGCCGCTCTCGGCTGTCGGCTGTCGGCCATCGGCTCCACCGAGCGCATCCTGACCTCGGTCGGAGTCCGAGTTTCGCTGGTCAGCATGCTCCAGATGTTCGATGGCGCCTGCGACGGCTCTCCGCACGCAGAAGTCGGATCGCGACGATCGTTGAACTGAGAGGCGCTCAGTTCGCGTGTACTCGAACTCCAATGCGCACCGGGCCCGGCCTCGTGGAGCTGACAGCCGATAGCCGACGGCTGATGGCACCGAGCCGCCAGGCGAGGCCGGACGAGCCATTTATCCACAACGGTTGTTGACAACTCGGGGAGCTGGAAGCTAGCTTCCCGACGCTGGTGGAATTACGGTGATGTAATCGGGTTGGTCGGTGCGCTCGTGGAGGAGAACGCCGATACGACCGGGCGGGAGATCGAGGAGATCCCATGTCGGAAGCGAACAATCAGGAAGTCGTCGGGTACCGGGCCCCACAGGTCTGCAAATTCGTGGGGATCACGTACCGTCAGCTCGACTACTGGGCGAGGACCGAGCTGTTGCGTCCCTCGCTGCAGGAGGCGTCCGGCTCCGGTTCGCAGCGCATGTACTCGTTCACCGATCTCGTGCAGCTCAAGGTCATCAAGCGACTGCTCGACGCAGGGATGAGCCTCAAGAAGATCCGGTCGGCCGTCGAGATCCTCCGGACCCAGCTGGCATCCGACGAGCCGCTGTCCGATGTCACGCTGCTCTCCGATGGACACACGATCTACGCAGCGCACAGCGCCGACGAGGTGGTCGACGTCTTCCGCCGGGGACAGGGAGTGTTCGGCATCGCCGTCGGGCCCGTCCAGGACGAGGTCGCCGGCGCCATCCACGAGCTCGTTCCCGCGAGCGTCGTATCGACCGCCGCCGAGCTGCCCGCCGTCGAGGCCAATTGATGCCGAGCGACTCCGGTTTCCGCCCGCCGGCCACCGAAGTCGACTTCGCTCACAATTCCGAGCGTCAGTTCGCCCTGCTGCTCGACTTCTACGACGTCGAGTGGCGGTACGAGCCCGACTCGTTCCCGATCGAATTCGGGGCCGACGGTGAACCGGTCAAGTTCTTCGCGCCGGACTTCTATCTGCCCGAGGAGAACTGTTACATCGAGATCACGACGATGAACCAGAAGCTCGTCACCCGCAAGAACGCCAAGCTCCGCAAGCTCGCCGAGCATCACCCCCACATCGAGTGCAGGATCTTGTATCTGCGCGACTATCTGCATCTCGTGCTCAAATACGGGCTCGATGACCCCGAGCACCTCGATGAGGCGGTTCCGACGAGGATTCCGGGCGAGCCCCGTCTGGTCACATTGACGGATCGCGGCTCGGCTCCGTGAACAGGACGAGCCCGCTCAACGATCTCCACGTCGAGCTGGGAGCGAAGTTCACCGATTTCGGGGGCTGGTCGATGCCGGTTCAATACGAATCGGTGGTGTCCGAGCACATGGCGGTGAGAGAGGCTTCAGGTTGGTTCGACGTGAGCCACCTCGGCCGCTTTCGGCTCTCCGGTCCCGGAGCCGTCGATGTGATCGGCGCCCAGACGACCATCGACTCGCATTCGACTCCCGTCGGCAGGAGTGCATACGGCCTCGTCCTGAACGAAGCCGGCGGCATTGCCGACGACATCGTGATCTGGCGTGTCGGTGAGCAGGACTTCATCGTCCTCCCCAACGCAGCCAATCACGACATGGTGCTCGATCGCTGCGCCGAGGGTGGTCCGGTGGACCTGCGGGACACGACCGCCCTGATCGCAGTGCAGGGACCGGATGCTCCGGGCATTCTGGCCGAGACGACCGGCTTCGATGGGCCGAGGTTCTCGACCTCCGTCCCCGCCGACGGTCTGATCGTCGCTGGGACCGGGTACACGGGCGAGCGCGGTGGAGAGGTGATCATCGACCTCGATCGGGTGCAAGGTCTCGTAAAGGCACTGACGGAGCGAGGAGCGGTTCCGTGCGGCCTTGGAGCCAGGGACACGCTCAGGCTCGAAGCGGCGCTGCCGTTGTGGGGCCAGGACATGGACGCAACAACGAATCCGTACGAGGTCGGGCTGGGGTTCGCCGTGAACCTCGAGCACGACTTCGTCGGTCGAGATGCGCTGGATGCTTCGACTCCGTCACGTCGCCGCCTCTTCACCACTGCCAGTCGGAGGATCCCCCGGCATGATCAGGCTCTCCTCGACGCGGTGGGTGACCCGGTCGGGCGAGTGACCTCAGGCTCCTTCAGCCCGGTCCGGGGCGAAGGTATCGGCATGGGGTTGGTGGATCGAGAAACGGATAGTCTGGCGATCGACATGCGAGGCACGGCGGTTCCGATCGAGATCGTCGTACGCAGGTTCATCTGACAGCGACCCAGGACGGCATCCGATGATCAACAGCACGGCCAAACCAACCGTCACCGTGGACGGCATCCACGAACTCACCAGACGGTGGGAGGTCGAGGACCCGAAAGCTCGAATCCTGGTCGTTCATGGTATCGGTGAGCATTCCGGCAGGTACGAGCACGCCGGCAGTTGGCTGGCGGAGCGAGGCTTCTCGGTCGAGTCGTTCGATCTGATCGGCTGCGGTTCGTCGGGCGGACGCCGGGCGGACATCGATGACTGGACGATCCTGCTGGACCAGGTGCAATCACATCTCGTGCCGATGATCGAGTCCCCACTGCCGGCCGTGCTGCTCGGGCATTCGATGGGCGGCCTCCTGGCGGCCGAGTACATGGAGTCGGAACGGCCACAACCTGACCTCGCCGTCCTCTCTGCTCCCGGCCTCGCCGGTGGCGCCGCCTGGCAGCGGACAGTTGCGAGACTGCTGAGCCCCGTCATCGGCAAGGTAGCGATTCCGTCCGGTATCAAGGGCGAGGACCTCTCTCGGGATCCAGCCGTCGGTGAGGCGTATTTCGCCGACCCGCTCGTCTACACCAAAGCCACCGTGCGTTTCGGGCACGCGATGTTCGAGGCGATGGAACGGACCACCCACAACCTGTCACGGATAAAGACGCCGACGCTCGTGATACACGGCACCGCCGATGCGATCGTGCCGACGCAGAGCAGCGAAGTGTTCACTTCTCTCGATACCGTCGAGCGCCGGACCTATCCCGACCTTCGTCATGAGCTGTTCAACGAGCCGGAGGGACATCAGATCGTAGGCGAGGTGGCCGACTGGATCGACGCTCGGCTCACCTCAGGCTGAACCCACCGCGGCGAGGATCTCGGCACGGTCTTCGTACGTGAACGCGGCGCGCGCCGCGTTTTGGTTGAACCTCACGAAGTCGGCCGGACCGAAACCGAATGCCTCGGACAGCAGGGAGTACTCCCGATCGAGTGTCGTGCCGCTCATGAGCCGGTTGTCGGGGCTGATCGTGATCGTGAACCCGGCGTCGTCCAGCATGGCGACGGGGTGCCGGTCCACCTTCCACCCCTTTGTCTGCAGATTGGACACCGGGCACACTTCGAGGGGAATGCCACGAGCCTGCACCACCGATGCCACCGGACCGAGCTCGACGATGCGCCCGTCCTTGACGACGCAATCGTCGATGATGTCGATCCCGTGGCCGATCCGGTCCGTGCCGCACCGGTTCACCGCCCCGGCGATCGAGGCGACACCTCCGGCCTCGCCGGCGTGGATCGTCAATCCCAAGCCGAACTCACGGGCTCGTCGAATGGCGGCCAGGTGATCGTCCGGCGGGAAGCCCAGCTCTCTCCCGGCCAGATCGAACCCGACCACCCCTCCGTCTGCGAAGCGACCGGCCAGATCGGCGACTTCGAGCGAGTCACGCTCCGACCGAATTGCATCGAGGATCAGCCCCCACCGCACCCCGGTGGCGCTTCCCGCTCTGGCGCAGCCGGCGATGGCGCTCTGCACGACCTCTTCGAGCGAGAGACCCCCGGTGAGATGCTGCATCGGCGCAAAGCGGATCTCGGCATAGGCCACGTCGTCCGATGCGAGGTCTTCGATCATCTCGACGGCAACGCGCTCGATCGACGTAGCGGTCTGCATCACGGCCACCGTGTGAGCGAAGGCTTCGAGGTAGCGCGGGAGTGAGCCGGCGCCCGTCTGGTCGAAGTAGGCGATCAGACCATCGAGATCGTCCGCCGGCAGCCGGTGGCCGGACGCCGCGGCCAGTTCGAGGATCGTTGCCGGGCGGAGTGCGCCGTCGAGGTGTTCGTGCAACGACACGCGAGTGAGTGTCACCGCGTGAATCGTACCTGGGTACGATTCACCCCCGATGCAGCCGAACACGATCAGCGTTGACGCGCGCCAAGTCCAGGAGGCAGTCCATCCCGCTCTGGTGGTGCAACGGGGCGTCGTTGTCGATGCCAATCGGGCGGCGCTGGAGGACGTCGGTTGTGGCTTGGAGGGTAGAGACATGCTGTCTCTCCTCTGTGAACAGGATCACGATGAGGCGGCGTCCTGTCTCCAGGGGACAGATGTCGTCGTCGCGCCCGTGCACGTCACCCTGTGCTCCGAGCGCGGGCCGAGGATCGTCGAGTCCATGTGGCTCCCCGTCGTCTTTCGTGGTGGGCCGGCGACACTGGTGACCTGGCGCGAGGCGGCGTCGACGACCCGCGTTCAGGCGTGGCTGTCTGAAGTCACGGACAGCTCGATGGATCTGATCGCGATCACCGACCTCCGTGGAAACCTCCTGTACATGAACGACGCGCTGATGCGACTGCGAGGAGAGTCCTCGAGGGAGGGTCTCCCCGACGGCCGCAATGCCATCGAACACGCCGCGCCGGGGCAGTCGGAGATGGTGGAGAGCCTGCTCGAAGATCTCGAGACGTCCGGCCGGTGGCGGGGCGAGCTGATGTTTCGCGGTGCCGACGGGGTGGTGCCTGTCGACGCAGTGATTGAACGAAGCGAAGTCGCCGGCGAGGCCGTCTACTCGCTGATCGGGAGGGACATCACCAAGGAGCTCGAGCTTCGGACCGGACTCCAGGAGGCGATCGAGGCGCGTGACAGCTTCGTCGCCCATGTCGCCCACGAGATCAAGAACCCGCTGTCTGCGATCATGGGGATGGCGCTGGCGCTCAGGGACGAAACCGATCCGACTTCTGTCCAGCGGGAGATGCTCGAACTCCTGATCTCCGGCTCGTCCGACGTCCAACGAGTCGTCGAAGATCTGAGCGCGTTGTCGAGCGGAGCGACAGCCCCGCTCCGGATCGCCGCCCACGCCGTCGATCTCGCTCCCATCGCTCGAACGGTCATCGAGACCGTCGAGACTGCACACGGAGTGTCGATCCCGTTGGCCGGCGCCGCGAGTTGTATCGGCGACGCCGTCAGAATCCGGCAGGTGTTACGCAATCTGTTGACGAACGCGGTTCGCTATGGCGGTCCCTCGATCATGGTGGAGCTCCGTGAGGAAGGGGACCGAGCACAGATCGAGGTCTCCGACGACGGCACGGGTGTGCCGGCGGAGTTCGCCGAGACGATCTTCGACAACTTCTCGAGTGCCCACAACACCGTCGCGGACAGCATGGGGGTGGGCTTGGCGGTTTCTCGGCAGCTGACGATCGGGATGGGTGGAAGCCTCTCCTACGAGTGGAGAGAGGGCCGCACCCGGTTCACGGTCGATCTCCCGGCCGCGCGGCCATGAAAGGTCTCGAGGGGCGTCTGCTGGTGGCGATGCCGTCTCTGATCGACCCAAACTTCTCCCGAACAGTGATCCAGGTCCTGACCCACGACGCGGAGTCCGGCACCATCGGCGTGATCGTGAACCGCCCATCGATACTCGACGTCGTCGAGCATCTGCCGCTGCTCGCAGATGTCGTCGTCGACCCTCCTGTCGTCTTCATCGGTGGTCCGGTCCAGCGTGAGATCGCGTTGACGGTCGTCCGCGATGAGTTCGGGCGCCCCGCACTGCTCGAGGGTCCGGAGACCACGCGGGCCTGCAGGGTGTTCTCGGGCTACAGCGGTTGGGGCCCCGGACAACTCGCAGCGGAGATCGCGGAAGGGGCGTGGCACGTGACCGAACCAGGATTCGACGACATCTTCTCCGGTCGCCCCGAGCAGCTGTGGGCCGATGTCTGGAGGCGCCAGGAGGGCCCGCTGAGGATGCTGGCCACATTCCCGACCGACCTCAGGGCCAACTGATGGCGACCGTTCCGAGGCTGAGGACGGCTACCCGCCGGCATCCACCAGGATTGCGTGTCGAACGCGACCTGTGGCAGTCCGGTGCCGAGATCATCGTTGGGATGGACGAGGTCGGTCGAGGTTCCTGGGCGGGTCCGCTCACCGTCGCCGCAACCGTGGTGCCGCAAGACCGGAGGGTCTACAAGATCCGTGACTCGAAGATGCTCACCGAGGCCGAGCGCGAGTCGCTCTTCGATCGCGTGATGGGATGGGTCGATCGTGTGGGAGTCGGTCATGCATCGAATCTCGAGTGCGACGAGCTGGGGATGGCCGACGCCCAGCGGCTGGCCGCGGCCCGGGCGCTCGGTCGACTGGGTGTGAGTCCCGACGCGATCCTCGTCGACGGCAACTGGGACTTCGTCGGCCGCCCCGGTGTCCGTCTGCTCGTCAGGGGGGACCGCTCGAGCCTGTCGATCGCGACCGCATCGATCGTGGCGAAGGTGACGCGTGACCGCATCATGCGCAACCTGGCGCCCAACTATCCCGGGTTCAACTTCGCGAGCAACAAGGGCTATCCCTGCCCCGTCCACCGGGCGGCGATCGCCGGTTGGGGACCGACCGCCATCCACCGCCGCAGTTGGGTGTTCATGGACTCGCTCGCCTGGGGCATCCCGCGTTATCAGCGGATGGAACAGCTCACTCTGGACGGGATCTGACGAGCCAAACACACCCGTACGGGCCGAGCCCGCCGGGTAGCGCCGATTGGGCGTAGGTGACGTCCCACCCGACCGTGTCGATGTCCACGGTGATCGTTCGCTCGGAGAAGTTGAACACACCCCTCATCCGCTGGCGCTCCGAAACGCGTTCGAACGCGATCAGCTCGGGCGTGTCCATCGGGATCACATGTGGGAGAGGATCGTCACCTCCCAGGGCATCGAGCACTCGCCGCGTCTCGAGCAATCTCCTCAGCCCGGCGAGAACTCGCCCCGATGGGCCGGTTCCGTCTTCGCTGTACGACAGCGTCTCCCAGGAGAAGGGCGGTCGGTGTGTCCAGCGGTTGTCGTGTGCC
>JAHEDH010000054.1 GCA_024641285.1 bacterium | reverse complement strand
GCCCCGCCAATCGAGCATGAACTTGAGGTAGTCGTCGCCCTCGAGCGTTCCCGTCCCACCCCAGTCGGCCGGGAGGTTCTCATCGAGCCACGCCTTGGCCTCGACTCGGACCGCTTCTGCTGAATCGGGGTAGGTGAAGTCCATGGCGCTCCTCTGGCTGACCTGCGAGTTGTCGACTGGCGTTCTTGAAGACCGGTTCCAAATGTAGTCGTGTGGCCGCTGAAGACATCTGTCGTCACTCGTCGAGCCGGGCCTCGATCATCCCGAGATGGACGAGGTCCTTCGGCCTGCCGAGCGTCCGCTTGGACTTCGTGACCCGTTCGAGCGGTGTGAACAGAAACCCGTCGATGTCGACGGCGTCGGCGATGACCGATTCGGCGTCGATACCGAGCCAGCCGTCGAAGACCTCCACCGCGATCCCGTCGAACTGGATCGTCACCAGGCGGTCGCCGAACATCCCCGGTCGCGCCCCTCGCTTCGCGAGCCGAATTGCGTTCGCCCAGGTGCCGGCGTCGGCGACGATGTCGACATCTTCGATCGACTCGATGATCTCCATCGCCAGCAGCGGGCCCGAGCCCGCAACGACGAAGCGGCCCGGTTCGAACGGCAGGCGTGCGAGGACATCGAACAGCCCCGAGCGGTCGAGACTCACTTCGACAGGTAGCGGAGGGCCTCGGCGACGTCGAACCGGCCCTCGTAGAGGGCTCGGCCGACGATCACGCCTTCACAACCCAGCCGCTGGATCACATCGAGGTCCTGGAGTTGGCCGATCCCTCCGCTCGCGATGACCGAGAAACCGCCGTGGCGCAGGGCGCTCAGGAGCACGTCGGTCGAAGGGCCCTCCATCGTGCCATCGCGTTCGATCCCGGTGACGAGGAGACGCCTGATCCCTGCCGACGAGAGCCCTTCCAGCACCTCGTCGAGGTTCCTTCCCTCGTCGAGCCAGCCTGCCCCGGTCGCCTTGCCACCTCTCACGTCGACGGCGGCAACCACTCGCGCCGGATCAGAGATCCGGCCGAGGACCCCGGGATCCCAAACTGCTGCCGTTCCCAGCACGACACGCTGGGCACCCGAGTCGAGGGCTCGCTCGGCGGTTTCGGCGGTCCGGATGCCTCCGC
This sequence comes from bacterium, assembly GCA_024641285.1. Taxonomy (GTDB): domain Bacteria; phylum Actinomycetota; class Acidimicrobiia; order Spongiisociales; family ZC4RG35; genus JAHEDH01. The sequence goes on along the minus strand of JAHEDH010000054.1, from coordinate 18,120 downwards.
CGACCTGGAACGCCACGCCGGCCTCGGCGAGACGCCGCCAGAGCGATGAATCTGGATCACCGCTGCGGGCGCCCTCGAGATCCACGACATGGACCAGCGACGCTCCCTGCCGCATCCATTCGAGGGACTGGGCGACCGGGTCCTCTCCGTACACGGTGACCCGCTCGTAGTCCCCGTGCATGAGGCGCACCACCTTGCTGTCGAGCACATCGACAGCCGGGATGATCTCGAGCATTCTTCACCTCTCACGCAGCCCACATCGTCTCAATGTTGCAACGCGCTAAAACGCTAGTACAGTTGCACGCCACACACCTATCCATACGGTAGAGCACCATGGCGATTCCCGAAGACGGCTGGCAGACCAAGGCGACCGACGAGCTCCTCGCGACGATCGTGAGGCTCGACACGGTCGAGGAGGCCGCGGCCTTCATGCGCGACCTCTGCACCCGCAAAGAGCTCGAAGAGATGTCACATCGCTGGGAGGCGGTGAAGCTGCTCGATCAGGGGATCCCCTATCGGGAGATCTCCGATCGCACCGGGCTCTCGACGGCCACGATCACACGGATCAACCAATGGCTGCAGCACGGGACCGGCGGATATCGCAGGATGCTCACCGAGATCGAGGAAACCACATGACCTTCTCACTGGCCGTGCCCAACAAGGGCCGCATGAAAGAGCCGACCGTCGGGCTGTTGACAGACGCCGGCCTCCGCTTCGAGACCACCGACCGAGCGCTCTCGGTGCCGGTGCGCAACGTCGACATGGAACTGCTGTTCGTCCGGACCGACGACATCGCCGAACTCGTGTCCGATGGCGTCGCTGACGCCGGGATCACCGGTATCGATCTCATCGCCGAGCACGGCAACGGGCTCACGACGCTGGTCGAGCTCGGGTATGGCCACTGTCGCCTCGCCGCAGCCGTGCCGAACGATTCCCCGATCGAGAAAGTCGACGAGTTCGCCGGGCTCCGGGTCGCAACCGCACATCCGCACGCCACGTCGAAGTTCTTCGCCGACCGCAACATCGACGTCAGCATCATCGAGTTGCGCGGGTCCGTCGAAGTCGCCACCAAGATCGGCGTTGCCGACGCCATCGTCGACCTCATCTCGTCCGGATCGACCATGCGAGTCAACGGCCTCCGACCCGTCGGCACGCTGATCGACAGCCAGGCGGTGCTGTTCTGCCGGGCCGACAGCGGGAACGAGCCGGAGATGCAACAAGTCGCCACGGCGATCAAGGCCGTCGTCGCCGGGCGCAACAAGCGCTATCTGCTGCTGAACGCCCCCCGTGCCGCTCTCGACTCGATCATTGCGCTCATTCCAGGCCTCAACTCCCCGACGGTCGTCCCACTGGCCGACACCGACATGGTCGCCATCCACTCGGTGGTTGACGCAGCCCACATGTGGAGCCTGCTCCCCAGGCTCGAGCAGGCCGGCGGATCGGGCATCCTGGTGCTCCCCATCGAACAGCTCCTGCCTTGAGGCCGCGACTGAGACGTATCGACCTCGCCGAGATGAGTCGGCGCGAACGATCGGTGCTGCTGCGTCGATCTGCGGTCCCCGACCCCGACGTCAGACGCGCGGTCGCCGACATCTGCGACGATGTGGCCACCCGTGGCGACCTGGCGGTCCGAGAGTACGGCGAGCGCTTCGGTGGAGGCTTCCGACGAGTCGCCGACGCCGAGATCGATGCCGCAGTGTCCTCCGTCGAGGCCGATGTCATCGCAGCCATCGAGGCGTCCGTCGCAAACGTCGGCGCCTACCACGCCGCCCAGTCACCGGTCGACCTCGAATTCGAAACGCTGCCCGGCGTGACGATCCGCCGGCGCTGGACGCAGATGAACCGAGTGGGCTGCTACGTGCCCGGAGGGAAGGCCGCCTACCCGTCGACGGTGATCATGACGGTCGTTCCGGCCAAGGTCGCGGGCGTGGCGCAAGTGGTCGTGTGCACGCCGGAGGCACCCGACGGCACGCTCAACCCGGCAATGCTGGCGGCGTGTCGAATCGCCGGCGCCGACGAGGTGTGGGCGATGGGAGGCGCCCAGGGCATCGCCGCCATGGCATACGGCACCGAGACCGTCGAGCCCGTCGAGACGATCGTCGGGCCCGGCAACGCCTACGTCACGGCTGCCAAGCTCGCCGTCTACGGAGTGTGCTCGATCGATCTCCCGGCCGGCCCGTCGGAGGTGCTGGTGCTGGCCGATCACACCTCCGAAGCGCGCCTCGTCGCCGTCGATCTCCTGTGCCAGGCGGAGCACGGCCCCGACTCCCCCGCCGTCCTCGTGACCACCGACCCGGATCTGCCGGACAGGGTCGAAGCAGAGCTCGACCGTCTCCTCCCGACACTCGACCGGGCTGGCATCCTCGAACAGGCGCTGAGCGACCATGGCTGGGCCGTGGTCGCCACCGACCTCGCCGACGCCATCGCCTTCGCCAACGAATACGCGGGCGAGCACGTTTCCGTAGCGACCGAAGATCCCGAATCGGTGGCGAAGCAAGTGACCGCCGCGGGCTCGGTGTACATCGGCCGGTGGTCGCCCGAGTCCGCCGGCGACTATGCGACGGGCGCCAATCACGTCCTGCCCACCGGGGGTCTCGCCGCCGCCTGCGGACCGCTCTCGGTCGACGACTTCGGCTCGTGGCGACAAGAGCAACATCTCACCCGCGACGGCCTCGCCGCCATCGCAGACACCATCACCAGTCTGGCGACTGCCGAGGGCCTCACCGCCCATCGGTTGTCGGCGCAGATCCGATTCGAGAACGAGGAGCAGGCGTGACCCGCAACGCAACCGTGACACGCAAGACCAAGGAAACCGACATCGAGGTCACACTCGATCTCGACGGAACCGGCACGACCACGATCGCGACCGGAGTGGGGTTCTTCGACCACCTGCTCACCGCCTTCGGCCACCACGCCCTCATCGACCTCGCGATCCGCTGTGATGGCGATCTGGACATCGACGACCACCACACGGTCGAGGACACCGCCATCGTGCTGGGGCAGGCTCTCGCAGAGGCGCTCGGCGAGCGGACCGGAATCCAGCGATACGGAGATGCGACCGTGCCGATGGACGAGGCACTGGCCACCTGTTCGGTCGACGCCGGCGGCAGACCGTACGCCGTGATCGACGTCGCGCTCCGCCAGGCGATGATCGGCAACCTGTCCACGCAGAACGTCCCGCACGCCCTCGAGGCGATGGCACGGAGCGCCGGTTTCACCCTGCACCTGACTGCCTCCGGGTCCAACGACCACCATGTGGCAGAGGCGGCCTTCAAGGCATTGGCCAGGGCGATACGCGCCGCAGTGTCGCCCGACCCGCGTCGTGATGGGGTCGCCTCGACGAAAGGCACGATATGAGGCCGACCGTCGCCGTGGTCGACCACGGCGCCGGCAACCTCGTCTCGATCGCCCAGGGTCTCGTCAGAGCCGGCGCCGATGTGGTCATGGCAACCGGGCCATCGGACCTCGTCGGAGTCGACTCGGTCGTGCTTCCCGGCGTCGGTGCCACGAAGACGGTCATGGACGGGATCGACGCCGCAGGTCTCCGGGGGCCGTTGAGGAGTCTCGACGTTCCCCTGTTCGGCATCTGCGTGGGCATGCAGGTCCTGTTCGACACGTCCGAAGAAGACGACGCCGACTGCCTCGGTCTGATCCCCGGCGTCGTGCGCAGGCTGCGCAACACGCCTTCACTCCCTCACATCGGCTGGAACGATCTCAGGATCGAACGACCCGACCCGTTGTTCGATGCGATCCCGAGCGAACCGGTGTACTTCGTGCATTCCTACGCACCCGAGCCCGACGACCCATCGACGGTGATCGCCAGTTCGGATCACGGAGACCGGTTCGTTGCGGCGGTGCGATCGGGATCCGTGTCGGGCACCCAGTTCCACCCCGAGCGTTCGGGGCGGGTGGGCCTGGCGATCCTCGCCAACGTCGTGGCCGCCGCCGACCGGGTGAACGCATGACCGTCCGCAAGCGGATCATCCCCTGCCTCGATGTCCGGGACGGTCGCGTGGTGAAGGGCATCAACTTCGTGAACCTCACCGACGAAGGCGACCCGGTCGAGTTGGCCGCCCGATACGCCGCCGAAGGCGCAGACGAGATCTGCTACCTCGACATCTCGGCTGCCCCCGAGGGCCGATCGACGCTGCTGGATGTCGTTCATCGAACCGCCGAGAACGTCTTCGTGCCCCTCACGGTCGGCGGCGGCATCCGGACCTCCGACGACATGAAGGCTGCGCTGCGGGCCGGAGCCGACAAGGTCGGCGTCAACACGGCGGCCGTGCAACGGCCGGAGCTCATCCGCGAATGCGCCACGCGTTTCGGGAACCAGTGCGTGGTGCTGGCCATCGACGCCCGACTCGATCCCCACGGGACCTTCGAAGTCGTCATCAAGGGCGGGCGTGAGCCCACCGGACTCGACGCGATCGAATGGGCACGGAGAGGGGCAGAACTGGGCGCCGGCGAGATCCTGTTGACGTCGATGGACCGCGACGGCACAAAGGACGGCTTCGACCTACCCCTGACCCGCGCCATCTCCGACGCCGTGGATGTACCGATCATCGCCTCAGGTGGGGCGGGGACGACTGCGCACTGCGTCGACGCCGTTCTCGAAGGTCACGCCGACGCCGTGCTGGCCGCCTCGATCTTCCATCGGCGTGAGATCGAGATCGCCAAGGTGAAGTCGGACATGGCCGCCGCCGGGATCCCGATGCGGGAGGTGGCATGAGAGACCTCGAAGACATCGAGCCGGCATTCGATCCTGCCGGCCTCATCCCGGCGGTCGTCCAAGATGCGCGGACTCGACGGGTGCTCATGCTCGGTTACATGGACGCCGAAGCGCTCGAAGCCACACGAACGACGGGTCTGGCGCACTTCCATTCACGGAGCCGCGACGAGCTCTGGAAGAAGGGAGGAACCAGCGGCAACACGCTGTCCGTGACCGGCATCTCGACGGACTGCGACGGAGATGCGCTGTTGGTCTCCGTCGAGCCCACAGGCCCCACCTGCCACAACGGCACGATCAGCTGCTGGGACACTCAGCCAACCGATCGCGAGCCCGGCTTCGCCGATCTCGAGCCGCTCTGGGCCACCGTCAGCTCGCGGGCCACCGAACGGCCGGCCGGCTCATACACGACGAAGCTGCTCGACGATCCCGACCTGGCGGTTCGCAAAGTCACAGAAGAGGCGACCGAAGTGCTGATGGCGGCCAGAGATCACCGTCGTGGAGAGGCCACCGACCAGCGCCTGGCCGAAGAAATCGCCGATCTGACCTACCACCTACTGGTCGTCTGCGCCGAGCGAGGCATCTCGCCGGCGATGGTGCTCGAGGAGCTGCGCAAGCGACGTCGATAGGGCGACCATCTGGGGGCCCGCAACCCGGGACGCCTGGATCACGACACTCGACCAGGTGCCAGGCTGTATGACGCCTCGCGCCTGCGGGTCGACCAACGGGTTCGACGGGATGCGACGCGGGCGATGCAAGCATCGCCCCCACCCGATCGGCACGCTCGAAGCCCGGAGTGACCGTGTGCCGGATTCCGGTACCACAGGCCCCGGGACGTGGACCGTGGACCGTGGACCGTGGAACGTGGACCGTGCAACGTGCAACGTGCAACGTGATCAAACGGCGTCGGCGTAGAACTCGGCGATGGCGGCGGTGAACTCGGCCCGGGAGGACTCCCAGGCGTAGAACATGTGGCCGCCGCCGAAGTGGCGGACGGTGAGGCGATCGGCCATCGAGTCGTCGAGGCGCATCAGGTTCCGAAGCCGGTCCGATGAGTAGTACGGGGTGACCAGATCGTGACGGCCATGGGTGATGAACGCCTTCATGTGGGGATTCAGCGCCATTCCGAATCGGAAGTCGTCCGTCGAGCCGACCGCCCCGGCCAGGGCGGACCGCTGCATGTCGACCTTCCAATCGGTGTTGACCTGCAGGCTCAACACCGTGTATTCGCGATCGGTCTCGACTCCGATCTCCGACCGGATCATCCGGTTGATCGCCGCTCCGAACGCCCCGCCGTATCCGGCGAGCGTCGGGTCGGGACCCTGGAACGGTTCCCTGTCCGGAAACGGGTCGACTGCTGTGATGGTCGTGTCGTACATACCGAGCACCTTGCGCTCGTCACGGAGCAGCTCTCGTGCGAACGTCGGGATCGGGATGCGGCCGTCGGCCCTGGTGACGAACCCGACGTCGAGACCGATCAGATCGGCGAGCTCCCCCAAGATGCGCTCACGCTGTGCGGCCGGCATGGCCGCTCCCCGTGTCAGGAAGGTGGCATAGTCGCCGGTGGCGAACTCTTCGGCGGCCGCAAGGATCTCGTCGAGATCTGCACCGGCGCCACGGGACCTGCCGTGATGCAGCGCCGCCGCCGCCATCGTCGGCAGCGCGTCGATCCAGGGCAGCACGTCGTAGTCGGTGGCCGTCAAGGTGGCGAACTCGAGCGCCGGCGAGATGAGGATGGCCCCGTTGAGGCCGATTCCGGTGTGCTCCTGGAGCATGCGCACCAGCTTCGCGACGCGGAAACCCCCGTAGCTCTCCCCGGCGACGAAGACCGGAGAGCCCCAGCGCTTGTGCTCCGAGAGCCACCGGCTCATGAATTCGGACATGGCTTCGAGATCGCGGTTGATACCGAAGTACTCCTTCGGGTCGGGGGCGTCCTTGTCCTTCTTCTTCTCGTCGTCACCGTTCGATTCGATGATGCGGCTGAAGCCGGTGCCAACGGGGTCGATGAACACGACGTCGGTGAAGGCCAGCCAGGAGGACTCGTTCTCCACGAGGCTGACGGGCATCGCCGGGATCGACCCGTCGACCGGGAAACGGACGCGTTTCGGACCGACGGTCCCCATGTGGAGATACGCCGATGAAGCACCGGGCCCTCCGTTGAAGACGAATGTCACAGGGCGATCGCCTTCGCCGGAGCCGATGTACGAGATCGAGAAGACCTCGGCGGCGGGCTTGTCGTTCTTCCGGAGCACCATCCAGCCGGCAGCGGCGGTGTACGGGACTTCGGCTCCGTCCGCGCCGGTCCAGGTCCCCTCCACCTGGGCGCCTCGGGGGGGAGTGTGGTCGTGCTCGGTAGGTTCGGGTCCGCTCATCGGAGCGACGGTAGCTCAGACACCGGAGCATCGACCACGAGGTTTCCGACTGCCGTGACCGGAACGGCAACCCGGATGTCCCGGACCCGTCACCCGTTCCCCACAACGGGTCGGGTCTGCAAGAATCCCGGCGTGCCTGTCCGACTGACGATCGTCACCTTGCTCGCCATCGCGTCGATCCTCGCCGCGTGCTCCACCGAGCGCGATGTTCCTCTCGACGGTGCCCTCCCAGTCACCGACAGCAACTCCTTCGAGACGCTCATCGCCGATTCCGAGTCGCCGATCGTCGTGAATCTCTGGGCATCTTGGTGCGTGCCGTGCCGATCCGAAGCCCCGCTGTTCACCGAGGCTCATCGACAGCTCGGGGACGAGGTCCGCTTCATCGGTATCGCCACCGAGGACTCACAAGTCGACGCCGAGGCGTTCGTCGCCGAGTTCTCGATGACGTTCGAGAACTACTTCGACCGGACCGGTGAGATCAAGGCCTGGGTAGGCAGCGTCGGTCTCCCGACCACCTTCTTCGTCGCTCCGGGCGGCGAGATCGTCTCGACCGTATTCGGGGTGATCGACGAGCGACGGCTGGCGCTCGAGATCGACGAACTCCTGCTCCGCTGATGGAGTTCACGCTGCTGGCGGCTGCGCTCACCGGGGCGGTCGGCGCCTGGCTCGGACTGAGGATCCCCAGTGTCGCTGCGCGAACCGCCGGCATCGACAAACCGTGGGATGCCCTCGTCGGGGCCGCAGCCATCGGAGTCTTCTCAGGGCGGTTGGTCGAGATGGTCACCTCAGGGGTGAATCCTGTCACGAACCCCTTGGACATCATCCTGGTGAGAGGGGGTGTCGACACGACAGCGGCGTCCCTGGCTGCGCTCGCCACGCTCGGCTGGGTGTTCCGCTCCGAGCTCGTCACACTCGATGCGCTGGCGCCGGCAGCACTGATCGGCCTGGCGGGATGGCACGCCGGCTGTCTTTGGACCGGCGCCTGCCTCGGCACCGTGACCGGAGGCGCCTGGGGATTCGCGCTGCCGGGAAGCGATGTGGCCAGGCATCCGACCGAGCTCTACGCCGCTGCGGCGTTCGTGCTGCTGGCCCTCGTCGTGGCGAAGCTCCGAGCGCCGTTCGCCGCCACCGGCGTCGCACTGGCGGGAGCGGGTGCCGTCAGGGCGCTCTCACAGCCGCTTCGCCCGTCCCTCACCGGCGGTCCGATGTGGGCCTACCTGATTGCAGTCGTGGTCGGCGCGGTCGTGGCGTTGCTCGGGCGCCGGATCGCCGCGACCCTCCCGAAGGTCACGCCCGAGCTCGACTGACGGATCTGGCTGATGCGGGCAGCCGCACGGCGACGCAACCTCCCGGCCCGTCCTCGATCGAGATGGCGCCACCGTGAGCTTCGACGATGCCCCGGGCGATGGCGAGGCCGAGCCCCGCTCCCCCCGCCCGAGAGGGATCCGCCGTCACGAATCGATCGAACGCCGTCTCACGCACAGCGGGATCGAATCCGGGGCCCTGATCGATCACCCGCAGCACCGCATCGCCCCCCTCGCTCGTCACTTCGACGGCGATCTCACCGCCTTCGGGCGAGTATCTCACTGCGTTGTCGATGAGGTTCCTCACGACCCGGGTGATGGCCATCTCGTCGGCAGTGACCTCAGTTGGATGTTGCGCATTCGTGGCGAGCGAGACACCGCGCCGGGAGGCGAACGCGAGCGCCGCCTCGACGGCGCCATCTGCCACCTCCCTCAGGTCGATCGGCTCGGGCGTCAACTCGAGTCGGCCTGCTTCGACCCGCGAGAGCAGGAACAGGTCGTCGACGAGTCGGGCGAGGTGCGCCGTGTCGCTTGCGATCCCCCGCAGGTAACGACCGGGGTCGGAGACCAGGCCGTCTTCGAGCGCCTCGACCGACGCCTGGATCAACGCGAGCGGTGACCGGAGATCGTGGCCGACAGATGCGAGAAAGATTCGCCGCTCCTCCTCGGTCGCTTCGAGCCTTCGCGCCATCTCGTCGATCGCGTCAGCAGCCATGCCGAGCTCGTCACGCCGGTCGACACCGGTCCGCGCCGAGAGGTCACCGGCGGCGATCCGTCTCGCCGTGTCCCCCAGGCGGTCGAGATCGGAACCGATCGAACGCCCGATCGCCACGGCCAGCGAGACCCCCAGGGCAGTGCCCAGCGCGAGGGCGAGCAGCACGAGATTCCGATCGTGATCGGACAGGAACATCGTCTGCGCTGCGAGCAGGACGGTCACGCCCGTGACCACACCCACGCCGATGCTCGCGACCTGGACCGCCAGCTGCAGCGAGCCGTAGCGCATCCGCCGACCGACCACGAACATCAGAACCGTCAGGGCAGCGGTCGCGCCATAGATGGAGCCGAGTACCAGGCGCTCCTCCGCGGTCGGCTGCATAGCCGTTTCGGTGACGACCAGCCCGAGGCCGACCAGAGCAACGGCAACGACGACGAGGCGTCTCACGCCTCGAACCGGTACCCGACCCCCCAGACGGTGGTCAACCATCTGGGCTCCTTCGGGTCGGCTTCGATCTTCGTCCGGATGCGACGGATGTGCACGGTGACCGTCGCAGGATCCTGCCACTGCGACGACGAATCCCAGACCTGTTCGAGCAGTTGATTGCGACTGAAGACCTGGCGGGGATGGGATGCGAGGTAGAACAGCAGGTCGAACTCCTTGGCGGTCAGATCGACCGGCTCACCGGCGACCACCACCTCGCGGGTGACATGATCGAGACTCAACCCGTCGAAGCCGAGCTGCGTCTTGGTCGGTTCCTGTGACGGAGCGGCCCGCCGGAGCACTGATCGAACCCTGGCGACCAGCTCGCGGGGAGAGAACGGCTTCGTCACGTAATCATCGGCTCCCAGCTCGAGGCCGAGGACGCGATCGGTCTCCTCCGAGCGGCTCGTGAGGAGGATCACCGGGGTGTCGCCGTTGCGCCTGAGCTCGGCGAGGAGATCCAGTCCGGACTCGGCGGGAAGCATGATGTCGAGGATGACGAGATCGGGATCGGCGTCCCCCATCACGGCCCGGGCGGCCTCGACGCTGGGCACGTCGGTCACTCGGAAGCCGTCGCGTTCGAGGTAGGCGACGACCACTTCCCTGACCCGGGGCTCGTCGTCGACCACCAGCACTCGTTGTGATCTCACCATCGGAGGTCAATCTAGGGTTGTCGCCCGTTCCACCGGGAACGATCGCGACCGAGTTTCGACCGAGTTCATGGCTCCAGGGCGGCCGTAGACTCTCGTCACCGTGAACTCCGCACTCGTCTCGCTCCGCGGTGTCGGCGTCCGCTTCGGTCCGACACCGGTTCTGGCCGACATCGACCTCGATCTCGCGCCGGGCGAAGCGCTCGGGATCACCGGCCCCAACGGCGCAGGGAAGTCGACGCTGCTCGCCGTGATCTCGACGCTGCTGCGGCCGGCGGCAGGAACCGTCTCGGTCTTCGGCAGCCCGGTGCTCCGCCGGGATCTCCCCGGCGTCCGACGACGGATTGGGATGTCGGGCCACGAGCCGGGGCTCTATCCCGAGCTGACACTGCTCGAGAACCTCGCGCTGGTCGAGAACCTGGTCGGCGACGTCAGGATGTCGGCCATGCAGGTGCTCGAAGTGGTTGGCCTCGCCGGTGCCGCCCAACGCCGGGCCAGCACGGCGTCGAACGGCATGCAACGACGAACCGACCTCGCCCGTCTGATCATGACCAGACCGGACCTCATCCTGCTGGACGAGGCGCACGCCTCGCTCGACTCGGCAGCCCGGGACATCATCGACAGGTTGATCCACCGGACATGCGAGGCCGGCGGCGGCGCCGTGGTCGTCTCGCACGATCGGGGCGTGCTCGGCCGCTCGGTCGATCGGGTGGTCGAGGTCGCAGCGGGGAGACTGACGTGACACGGGCGACGGCCTCTGGGTTCTGGAAACAGGCGCTCTCCATCGCCAGACGTGACCTGATGATCGAGAGCCGCGGTGGCGAGGTCTTCGGCGTCGTCCTCCCGTTCGCCGCGGTGGCGGTGTTCGTGGTACCGCTCGCCACGGATGCGCTGGCCACGAGGCTCGATCAGCTGGCCTATCCGGTGTTCTGGCTCGTCGGCTTGCTGTTCGGCATGCAGGTCGCCCTGAGACAAACCGGGACCGAGAACCTCACCCAACGTCGCACACTGGCTTTGATGGGAATCGATCCGGCGGCGAGGTTCGCCGGGCGCAGCCTGGCGGCTGCGATCCTGACCACCGGCGTGATGCTGGTGATCGCACCGCTCGTCGTCCTGTTCTACGACCCCGATTCGATCCCGGACATCTGGCCATCACTCGCAGCGATCATCGGCTTCGCACTCGGCCTGTCGATGCTCTCGACGCTCGCCGGCGATGTCACCGTCGGCTTGCGGACCAGGTCGAGCCTGGCCCCGCTCATCGTCGCCCCGATCTCCGTTCCGCTCTTGATCGGCGCCAGCCAGACCCTGGAAGCGTTGATCCGGGACCGCAGTACCATGGCCCCCGCACTGCTCCTGACGGTGACGGTCCTGTCTCTCGCCGTCACAGGGGTCCTGACCGCTCCCGCGTTGGAGGAAGCAACGACATGACCAAACGCATGGTTCTGCCGGGTCTCTCGGCCATCGCCATCGTCACTGCGCTGTATCTCGCACTCGGCTCGTCACCGGACGTCTTCCAGGGCGACTTCGTGCGAATCATGTACGTGCACGTCCCGTCCTCGTGGCTGGCCTTCCTGGCGTTCGGCGTGACCGCCCTCGGCTCGGCGTTGTGGCTGTGGCGCAAGACGATCGTCTGGGATCGGATTGCCGAGGCCTCCGCAGAGATCGGCGTCGTGTTCACCGCCCTGGCGATCCTGACGGGCGCCATCTGGGGCGAACCGGTCTGGGGCACGTACTGGGACTGGGGCGACGCCCGCATGGCATCCACGGCCCTCATGCTGTTCGTCTATCTCGGATACCTGGCCCTGCGCAGCGCGACCCCCGATCCGATCGCCCGGGCGCGCCGCTCCTCGATCCTCGGGTTGATCGCCGTGGTTCAGGTGCCGCTCGTCTACTTCTCGGTGACCCTGTGGAGGACCCTCCACCAGGGCCAGACCATCCGCCCTGACGGCATCCAGATGGACGGATCGATGGTCGCGGCGCTCCTCGGCGGACTGGCCGCATTCACGCTCCTCTACTTCTCACTGATGGTCGAACGCGTGAGGCTCGCCCGGCTCGAGGACGAGAACACGATCAGCGACAGCGTGGCCGCCGGGGCAGCCGTCACCTCACCCAACCTGGACGGCATCTCGTGAGCGACCCGTTCGTCCTCGGCTCCTACATCGCCACCTACGGGCTCATCGCCGCCTACGCCATCACCCTGGCTGTGAGGATCCGCCGGGCGAAACGCAGGATCTGAGATGCGGAACGCCAAGTTCGTGATCCCTGCACTCCTCGGAATCGCCGTTGCCACGTTCTTCCTGGTGCAGTCGGCGTCAGGCGACTTCGAGTACTACCGGTACACCTCCGAGGTCGATCGGGCCCAGTTCACCGACGGCGTGCGGTTCCGGCTCGCCGGAACGGTCGTGCCCGGGACCATCACAGAGACGGTCGACGCGTCCCTCTTCCAGATCTCCGACGGGCTCGAGACGGTCGATATCCGGCTGATCAACACGCCACCGCCTCTCTTCGACGCGGACGTCGAGGTCCTGCTGGAAGGGGCGTTCGTCGGTGACGTGTTCGTCGCCGACGACGCCGTGATCCGCCACGAAGCCGAGTACGAGGCACCGCCGGCCGGCACCGACGTGGAGAGCTGAGTGTTCTCGTTGTTCGGCACCTTGGCGATCCTCATCGGGGTCGGATCTGCAGGGACGCTCCTGGTCCAGTCGATCCGGGCAGCGATGACGGATGATGCCGCCGCCGAAGCCGACCTACGGCCTGCCGCGGTAGCCCTCTTCGGATCGGGGATCGCCGCCATGGTCGTTCTCGAACTCGCCTTGATCTTCGACGACTTCACCGTCTCCTATGTGGCAGACAACCACTCGGTGACGACCCCGTTCCCGTTCAACATCGCAACCGCGTGGGCCGCTCTCGAGGGATCGATCGTGCTCTGGTGCCTGGTGCTCGGCGCGTTCACGTGGTTCGTGTATCGCAGCTACGAGGCCAGTCGCGATCGACTCGGCGCCGGTGCGCTCGCAGTGATGGCACTGGTCGCCCTCTTCTTCTTCGCACTGATGGTGACCGTGTCGAACCCGTTCGAGACATGCATCGAGGCCGGCGCCCGGAGCTGTGTGGCTTCGAGCCCGATCCCGCTCGTCGGCGCCGACGCTCCGGCCGACGGCAACGGGCCGAACGCCCTCCTCCAGAACCACATCCTGATGGCCGTGCACCCACCACTCCTCTACGTGGGATACATCGGGCTCACCGTGCCGTTCGCCTTCGCCATGTCCGCACTGGCGATCGGGCTGCCCGGGACCGAGTGGCTGAGACGTTCGAAGCGCTGGACGACGATCGCGTGGTCGTTCCTCACGCTCGGCATCGTCCTGGGAGGTTGGTGGGCCTACGAGGTCCTCTCCTGGGGCGGCTACTGGGCATGGGATCCCGTCGAGAACGCCTCGTTCATGCCCTGGCTGCTCGCGACGGCGTTCATCCACTCGGCAACGGTACAGCAGCGACGCAGCATGCTCCAGGCATGGAATTTCGTGCTGGTGATCGGGGCCTTTGCGCTCACCATCCTCGGCACGTTCCTCACCCGGTCGGGAACCATCGTTTCGGTGCACTCCTTCACGCAGTCGGCGATCGGACCGGTACTGCTCGGGTTCCTGGCGTTCGTCCTGGTCGGGTCGTTCACCCTGTTCGCCATCCGGGCCCCGCTGGTCGCCCAGCCGTCGCGCATGGACTCGCTATCCAGCAGGGAAGGTGCCCTGCTGTACAACAACCTGATGTTGACGGTGTACGCCTTCGTGGTGTTGGTCGGAACGGTCTACCCGATGATCCTCGAGGCGTTCAATGGCGATCTCGTGCGGGTGGGCCCCCCGTTCTACAACCGCCTTGCCGTGCCCATCTCGTTCGCGCTGCTCCTGGGCATGGGGATCGGGCCCGTGATGCCATGGAGGGTCGCCAGACCCGAACTGGTCTGGAAGCGCATCCACCTGCCGATCCAGATCGCCCTGGCAACCGGCGCAGCCGTGATCATCTTCACCACCGAGGTGAGCCTCGTCGTGGTCACGATCATCCTGGCCGTGTTCCTGATCGCCGTCTCGACCCGTCATCTCCTGTCACAGGCGTCCAACGCCGCACAGATCAAGGGGACTGCGACCACCACGGAGGTCCGCCGTATGTTCTCGCTCGACCCCGGCTACTGGGGCGGGCAGGTGAGCCACGCCGGCGTCGCCCTCATCGCCATCGGCATTGCATCGGCATCTCTGCTGTCGGCAAACACCCAGGTCACGATGGAACCGGGCGACAGCGTCGAGTTCGCCGGATACACCCTCACCTACGAGACGCCGTTCACGCGCACCGAGCCGCAGCGCACGGTGACGGGTGCGACGATCATCGCCGAACGGGACGGGGAGTTCGTCACAGAGCTGCGTCCCCGCCAGAACGTCTATCCCAACTTCGCCCAGCCGGTCGGCACGCCCGAGATCTACGAGACCCTCGGAGGCGACCTGTACGTCACCTTGCGCCGGCTCAACTCCGAGGGCATCGTGGTCGATCTCGACACCTCGCCCATGATGTGGCTCGTCTGGCTGGGCGGCCTCGTCACGGTCGGCGGCGGGCTGATCTCTGCCCGTGCCAGACGCACCCGCACCAGGAACGAGGCTGCAGCCCATGTCTGACCGGCTCCGCTCTCGCCTGTCGATACTCGTCACGGTTCTGCTGCTCGGCTTCGTGACGATCTCGCTGGTCACCGCCGAAGCGCCCGACCAGGACCGCGCCAAGGAGATCGGATCGCTCGTCCGGTGCCCGGTGTGCAACGGCGAGTCGATTGCAGAGTCTCCGGCTCCGCTCGCCCAGGACATGATGGACGTGGTTCGCGAGGGCATCCAACAGGGGCTCTCGAACGAACAGATCATCGACGGGCTGCTGTTCTCGTACACCGATTCCCAACGGCTCGATCCCGAGATCTCGCCTGCGACGATCGCGCTCTGGTTGATCCCGGGCGTCGCCCTTCTGATCGGGGCGATCCTCATCGCCGGCGAAGTGCGCCGCCGCCCGAGCTCGACCGAAACGACGGCGCGCCCGGTCGAGGTCGCGGAGCACACATGACCTCGGTCGGCCGGCAGCGACTCGAGGAGGCGGCGGCACAGGCGAGGCGAGACCTCGCCGAGCTCGATGAGCAGCTCGCAACGGGTGAGATCGATGAGGGCACGGGCCGGCGACTCCGCTCCCGGTACAGCTCCGATCTCGAATCGGCGGTCGAGGGCCTGGCACACGCCCCCGATGACCCCCCACCGGGACGATCGAAGGGCCGGATGCTCATCGGCGCCGCAGTGCTCACGGTCGGCATCGGGCTGGCGGTCGGGCTCGTGGGGCACTTCATCCAGACGCCCGACGACGCCACGTTGACCGGCATCGCCAGCAACCCCGAGTTCGACCCTGCGAACTTCTCGAACGAGACGCTCGAGGCGACGCTGCTGTCCTTCGAGGGCAATCCGCAGGCGATCGAGCAGACCATGCCGATGCGCTTCCGCTTGGCGGAGCGCTACTTCGAGACCCAGGAGTTCGAGAAGGCGTTCGAGCACTATCGCCGGATCATCGAGAGCAACCCGGCGCCCGACCTCGCCTCGGCCGCCCTCACGAGGGTCGCCTGGATCGTGTGGGTCGGCAACGGTCTCACCGAGCTTGCGCTGCAAACCGTCGATCAGGCGCTGGCAGCGGCACCGGAGAACTCCGAGGCCGCCTACGTGAAGGCCGAGATCCTGTGGTGTGGGCTCGGCGATCCCGAAGCGGCCGTCCCGCTGCTCGAGGGTGTGCTCGCCTCCGATCAGATCGAGGAGAGCGTGCGGGCGCAGGTTCTCGAAGACATCGCATCGGCTTCCGCCGGTGAGAGCTGCGGCTGATGGGTCGCGCACTTCAGATCGCCGCGGTGATCGCGGTCGTCGTCTCCGCCGGCCTCGCCGTGGTCTTCTCGTCACGGTTCGGTCGCGACCCGAACCTCGTGCCGTCGCCGCTGATCGGCCAGCCCGCACCCCAGTTCGAGCTGCCGCTGCTCGACGGCTCGGGGACGGTGTCGCTGACCGACTACGAGGGGGAGATCGTGGTGGTCAACATCTTCGCCTCCTGGTGCCCCGGTTGCCGCACCGAGCACCAGGCGCTGGTTTCGACGGCCGATGCGTTCGCCGATTCCGGGGTCAAGTTCGTCCAGATCGCCTACCAGGACGAGCCCGACGACACCATTGCCTTCCTCGAGGAGCTGGGGATCTCGCCTGCGACGACCTATCTCGACGACGTCGACAGCAGGGCTTCGATCGCCTTCGGCGTCTTCGGTGTCCCAGAGACGTACTTCATCGACGCCGACGGGATCGTGAGGGGAAAGATCCAGGGCGAGACGAATGCCCTGCTCCTCGGTCAGACGATCGACAAGCTCAGACGAGGTCAGGAGATCGGTTCCGAGGTCGTCGGCGAGGTCCAGATCGCGCCGGGCGACTAATGGCCGACACCCCTATCTGAAGTGGTCGACGAGGTGGTCCTCGAGATCGGGGTGCAGCGCATACCACTCCTCCCGCAAGAGATCCATCACCAGGTTGTCGAAGTACCCGCCACCCTTGAAGATCGCCTCTCGGTGACGGACCGCCACTGTGAAACCGAGCTTCTCGGCACTGCGAACGGCCCGGACGTTCCCGCTCTGGGTCCATAGTCGAACCACCCGGAGCCCGAGCTCCACGAACAGAAAGCGAAGGAGCAGCTGACACGCTTCGCCGCTGGCGCCCAGACCCCAATGCTCGCTCAGCACGGCGATGCCGATCGTCGCTTCCATCCGATCGACCAGTTCCGTGTACGAGATGGATCCGATCGTCAGGTCGTCGTCGATCGTCTCGATCATGAACATCGCCGAGTCCCGCCGATACTCGAAGTCTCGCCCGCCGTAGCGCTTCTCGATCATCTCGAGGGTGTAGTCGGGTGGCAGCGTCCGACTCCAGCCCTGGGTGTCGACGTCGTTGCGGATCGAGACCAGCAACGGGAAATCTTCCGGGCGCACCTCCCGGAGGCGAACGCGCTCACCGACCAGCGGCATGAGCCTGCTCCCACCTGCTCCGCATGAGCTCGAAGTGGACGGTGTCGGTGTATCGACCGTCTCGAATGCCGGTCCGCCTCATCACGCCGGCCCGCTCGAAACCGATACGGTCGGCGAATGCCAATCCACCGGCGTTCCATCCCGGCGTGGAGGCGTGGACCACGTGCGCAGGGGTGGATTCGAAGAGATGAGCCAGACTCCGTCGCGCCGCCTCCGTTGCCAGGCCACCGCGTCGACGCTCGGGGGTGATCACGACGTCCAGCCATGGGGTCAACGCATCCCACCACCAGCCCATCCGGACATGACCGGCCACCTGGCCATCGGTCTCGATGACGCTGGTCGACCCGTGGGGGTCCTTCTGCCATTCCTCCAGCAGCTCTGCGAGGCGGGTCGAGGGCATCACCCTCCCCCGATCGCCTTCGATCAAGCCGCGCATCTCTGGATGCCGGAGCTGGGCCATCAGCTGCGGAACGTCACGCGCTTCGAGAGAACGGATCTCGATGTGTCACCACCAGGGTTGCGTCATGCTGGTTCTAGTCGATCAGCGGCAACCGGGTCGCTCATTTCGGTCGGACGCCCTAGTCGAAGACCTCGATCGTCACCTCCGGTGGCGGCACCTCGTCGAGGACGGCGCCTCCGACACCCAGCAGGTAGCGGTCGAAGAACCCGTTCAGGTACTCGTCGACGATCGTGAACGCCCGATCCGAGGGGATGGGGCCTTTGAGGCCCAGCGTCTCGGAGTATGGCGAGAACTGGGGAGGGAGCGTGAAGTCGTAGTGTGATGCACCCAAGAGGCCCACCCAATAGGACGTGCTC
>JAHEDH010000003.1 GCA_024641285.1 bacterium | reverse complement strand
GCCATCGGGTCGATCTTGGCGTACTTGTGATTCTCGAACACCCTGAACGCGTTGTCGCAGCGCAGGTCGACACTCGATGGTTGGATGAAAGACTCCTCGAACGGGTCGATCTCGATGCGCCCCGAGTCGATCGCTTCTTTGATTGTCCGGTCCGAGAAGATCATCGCCAGCTCCTGTCGTTGCGGCCGTGATGCTAGGCGCTGAGGGCTGACCGGTCTGCCAGCCCACAGAGCGACGTCCGTCTGCGATGACTTGTTCCTGCGACGGTTCCTTCCTCTCCTGCATCTGGCCACCCCGAGCGCTGTCGGTCTGGCATGCTTGGAGACGACACAGAGACGGGAGATGATTCGACGTGAGGGCGATCCTCATCGACAAGGTCGACGACCAGTACACCGTCGGCCTCACCGACCTGGACCCGGTGGATCTGCCGGATGGCGACGTGACCGTGGACGTCGAGTATTCGACGCTGAACTACAAGGACAGTCTTGCGCTCACGGGAGCGTCGCCGGTGGTGCGACGGTTTCCGATGGTTCCGGGTGTCGACTTCGCAGGCATCGTCACCGCTTGCGACACCGACCGATTCGCCCTCGGTGATTTGGTCGTGCTGAACGGGTGGGGCGTCGGGGAGACGCACTGGGGCGGGTTTGCCGAGCAGGCGCGCGTTCAGGGCGATTGGCTGGTGCCACTGCCCCCGGGTCTCGAGACCAGGCAGGCGATGGCGATCGGAACCGCCGGATACACGGCGATGCTGTGCGTGATGGCTCTCGAACAGCACGGTCTCACGCCGGACTCGGGTCCGATTCTGGTGACAGGCGCCACCGGCGGGGTCGGGAGCGTTGCTGTCGCCGTGCTGGCGAAGCTCGGCTACCACGTCATCGCCACGACCGGCAAAGCGGGAGAGCACCCGTATCTGACCCGGCTCGGTGCGTCCGAGGTCCTCGACCGGGCAGAGCTCTCAGAGCCGGGTCGCCCGCTCGGCAAGGAACGTTGGGCGGGCGCTGTCGATTCGGTCGGCAGCCACACGCTGGCAAACGCCTGTGCTTCGACGATGTACGGCGGGACCGTCGCCGCCTGCGGCCTCGCCCAGGGCATGGACCTGCCGGCGACCGTCATGCCGTTCATCCTTCGAGGGGTCACCCTGGCGGGAATCGACTCCGTCAATTGCCCGATGCCGAGACGAGTCGAGGCGTGGAGTCGCGTGGCTTCCGATCTCGACGTCGAACTGCTCGAGGAGATGAGCACCGAGGTGCCGCTCGAAGGCGTAGTCGAACTGGCGGCCCGGCAACTCCGAGGTGGTATCAGAGGGAGAACGATCGTGAGGGTGAAGCCATGACCGACGAGAAGATCAGTCGATACCCGGTTGCGGATCTCGGCGACCTGCCGGATGACCTGCGTCAAGCCGTCGCCGCGATCCAGGAGAAGACCGGATTCATTCCGAACGTCTTCCTGGCGATGGGCCACCGACCCGATGAGCTCCGAGCCTTCATGGCATATCACGACGCCTTGATGGACCGCGCCAGCGGTCTGACCAAGGCAGAGCGGGAGATGATCGTCGTGGCGACGTCCGGGGCGAACAAATGCCTCTATTGCGTCGTTGCGCACGGTGCGATCGTCCGGATCCGCTCAAAGGACTCGCGATTGTCCGATCAGCTCGCAACGAACCATCGCAAAGCCGAGATCACGCCGCGCCAGATGGCGATGCTCGACTTCGCCATGAAGGTGTCGCTCGACTCGGGCGCGATCACCGAATCCGACTTCACGCCTCTCCGCGACCACGGATTCTCCGACGATGACATCTGGGACATGGCCGGCGTCACCGCCTTCTTCGCGATGTCCAATCGGATGGCCAACTTTCTGTCGATTCGCCCAAACGACGAGTTCTATTCGATGGCCCGCGGCGGCTGACTCCCCGAGTCTCTTGGAACGAGCGGACGCACTTCGCCCGGCGCTTGCGTCCGTAGGCTTTCGATATGACGTCGTTTGCGCACAAGCCCACCCTCGTGGGGCCTCGAGTCACGTTGCGCCCGATCGGCCCTGAGGATTTCGAGGAGCTCTGGGCCGACCTCGGGGATCAGGAGGCCAGACGACTCACGGGGACGCACGCCGAGTTCACCAAGGAACAGATCGAGCGCTGGGTGCGCTCTCGTGCCGCGCAGTCGGATCGACTCGACCTCGCCGTGACCGACTCCGCTTCTGGTGAGTGGCTTGGTGAACTGGCCATTCTCGACTGGGACCCTGACAACCGTTCCTGCGGCTTTCGAATTGCGTTGAGCGCCCGAGGCCGTGGGAGGGGACTTGGGCCGGAAGCCATGGTGCTGGTCACCGATCACGTCTTCGAGCACCTTCCGATCAACCGGATCGGTTTGGAGGTCTTCGACTTCAACACCCGGGCGATCGCCGCCTACGAGCGCGTCGGCTTCGTGCGCGAGGGTGTGCTCAGGCAGGCGCTCTGCTGGGAGGGCGCTTATCACGATGCGATCGTGATGTCGATGATCCGCCAGGACTGGCTCCAACTGAGGTGACGCCCGTGCCGAGCCCTGCTTCCCGCCGAGGCGATCTGAGGGACGAATGAGTCCGGTCCGACCGTGACCCATCCGACAACGGAACCGCCGCGAGGAACAAGCGGAACCCCACCGAGTCGGTGGGGTTCCGCACAGTCGACGTCCGAGTTGGATCAGTCGTCACTGCTGTGGTCGTCATCGGAGCTTCCCCATCCACTGTTGTCGCCCTCGTCGTCGGAGTGTCCGCCGCCTGCGTGGTCGTCGTCGGAGTCGCTCGACCGGTCGTCGCGGTCGTCGTCCTCGTCGTCAGAGCTGCTGCTGTCGTCCATCCTGTCGTCTTCGGAGCTGCTGCTGTCGTCAGCGCTCGTGTCGACGCCGTTCGTGACCTCCGTGCGGGACCCATCCGCCGCTCGAGTGCGGACCCGGACTCGAACCTGCCCGTCCTCCAGTTCGGCGTTGAACTGGACCCGGTCGTCGCCGTTGCGGAAGTCCATCTCGACCTCGCGGCCCGTCGAGACTTCGATCTCGTGGCTCCAGCCGTCGGCCGCATCCACTGCAGTGATCGTCAGCCGTGATCCGTCGTTCGAGATCGTCACGGTTCCGGCCGCGCCCGCTTGGTATGTCATGGTCCCGGTCGCCGACGAAGACGCCACGGCGGCGGCGGTGGTCGATGTGGTCGACCGAGTCGTAGTCTGAGTGGTGCTGGTCGCAGCGACCACCTGTTCCCGTGCTCGCACGCGGATCTCGCCATCCTCGAGCTCGGCATTGAACTGGATCCGACGCGTGCCGTTGGAGAAGTCGACTTCGACCTCTCGACCGCTGGCGACTTCGATCTCGATCTTCCAGCCTGCGGCCTGCTCGACCGAGACGACCTCGAGGGTCGTTCCGGCGTCGAGGAGTGTGACGCTTCCGGCGTCGCCGACATCGAAGACCGTTTGCTCTCCCGCAACGGCCTGCTGGCTGGCCCCAGAGCCCGTTGCCGTGTCGAGGACCAGCGCATTCGCCGTGCCGAGTGCCATGAGTGCTGCGAGGATTCCCGCAGAGATGACTGCCAACCGCTTTCGCATGATGTGAACCTCCATCGTTCGTTCCGTACCACCACAGGATCACCGATCGACGGTTTCGGGGTCCTCTGCGGAGGGTTAGAGAAACCTCTTCTCTCAGATGCCGGCAGCGGGTATCTCGAGCGTGACGACGGTTCCTCCGGTGGGGCCGGCGGCCCATGTCGCCTTGCCGCCGGCCTGCTCGGCGAATGCTCGGACGATGTCGACCCCGAGTCCGGTCGAATCGCCGCCGCTCGCACCGCGACGAAGGAGGTCTTCAGAGGCGATGCCCGGTCCATCGTCGGAGAACCTGAGCCAAGCCGAGGAGCCGTCTGCATCGAGTCGAATCCGGTATGGCGTTCCCGCCGGAGTGTGGGCGAAGATGTTGCCGAACACCGCGTCGAGTGCCGCCCCTGCTTCGTCTGTCGAGGCCGCGATGACGTGGTGAGCGGCTGCGACGTCGAGGTCCCACCTGCGCTCTTGATCCTCTGCCAGATTCCCCCAGAAGGCGGCTCGCTCTTGGAGAATGGACACCAAGTCACACTGTGCCGCGCCTCGCAGCGGTCGCCTGGCCTCGTCGATGATCCTGCTCGTGACTCGTTCGAGATCGTCGACGTCGCGCTGGAGCCTTCCGACGTCGGCCGTCTTTGCGAGCGCTTCGATGTCGAGCTTGAGAGCCGTGAGCGGGGTTCTCAGCCGGTGTGCGAGATCTGCCGCACTCTCGCGCTCACGGTTCATCAACGTCACGACACGCTGGGTGAGCGTGTTGAACGCGGCCCCGACCTCCTCCAGCTCCCGCGGCCCTGCAGGAGCGACGCGAACGTCCAGGTCCCCGCGACCGAGCTGGTGAGTCGCCTCCACCAGGTCGTTCACCGGGCGCACGACGGCCTGGCCCATACGATCCGCTGCGACGAGCGCGAGCACCATCATCGACAGCCCGAGCCCTCCAAGGATCAGCCAGGCCACGGCCACGTTCTCGGTGAGCTCGGCCTCTGAGACATCGGCTACGACGACCCAGACCTCCTCGGCGCTCCGGAGTACGGGAACGATCACGGCTTCGCCGTCGGAGAGCGGCTGCCGATAGGCCTGGGCGCGTGTTTGGGCAGCCTCCAGGTCGATGTTCGGTGGGAGCTCGGCGCCGAGAACCGCGCCGCCCGACACGACGACGGATACGCCGTCGAGCGTGTCGAGGGACGCCTGAAGGGCGTCCACCGCGTCCGCCGGCGTGGCGGCGACGAACCGGGCAACCGCCTGTGCCTCCCGTTCGGCGGCGCTGAGCGCCCGGTCTGCGCTCAGATCGCGGATGAGAATGGCGAGTGGGATGAGGAACGCGACGATGACGATCGACGTCACCGACAGGGCATACAGGCTGAGCCATCGCCTCACGAAGTCGGGTCCACGAGCTTGACTCCGACCCCGTGGACGGTCCTGAGGTAGCGCGGCTCGGCGGCCGTCTCACCGAGTTTGCGCCGCAGGACCGAGAGATGGACGTCAACGGTCTTGTCTGCACCGCCGTAGGGCTGGCGCCAGACCTCGGCGAGCAGCTGGCGTTTCGATGCAACCACTCCGACCTGGCCGGCGAGGAAGGCCAAGAGATCGAATTCCTTGCGTGTCAGGTCGAGTGGCGCACCGTTCATCTCCGCCGTTCGGCGATCGACATCGATCTCGAGCTGTCCGATCGTGATCGGGCCGGCCATTTCTGCCGACCCTGCCCGCCGGAGGATCGCCTCGATGCGCGCCTGCAGTTGGGCGCCCGAGAAGGGTTTGACGACGTAGTCGTCTGCGCCGTCCTTGAGGATGCGGACGATCTCGGCTTCATCGTCCCGTGCGGTGGCGACGATCACCGGCACGGCACTGACGGCCCGGATCATCTTCAAGACCTCCGAGCCGTCCACATCCGGCAGACCGAGATCGAGGACGACGACATCGAGTCCACCCTGGACCGCCCGCTGGACACCCTCCATTCCGCTCGACAGCGCTTCGACTGCATGCCCGGCCGCCGCAAGGAATTCGGCAAGTGCGTTCCGGATGGCGAACTCGTCTTCGACGATGAGGATGGAGGACATCGGGTGTCATCGTATTCAACCCAAATGCGCCCGAGCCGGGTTCGGCGCGACTTGAGGTTTTCCTAACTGTCTTCGAAGTGATCCCGAACTCGGTTCGGGTGATAATGGGTGCATGCCGAAGTCGATCAAGTTCGTCGCTCTGTGGAGTGTCTCAGTCGTGGCCGCGCTGGCGTTGTCGTGGGCAGCCGTTTCGCAGGTGCGGAACCGTGTGATCCAGCCGGTGACGGTGATCCCGACGACCATTGCCGCCGTCGCAGTCGAGTCGATCCGGCCGACCATCGTCGTGACGATTCCTGAGACCGTTCCCGAGTCACTCGATCCCTCGTTGTCGACGTCGACCACGGCGGTCGACTCGACCACACCCAGGACCTCTCCGGAGTCCTCTGTCACCACGAAAGGCCCGTCTGGTAGCCCGTCGACGACTGCGAGCACGGCGTCGACGAGCACAGCATCGACGTTGACGACCACAACGACGGCGCCTGGTCCTCTGACAACTACGACCACTGTCGCCTCCTCCGGCCTAGTCAGGTCGAGCTACTCCGTGCCCGGAGGCTCGGTGACGATCGAGTCCGCTCCCGGCGAGGTCCACTTCGTCTCCGCCATTCCACAACCCGGGTTCACCACCGAGCTTCGAGACATCGGACCGGAACGGGTTCGGGTTCGCTTCGCGAGTGCGACGTCGGTGTCGGAGTTCGAGGCGAGGTGGGACGACGGTCGACTCGACATCTCGACCGAGGATCACAGCCCCTGAATCGGGGTGCCGCCTGCGTCCTCGTTCCGAGCCCGACCATCGCGTCGCATTTGGCAATCGAACATCTGAGAATCGCTTTCCCCATGCCGAGGGCTGAGCCCGGGGTGGGGACCTGACTCGGGTCTCCGGGTCGTGGTCGCTCTTACGTGGGGGCGAACGCAGTCGACAAGGTGTTCATGGCTGGAACTGGTCTTCGCTCGGCGCTGCGGAGCAGGCTGGCTGCGATCGTGATCGGACTGTGCGTCGTGCTCACCGGGTCGAGCGTGCTGCTCGTCCTGGCGACTTCGAGCCGTGGTCGCATCCTGATGCTGTGCCGTCGATCTCACGTGATGACGTGGAGCGTGTGACGTGGAGCGTGCACCGTGGAACGTGTTCCGGAGCGGGTGAGGGGAATCGAACCCCCGTATTCAGCTTGGGAAGCTGATGTTCTGCCATTGAACTACACCCGCAGTACGGGTCAGATTACCCAGCCACACGGCGATCCGCATCTGTGACTCAACCGAAGACGCTGATCCCACCCCAGGTCGCCATGAGTGCCCCGACGACGGATAGAAAGACGACCCGACCGGTGTTGAATTCGGCCCCTTCGTCGGCGTCGTCGGGTCGTTCGCCTCGCTGGTGCTGGTAGTAGGCATAGGCGTTGCCGAGGATGATCGCCAGGCCGATGGCGAAGATCATCTCGGCAAACAGCGTGTCCAGTCCGAGCGCTTCGATCATGACGCGAGAGTACCTGCGGTCATCCGCTGTTTCGACGGCTCGCGCCCGGCGCATCGCTAGGTTTCGGGGCATGCGGCATTGCTATGTACTGCGAGTCTTCACCCGGGACGGGGAAGGCGGTAACCATCTGGGCGTCATTCCCGACGTGACTGGTCTGACCAGAGACGGCATGCAGTCGATCGCGGCGGATCTCGGGTTCTCGGAGACGGTCTTCCTCGACTGGCGGGAGGGCGGGAATCCGCATGCCCGGATCTTCACTCCGGCCAGCGAGCTCCCGTTCGCCGGTCACCCGCTGGTGGGCGCCGCCTGGGTGCTCACCCGGATCGGGCCCGGAGGCCCCGACTGCATCGAGTGCGGTGTGGGCGAAGTGGCGATTCGCAACGTCGGGCGCTCCACCTGGATCGACCCCCCGTTCGATCAGACGGTGTCGGACCCCTCGAGCGATGTGGGCGAGCGGCTCGGCGCCGTCCACACCTGCGAGGTCGCGATGCCGCTGCCCTATCTCGTGGTGGAGCTCGAATCTCCCCAAGCCGTCAGTGTCATCGGCCGTCCCCCGGACGACGGCATGGTGTACGTGTGGGCTTGGGAAGAGGAGAGAAAGCGGATACGCGCCAGGTTCTTCGCGCGTGAGCACGGAGTCGTCGAAGATCCGGCGACCGGGAGCGCCGCTGTTGCCTTCGCCGCTTCGATGCGGGCCCGCGGAGTGATGTCCGGCTCGGTGGTGATCCACCAGGGCCAGGAGATCGGGCATCCGTCGCAGATCGAGCTGCAGTGGGACGAGCATGGCGTCCACGTGGGCGGTGAGGTCGCCCGGGACGAAGTCCGCGTTCTGGAGGTGTGAGGTCCCCTCAATAGACTGCCGCGTCATGGACGATCACAGTGGCTGAGGCGTCGGCGCCGGCATCCTCGGCCAATCTCGGTCCGGGCTTCGACTGCCTGGCTCTCGCACTCGAATTGCGGTGTCACGTGCGTGCCGCACCTGCTCCTGAATGGTCCGTCACCCACGATGGGGAGCAGCAGCCGGATGCAGACTCCGACGATGCCGTGCTCGCCGCCGCCAGGTTGGCGGTCGGTGGCGATCGCCCGCTCCGATTGACGGTTTCGAATTCCATTCCCATCGGCAAGGGTCTCGGGTCCTCATCCGCTGCGATGGCGGCCGGAGCGCTCGCTGCCTGGCGGGCGGTTGGTGACCGGCACAGCGCAGAGACCCTCTTCGAGTTGGTCGCCGAGATGGAGGGCCATCCCGACAATGCGGCTGCGGCCGTCTTCGGCGGGTTGGTCCTCGTCGATGCTCTCGGCGTGGCACACCGGCTGCCGTGGAACCCCCGGTTCTCCCCGGTCGTGCTGGTTCCGGCGGAGTCGCTGTCCACCCGCAAGGCGAGGACCGTGCTCCCTGCGAGCTACTCACGAGGCGTGATCGTCTCGACGGTGGCGAGGACGGCGTCACTGATCGCCGGACTGCTGGCGGGTGACAGCGAGCTGGTCCGGGCAGCCGGCGGTGACGAGGTGCACGAGGCACCACGAAACGCCTTCGTTCCCGAGGTAGCCAAACGCATCAGGCTGGCAGTCGACGCCGGAGCGGTGCACGCTGCATGGTCGGGCGCGGGGCCGTCGGTCATTGCCATCGTCGAGTCAGCCGATCTCGATCTGGTCGTTGGACACCTGCGGCGCGCGCTCGATGAGTCGGTTGCCATCCGGCCGCTGGAGGTCGCGGTGCGCGGGGCAGTTTGACCTGGAAGAGGACCGTTCGGTACCGTGGAGTCGTAACGGATAGGCCAGGAGCACCGCTCATCGACCGTCCGCAGTCGATGGCTCCGCCTTCTCCGGAGTGTCCCGGCAGCGAGTTCGCTCGTCGTCGCCGGAATGTCGGAGAGCTACGCCACGGATTTCACAAGTGAGGTGTACACATGGGTTCGCTCGTCAAGAAGCGTCGCAAGAAGATGTCGAAGCACAAGTATCGCAAGCGTCTGAAGGCCAACCGGCACAAGCGCAAGTGAGCGAAGAAGGGACCGGCCCCGAGGGCCGGTCCCTTCGCGTTCGGCCCGACCTCGCAACCGTGACCTGAGATCCACGACAATCGTGGTGTGGAACCCAGGGTTGCTGACCACAACGATTGTGGTGTGGAACCCTGGGTTGCCGACCGATCAGAGGGCGATCGCGGCCGCGACGATGCCGAGCGATGACAAGAGGATGAGACCCTGCAAGATCCCTCTCGTTCGAGCCGATTGGTTCCTCGCGGCGAACTGGTGGTAGGCAGCCAGGCCCACAGTGACTGCGACCGTTGCGACCTTCACCGCCAGTGCGGGCTCGTCGATGTGGTCGATCGCCATCCAGGCACCCGTGAGAACGGCGACGCCCATGGCGGGCCACGACACCCGGGAGAACATTCGCGCCATCGCCTGCAGCACGGACCGATCGACCCCTTCGCGTCGGACCGCGGCCACGAGCGCGCCCAACGTGATGAGGCCTCCGACCCAAACGGAGGCGGAGACGAGATGCAACCAGCGAACCATCGGGACTCCTTTCGATAGGAGGATAAATCCCCCGAGATCCCTGGACGCGACCGCGATGTCTGCCATCCTGGTAGTGCTTCGAAGCGGGGGTCCACTCGATGAGCGTCACCTATCAATTGAAGGATCGAGTCGCGATCATCACGATCGACCGACCTGGGCGCCGCAACGCCATCGACCTCGCCACCGCCCGCGCCCTCGGAGCGGCTTGGCGGAGATTCGACAACGACGACGCCGCCTATGTCGGGATCCTCTACGGCGCCGGAGGCCACTTCTCCGCCGGGGCGGACCTCAAGTCGTTCGACCTCGAGGACCACGACGAGGGCCCTCTGGGATTCACCAGAACGACGGTCGGCAAGCCGACGATCGCCGCCATCGAGGGCTACTGCGTCGCCGGCGGCCTCGAGATGGCGCTGTGGTGCGATCTCCGGGTCGCCTCCTCCGGTGCCGTCTTCGGCTGTTTCGAGCGCCGGTTTGGTGTCCCGTTGATCGACGGCGGCACCCAGCGTCTCCCGCGGCTGATCGGTCACGGGCTGGCGATGGAGCTGATCCTGACCGGCCGTCCCGTGGACGCCGGGGAAGCGCACGCGATCGGCCTGGTCAACATGGTGACCGAGCCTTCCGAGGCGCTCGACGGTGCGCTCGAGTGGGCGAGCCGGATCGCGGAGCACCCTCAGCCGACGCTTCGCTCCGACCGGCTCTCGATGATCCAGGGGAGCGTCCTCCCGCTCGACGAGGGCCTGGCGCTCGAACGCGAGTACGGGCGAAGTGTCATGCACGTCGCCCGGGCGGGCGCCGACCACTTCTCGACGGGCGAAGGTCGCTCAGGCAGCGCCGTCCGCGCCTTGGTGGGAGTCGGGC
Organism: bacterium; assembly: GCA_024641285.1. Taxonomy (GTDB): domain Bacteria; phylum Actinomycetota; class Acidimicrobiia; order Spongiisociales; family ZC4RG35; genus JAHEDH01. Next base: position 47,263 of record JAHEDH010000003.1, on the reverse strand, counting down.
CCCCCGACACCCAGGACGAGTTGCCATGGAATCGCGTGGCGCCCTCCGCACGCCCTGCCGTGCGACCGTTCGAGGTCGCCGACATCGCGTTCGATGAGGTACCAGCACCCGATGGAGAGGTCGGCGAGCCTGACGACGGCTCATTCGAATCAGCGGAGCCACCGGATGAGATGGTGCCCGACGAGCCAGGCGGCCGGCACGAAGTGGCACCGCGTGAAGGTCCCTCTGACATCGTCGACGTCGAGCCGGAGGATCTCGTCGAAGACTTGGTCCCGGAGCCGTCCGGGGATGCAGATCAGGCCGAGACGCGGGCCGCGGTCCCGTGGACCGGCCGACAGGGCAACGAGGTGGATCTCGGGTTCGGTCGGAGGGGCTACTTCATCGCACCAGTGGTCGAGCGGGGCCATGCCGTCGTCGTCCTCTCCGACATCGGAGACCATTTGGCCGATCACGTGCTCGACGCCTCCGATCGGATCGCCGCGCTCGGCAACTCGGCGCTGGCCGTCGACCTCTTCACCGATGACTCCGGACCCGGAGATCTGGATCCTGACGCCGTGGTCCGGCTGGTCGCCAGCGCCATCGACACGCTCATCGCAGGCGGGTTCGCCGCCTCGGGGACCGTTGGGCTGGTGGGGTTCGGGGTCGGAGGCTCACTGGCCATGTGGATCGCCGGTCTCGAAGAGCGGGTCACCTCCGTCGTTGCGTTCGGCCCGCACTCGCCGTGGGCAGAAGTCGGCGTGGGATGGCGTCTGTCGGAGGCGGCCTACCTCTGCCATCAGAGCTCGTCCGGGCAGCCTCCCGGGGCGCCAGATGCAGCCAAGACCGAAATCGAACTCCGCGATCTGGGTCTCGATGCCACGTTCCACGTATACCCCACTCAGCCTGTGGATTTCTACAAGCCCGGCACCGGTGGCCACGACGCCCGGTTGACCAGCGTCGCCTGGCAGCGCACAGAGTTGTTCCTCGAGCGGCATCTCTGAGGGGTTCCTTACCCGTCTGCAGTCGGTAGCCTGATGCCATGGATCGACTGATCTGGGAGCAGCGCCCGACCCTCCGCGACCCGATCGCCCTGCTGGCGTTCGAGGGTTGGGGAGATGCCGGCGAGTCCTCGTCGATGGCCGTCCGGTATCTGATCGACGAGTTCGACGGTGAGCGCCTCGCTCTCATCGACTCGGACGACTTCTTCGACTTCCAGGTGCGCCGCCCCGAGATCGAACTCGACCACGAAGGGACCCGCGAGGTGCTGTGGCCGGACTGTGAGGTCTGGGCGGTGCGACCGTTCGGGGCCGAGCGTGATCTCGTCATCATCACCGGGCACGAGCCGCACACCAGATGGAAGGCCTTCTCCCGTGACATCGTGACCGTGCTCGACACGCTGGGTGTCGGCATCGCCGTCACGATGGGCGCCTTCATCGGCCAGGTCCCGCACACCCTGCCCGTCCCCCTGGTCGGTTCGTCGTCCCGGCCTGATCTGCTGGAACGTCATTCGCTGTTCACGTCCGGGTACGAAGGTCCGACGGGCATCGTCGGAGTCCTCAACGCCGTGCTGAACGAAGCCGGGTTCGAGACGCTCAGCCTCTGGGCGGCCGTGCCGCACTACCTGTCCAATCAGGAGTACCCGCCGGGCGGCCTGGCCCTTCTCGACAAGGTGCTGGAGATCCTCGACCTCGCCGTCGACACTTCGGAGTTGACGATGGCGTCCGCAGAGTTCCGTCAGCAGGTCGACGATGCTCTGGCAGACAGCGAGATCATCGACTACGTGCAAGAACTGGAGAGCCACTCGCTGACCGGCGACGACAGCATCGACCCTGCAGAACTGCTCGTCGAGGAGATCGAGCGTTTCCTCGAGGACGGCTGAGCTCCACGGTCAGTCGAGCCCGCACGCCTCCTTCTCGGAGTCGAGGTCCGCTTCACCGAACCGCACCCGCTCGTACAGCGCGATCTGCTTCAGCTGGTCTGCCGTGAGCGACTCGCCGAACTCCGGCATGACGCCTTCGATCGGCTTCGAGGCCGCTCCGTACGTCGTGCCAACGGTGTCCTTCCAGCGCTTCGAGCCCAAGCTCACCCATTTCACGTGATCGGCGCAGTCCGGGAAGGTCTCCCTCACCATCGCCAGGGCGGGCCCCGCACCGCCCTGGCCGTTGCCACCGTGGCAGGCAGCGCACGTCCCGTACACCTCGCGCCCTTCCAGGTAGTCGGCGTCGGTCGGTCCGGATTCGGCGCACGCTCCGAACACCACGATGGCCACCAGGCAGGCGAAGGCGAGGGGCCTCACACCGGGACGATTCTGTCGCGATTCATCATGTGTGTGTAGATCGCCGCAAGAAGGGCGATGCCCAGGATCGGCGTGAACACCCGCTTGACCGGGCTGGACTCCGTGACCAGCCCGACGATGAACCCGGCGACACCGATGTTGAGTGCCCAGACGATTCCGCGTTGGACAGAATCCCATCGAATCGCGGCCCCGGTCGTGGCGAGCAGCGCGTTGGTCATGAGGCCGACGAACAACGCATGATCGAACGCCACGAGGATGTGGGCGCCTTCCCCCGACTCGGGGTCGAGCTGACCGCTGACGAACAGCTGGACGATGTAGACGAGAAGCGCGATCCCGACGACGAGATACACGACGGACCAGCGGGCGAACGTCTGGGCATGTCCGCCGCGCCACGCCGCCGGCTCGAGGTTGGGCCACATCCTGACGACGAACGCGACGACGGCGAGCACCTGGAGCAGCGAGGCGATCTGGATGAGCGGCTCGATGTCGAAGATGAGGGCGATGTTGAAGAACAGACCGGCAACGAACAGCGCCCATGCCGTCGCAACCCCGCTTCTGCTCTCTTGGACAGTCGCGGGGTCGGGTGAGAGATGCCATTCGGCGATGGCGAATCCGACCAGCAGCAGGTAGCCGGCGAGCATCGCCGGTGGGTGCGCTCCGGCGAGATTCCCTGCCATGTCGGCATCCAGTCCCGGAAGTGACCCGTTGGCGATGTACAGCCCCAGCAGCACGCCGAGCACGGCGCCGAGCACGAGCGACACCATGCCCAGATACATTGCGAGAGTGACCACCGTCCTCGGTGCGTTTCTGCGCCGAGCCGTGATCCACGCGAAGGCGTAGACGATCGCGACCAGCATGAGCGTCCCAGCTAACGGGCGAATCACGCCCGTAGTGGTGGCGAAGGCGATCAGATACAGGACCGTCGCACCAACGGTCGCCTGTGCGACCCTCATCCCCGAGTCAGCGTCTCCTTCGCCGCCGAACATGATCAACGCGAGGCCGATCACGCCGAGCGTGATCCAGCCCAACGTCCCTGCATGCACGTGGGTCAGGAGGAGTTCGCGCGGCGGCTGCCAGACGTCGATCCCGTTCAGGATGCCGATCACGATCGTGATCAGGAATATCGTCAGCCCGGATCTGAACAGCAGTTGCGCGGGCGCGCGCATGGAACCTTGCATTGTTACCACCTCCGTCAGCCAAGGCGGGATTTGGTACCGCCGAGCGCGAGGCTAGAACCGGAGGTTGGAGGCGTGCGTCGAAAAACGTGGTGCAGAAGCGCGGTCGGTCGGCCGACGACTCGCCAGTCCAGGGACCGGGTGGTTCAGTCCGAGGAGTTGGATGGGAGATGCACCACCCGTTGCGGGAACGGGATCTCGATGCCGGCCTCGTCGAACGCCCGCTTGACCGTTCGTGCGACTTCGTCCCTCACCCGCCATGTCGTTGCCGTGTCCGAATGGTGCCAGTAGCGGATGGCGAAGTCGATCGATGACGCACCGAACTGATAGACCATCGCCCTAGTCGGAGGCTCCGCCAGCACCCCGTCGACCTGTGGCACCGCCGTTTCGAGCAGCTGTTTGACCTGATCGAGGTCGGAGTCGTAGGCGACGCCGACTTCGAGAGTGGTCCGGCGTTCGGGGGTCATGGTGATGTTCACCACGGGACTCTTCCAGACCATGGCGTTCGGGATGAACACGGTCTTCCCGTCGAGCGTCGTCAGCTCCACGGCTCTCAGCGTCACGTCCTTGACGATTCCCTCGAAGTCGTTGGTTGCCACCTCGTCGCCGATCCCGATGGGTCGACGCATCAGCATCAGTAGCCCGGCGATGACGTTCTCGAGGATGTCCTGGAAAGCGAAGGCCAGCGCCAGTCCGGCGATCCCCAGGGCGCCGACCAGAGGACCGAGGGGCACGCCGAGAGACTGGAGAGCGAAATAGAACCCGAGAAAACCGACGATACCGACGGTGATGCGGCTGAGGACGACGCCGACGAAGTCTGATGCCGGCGTCTTGTCGACGGCTCGCTTGACGAAGGATCCGACGATCCGGGCGATGATCAGCCCGACGATGAATGTCCCTGCGGCGATCGCCCAGTCCTGCCACCCGAGACCGGAGAACTGACCGAGGATCTCGTCGTCTGATTGGGCCGCCAGCATGGCGGGTGAGTGTAGGTGGCGCCGCTGGCGGCTCCGAAGCGCTCAGGTTGCTGGGAGATCGGCCAGGATCGCCTCCAACTGGGCGCGGGTCGGAGTCGACCGGGCTCCTGACCGTGAGATGGTGAACGCTGCGACCGCGTTCCCTGTCCGCAACGCCTCGGCGAGCGGGGCACCCTCGATGCGGGCCGAGATGAAGCCGGCGTTGAACGCGTCTCCGGCTCCGACCGTATCGACGACGGCGGCCGGGAGCCCGGGTGAGGACACGGCGACGCCGCGATGCATGGCGATCGCCCCATGCTCGGCGAGACGGGCCACGACGGTGCGCTCGCCGCCTGCGATGGCTGCTGCCGCCTCGATCGGGTCGTCGCTCCCGGCCATGGCGCAGATCTCGTCTCTCGACGAGCCGAAGACGACGTCGGCGCGCTCGATCGCCTCAGAGACGGTCTGGCGGAACCCGTCCTCCCAACCCCAGTTCTCCAGTCGGAGGTTGAGATCGAGCGAGACCGGGATCCCTGCGCCGCGGGCGCGCTCCATGGCGTCGAGCATCGCCTGGCGGGCCGGCTCCACGCGGAGGCAGATCCCGGAGACGTGAAGCCAGGCCGACCCTTGGACGGCATCGGTCGCCGTCGACGCGTCGAGGGCGGCGTGGGCGCCACCCCTCGGGGGCCAGACATAGATCAGTCGCTCGCCGTCGTCACGAACCACGACGATGACCATCACCGTGGAGTCATCGTCGACCGTGCGGATACCCGTCACGTCCACTCCGGCCTGCGCCAGGCTGCCGACCGCGAATCTTCCGGCGGCGTCGTCGCCGACGGTGCCCACGAATCGGACCCCGGTTCCGAGTCGGGCGAGGCCTGCGGCAGTATTGGCTGCCGAACCACCACCCGACATCACGGGGTCGGGGTTGGCGTGGGTGGCGGCGTCCGAGGGGAGTCGGATTTCCAGGTCGACATTCGCGTCCCCGATGACGACCACAGTCATGGGGAACCGCCGTCGGTCGCAGCGTTTACGAAGGCCCTCACGAGGTCGAGATCCTTCGTGAAGCCTCCGCCTTGGAGGAGGCGGTTCGTATGACTGAGTGAGTCGACGCCCCAAGGTGCGACGATGTGGATCGCCTCGGCGACGTTCGTGGGAGACAGCCCGCCGGCGAGGATCACCGGGACGCTCACCCGCCGAACGATCTCCGCACTCACGGCCCAGTCGTGGACGACCCCGGCGGCCCCGATGCCCGGGATACCTGGAGCGATCGAATCGAGCAACAGGTAGTCGACAACCGGCGCAAACGACACGGCGACGTCGATCGCCTCAGGCCCCGCCACCGCCACCGCCTGCATGATCTCGACCTCCCCGAGATCCTTCCGGACGTCGGCGACGTCGCCTGCCGACAGCACGCCGGGCGGCCCGCACAGGTGAAGGATTCCCGGATCGACTCGGTTCACCATGTCGACGATCTCGCTCGGGACCGTGGACACGGTGAGCGCCACGGCCCTCGCCCGCCCTTTCACGGCGTCACAGATGGCACGGGCGGTGCGTACGTCCACTTCGCCCGGAAGACCGAGATCGCTGGGTGTGACACCGACGTGATCTACGCCCAGTCGAGCGAGCGCCATGGCCTCGGCGGGTGTCTGTGCGGTGTAGATCTGGACTCGGACCGGAATGCCCACGGATGCAAGCTACCGCAGTGTCGGATGGGGTACCGTCCGAAGGACGAACAGCGAGGGAGCAGGTGATGGATCAAGCCGGGATCGAACAGGCACTCGAATCGGCCGAATCGGCAGTGGCCTCGAGCACAGGGCTCGCAGGCACCGGGTTCTGGAAGGCCGTTGGGGCCGTGAAGGCGAACCCGGAGTTGGTCGAGAAGTACGCCGATCGCATCGCCACCATCGACCGCAGGGCGTTCGAGGCGTGGGCGCTCATCACGGTGCCATTTGCGGTGGGGACATCGGTGATGGGCTCGGGAACGATCTTCGGTCTGGTGCTGGTGTGGATGGCGTATTCGGCCGGATCCACCGCAGCCGGACTGCTGCTCTTGGCCGGGACAGCAGTGACGCTCGTCACCACCCACGGGCTTGCGCACCTCGTCGTCGGGCGTGTCTTCGGGATGCGATTCACACATTGGTTCATCGGCACGGTGACCCGGCCGCAGCCGGGAGTCAAGGTCGACTACGCCACCTATCTCGCCGCGCCGGCCCGCTCACGGGCGTGGATGCACGCGGCCGGCGCGATCGTCACGAAGGCCATCCCGTTCCTCGCCCTCGGGCCGGCGCTCGTGATCTCGGTCCCATGGTGGACCACGACGCTGCTCATTGCCGTAGGGATCGCCCAGATCGTCACCGACGTGGTGTGGTCGACCACTTCCTCGGATTGGAAGAAGTTCCGTCGGGAGATGAGGTTCGCCGCGTAGGTCAGGGGCTCCAGCGACGGAGGCGGAGGCTGTTCGTGACCACCGACACCGAGGAGAACGCCATGGCCCCGGCTGCGATCATCGGATTCAGGAATCCGAGGGCTGCCAGGGGAATCGCGGCCGTGTTGTAGAAGAAGGCCCAGAAGAGGTTCTCCCGGATCGTCTTGAACGTCTTTGTGGCGAGTCGGATGGACGTATCGACCAGCGCCGGATTACCCGACATCAAGACGATGTCGCCGGCTTCGATGGCGACATCGGTGCCGGTCCCGACTGCCATGCCGATGTCCGCCCTCGTCAGGGCCGGGGCGTCGTTGATCCCGTCGCCGACGAAGGCAACCGTCTCGCCGTTGCGCTGGAATCGTTCGACCTCGTCCGCCTTTCCTCCGGGCAGGACTCCGGCAACGACGTCGGTCATCCCGAGCTGTGCCGCGATCGATTCGGCGGTGCGGTGGTTGTCGCCTGTGATCATCGTGGCGTTCACTCCGGCACCGGTGAGTGAGCGGATCGCCGACGCCGAAGTCTCGCGGACCTGATCTGCGACTCCGATCACACCGACGGCGTCGCCGTCGACTCCGACCACGAAAGCCGTTCGGGCAGACGACTCGATGGCTTCGAGTCGGTCGATGAGCACGGCCGGGATCATGAAGCCGCGGTCTGCCAGAAACTTCGACTTCCCGACGACGACCCTGTGTCCGTCGACTGTTCCCTCCACGCCGTGGCCGGCCACCGATTCGAATTCGGTAACGCTGGTGAGATCGATGTCGCGCTCTTCGACTCCGAGCGCAACCGCTCGTCCGATCGGATGCTCAGAGGCGGCCTCGACGGATCCGGCGAGCCGGAGGAACTCGGCGACGTCCATGTCCGTCTCGACATCGGTGAGACTCATCACACCCGTCGTGAGCGTCCCGGTCTTGTCGAACAGGACACGGTCGATGACTCGGGACCGTTCGAAGACGTCGGCCCGCTTGAAGAGCACGCCCAGTTCGGCCCCTCGTGCCGAGCCCAACATGATCGCCGTCGGAGTGGCCAGTCCGAGGGCGCATGGGCAGGCGATGATCAGGACGGCGACGGCCGCCTGAATCGCCTCCGCCGTCGAATCACCCACGAGCATCCACACACCGAACGTGGCGAGTGCGATGGTGATGACGACCGGGACGAAGACGGCCGAGATCCGGTCGGCCAGCCGCTGGACCGGGGCCTTCGACGCCTGGGCGTTCTCGACGAGCCTCACGATCTGAGCGAGTGCGGTATCCGAACCGACTTGCGTGGCACTGATCTCGAGACGTCCCTGCTGGTTGACGGTCGCTCCGTAGACCACGTCTCCGGGTGCCTTGTCGACGGGGATCGACTCTCCGGTGAGCATCGATTCGTCGAGCGATGAAGCGCCTGACACGATCTTGCCGTCGGTGGGGATCTTCTCACCGGGACGCACGATCATGATGTCACCGGGGAGGACGCGATCGATCGGGATCGTCGTCTCGGACCCGTTCCGCATGACGCGTGCCTCTTTGGCCCCGAGCTCGAGGAGTGCAGTGATCGCCGACGATGCCCGGCCCTTCGCCCTCGCCTCGAAGGCGCGGCCCAGTGTGATCAGCGTGATGATCATGGCGCCGGTCTCGAAAAAGACCGCCTCGTCGGCGAACAGCGCCCACACCGAGTAGAACCAGGCGACGAGGGTCCCCAGGGAGATGAGGGTGTCCATCGACGCGCCGAATGACCTGAGTTGCTTGGCCGCCACGATGTGGAACTGCGCTCCGATCCAGAACACGACCGGGGTTGCGAGGACGAGCTGGAGGATGCGATTCCACTGTGACTCGGGGCCGAACATGGCGAGCCCCATGAGGGGAGCGCTCAGCCCCAATGCGATCCAGAACCGCCGCCACTGGACCCGCTCCTCTTCGGAGTACTTCTCGACGAGTGACTGGCGCTGGTCGTCCTCGGACACGACCCGGATGTCGTAACCGATCCTCTTTACGGCCTCGCGGAGTGAATCGGGGTCCAGCGGGACATCCGAGCGGACCTTGGCCTCGGCTCCGGTGAAGTTGACGACGGCGGTTTCGACCCCTTCCTGTTTGCCGAGCACGCGTTCGATACGGTTGGCGCAGGCGGCGCAGGTCATGCCGTCGACCTCGAAGGTCAGCGTCTCGGGGCGGGTGGTCACATCGGGCATGGTTTCCTCTCGCAGGGCGTCAGTTCGACGCGACGTCGTAGCCCTGCTCTTCGATTGCTTCGATGATGGCGTCGAGGGTCACGGCTTCGCCGTACGAGATGGCAACCGTCTTGCCCTCGATCGAGACTTCGACGCTATCGATCCCGGCCAGTTGATTGACGGCACCTTCGATCGACATCTTGCAGTGCCCGCAGGAGATGTCCGGAACGTTCAGAGTGGTGGTGGTCATGGTGTCTCCAGTTCGATGGGGCCGGGCCCGGTGACCGCGGCGGTGTACTTCATGGTCTCGAGCAGCTCGTCGACGATCTCGGCGGTACGGCCCTCTGCGACCGCATGGGTCACACAGGTCTCGAGATGATTCTGCAGGAGGACCCGATTGACCTTCTCGAGCGACGCCTGCAATGCCGAGACCTGCTTCATGATGTCGGGGCAGTACTTCTCGTCCTCGACCATGTCGATCACGGCATTGAGATGCCCCCGGACCGTCTTCAGCCGGTTGAGCGCCGATGTCTTGTGCTGAGCCTTCATCCGCAGCAGTATACCACCCCCCGGGGGGTGGGGTCACACTTTCTCCCGCAGGAGGCTTGCGTCAGCAAGCCATGGAGGCAGCCGCGGGAATTCTTTCTCGAGAGCACCCCTGGTTGCCCCAGGGGGCAGCCTGTCCCCCCTTTCGGGGAACACACGATCGGTCAGCAAGCCGATGGGGCGGCCGTGCGACGGCTTCTCGAAAGCAGGGGCCCCGAGCGAGCAGGCCGCAGGTGAGGACAAACGACAGGAATCCCGGCCGTGTGTTCGGCCGGGATTCCTGGGATCAGAGCGTGGCGGGGGAGGTGGAGGGAGAGAACCGAACTCGCCAGAGGCTCCGAAGTCTGTCGTCGATCAGGTGCCTTCAGGAAGGATCCGACCGCGGACACGGGGGTACTTCACCGGGGCGTGGAGATAGCAGTGATCGCGCTTGTTGTAGCGACTGAGCTTGGTGATGCACCCGTCCTGGATACACGTGCGTCCGTCACCGAAATCCTTCGACGGGCGGGCAACTCCCTTGATGCTCCGCCCTTTCATCGCTGTGTCCGACATGTTGGGCCTCCTTCAGGTCGGCCGGTCATCCTCGTCAACGTCTCGAATCGGGTGTTTCTTCCCCACATCCGATGCTTCTTTGCCCCATATTCGGAGCGAGCGTGTCAAGTGGATGTAAAGAACCCCCGCCGGGTGTCACGAATCCCTTGACGACTGCCCAGATTTTAGCGCTAAACAGCGATTCGGTTCACGAATCACCCGACGATGCCGAGATTGACGAGGAAGGCGGAGTTGTCGGGTTCGCGCCCGAGGAACGCACGGAGGTGTTCCATGCCGTCTCGGGTTCCCCCGGCTTCGAGGATCTCGCGTCGGTAGTCGGCACCGACTCGAGGGCTGGTGTAACCCTCCTCCTCGAAGCGTGACCACATGTCGTCGCCATAGACCTCGGACCACAGATAACCGTAGTAACCGGCGTCGTATCCGAACATGTGCCCGAAGCTGGCGGGAAAGAACGTGCCCTCGTGGAGCGGCAACAGCGAGACGGCGTTGGCGTCCTCCAGTGCCTTGTCCAGATCGCGGTCGGGGTTGGGCCCGTGGAGCTTCAGGTCGAGTGTGCCGTACGTCATCTGCCTGAGTTTCGTGAGCGCGACGTTGAGGTTCTTGGCTGCGACGAGTCGATCCACCAGGTCCTCTGGTATCGGCTCGCCCGTCTCGTGGTGCTTAGCGAACCGTTGGAGCACGTCGGGCTTCCATGTCCAGTGCTCCATGATCTGCGACGGCGCCTCCACGAAGTCGCGTTCCACGCTGGTTCCCGAGAACCGGACCAACTCGGCCGTGGTCAATGTCTGGTGGAGGATGTGACCGAACTCGTGGAACATCGTCTCGACCTCCTGATGCTGGAGGAGCGAAGGGCGTTCGTCGGTCGGCTTGGTGACATTGGCGACGATCGCCGAGACCGGGTGCTGATAGGAGCCGTCCGCCAGACGCCGTCCCGGCACGAGTGGGAATGCGGCGGCGTGGCTGAACTTCGCCTCACGGGGGAAGAGGTCCATGTAGAAGTGCGAGATGAGGTCACCGGACCCCGAATCGTGGATCGCGTACGTGATGACGTCGGGGTGCCACGTCGGAGCATCGACTCGCTCGTAGGTGAGGCCGAACACATCTCCGGTGACCTCGAACATGCCGTCGAGGACCTGTCCCAACTCGAAGTACTGCGACACCTCGTTGGGGTCGACGCCGTACTCGGTCTTGCGGAGGAGTGTGTCGTAGTACTGCCAGTCGTACGACTGGAGGACGGCGGTGTCGTCGCCCGTGTCGCGTCGCAGCAGCTCGGTCATGAGCGCGATCTCCTCCCGCGCAGCAGCTTGCAGCGGATCGCGAAGCGAGTCGTAGAAGTCGAAGACGTTCTCGGGGTTCTCGGCCATGCGTTCGTCGAGGAGGTGATTGGCCCAGGACTCCTGGCCGAAGAGCTCGGCGATCTCCTGGCGGACTTCTACGGCCTCCGCAAGGATGAGTCGATTCGCCTCGCGTGCCCGATTGTTGAACTTGAACATCAGCGCCTCTCGCAGATCGCGTCGGGAGGCGTTCTGGACGAATGGGATGACATGGGGGTAGGCCATCGTGATCTTGAGCCCGTCGCCGTCCTGGGTCCGCTCGAGCGAGTCGGCGTACCAATCGGGCATGCCTTCGAGGTCGTCGCGGGTCACGACCAAGGTGTCGTCGACATCTGCGATGTTCTTCTGGAACCGGGTTCCCAGCTCGACGAGCCGGTTGCTCAGTTCCTTGAGGCGAGACTGATCGGGTTTCGACAGCTCGTGGCCCGCCTTCCGGAAGTCTCGCAAGGTGAATTCGAGCAGCCGGGCCCGTTCGCCGGTGAGTGCTCGAGCCTCGTCGGTCTGGGAGAAGGCCTTGACGGCTTCGAAGAGCTCCGGCCGGAACGAGATGTCGATGCCCCACTTGGAGATCCGCTCCTCGAGCTGTTGTCCGGCGGTTCTCGTCGCCTCGTCGGGGTGGACGTAGCCCATGAAGGCCGTCCTTCCGAACAGCGATGCCGTCATGTCTCCGACGTCCTCGAGTCGGCCGAGCGTCGAGGCATAGGCGGGATCGGCGGCAGATGCGACGACCTCGTCCACGATCCTGTCTGCGGCGGCGAGCGTCCGGTCGACGTCGGCGGTGATGGACTCCGGGTTGACGGTGGTGTAGTCGAAGAGCATTCGTCAACGATACGGGTTCTCGACGCTTTGCTCCCCAACGGGCCGACCGCTGCTCGTGGTCGTTGTCCCCCAGGGAGTGGGGGAAGGTTCCTGCAAGACGAGGGACGAGCCTTGGACGTAGGGGGTCTGCGCTCGCGCCGAGCAGGCCTCTTGTGGAGGGCTCGGTTGGGTTGGCATCCCCCCACCCGCAAGCCCTCGATGCGTGCTTGCAGGTTGCGGCGTCCGAACGACGCTGTAGTCACAATCGAGGCAAGGTCCCTTCCCCAAGCAGGCTGGGGGACATCAACCCCTGGGGAAGGGTGATGGTGCGGTACATTGTCACTCGTGAACCGGGGGATGCTGCTCGTTGTGCTCTTGCTGGCCGCGACCGCCTGTGGCGCTCCGGCGGGATCTCTCCAACCCGAGGAGACGGTGCCCGACCTCGCCGCCGAGTCGACGCCGGTCGATCTGCCGGCTACGGAATCGGTCCAGGCTGGCGCTCCTGTGACCTCCGACGACGCGGTCGCAGAGCTGCTCGCCGATCAGGCGGCTTCGGAACAGCTCGCCGACCGGCCCGCAGAGTCCGTCGACCGGCCCGGGCGCGGCTCGCTCCTGCGGCCCGACTGGCTCGGTGAGCGGCCGCTTCCATTGAGGCCCGACGGCTACGGCGAGATCCAGCCCACTCCGTTCGAGCTGATCGACCGGCGGTTCCCTCCGTCGACCTTCTTGCGCCCTGGCAGCCCCACCTTCGAGTCCACGACCGGCCCGATTCCCTTAGATGTCCTCGCCCGCTCGACCTGGCAGGAGGCCTGTCCCGTCACCGTCGACGAGCTGTCCTACGTGACGGTCAGCTACGTCGGCTTCGACGGCAACGTCTATCTCGGGGACTTGATCGTCAACGCGTCCGCAGCCGACGACATGGTGTCGGTCTTCCGGGCGATGTTCGAAGCGGGCTTTCCCATCGAGGAGGTCCGGATCATCGCCGCCCCAGAGCTCGAGGCGGCCCCGACGGGCGATGGGAACGTGACGACCGCGTTCGTTTGCCGTCCGGTCACCGGGGGAGCCTCATGGTCGCAACACGCCTATGGCCTCGCCATCGACGTCAATCCCTTCCACAATCCGTACGTGAAGGGTGATCTCGTGCTCCCGGAGTTGGCGACCGCATACACCGACCGCGGGCTCGGGCTCCCGGGCATGATCTCCGAGGGTGATGCGGTTGTGGCTGCCTTCGACGCCATCGGCTGGGGTTGGGGAGGGCGGTGGGCGACCCTCACCGATCCTCAGCATTTCTCGGCGAATGGGCGGTGAACCCGCGTATGTTCGGATCGGAATCGAGCGAGGAGCGTTCACGTGAGCGAAGATCCGATGGCCGGAATGCCGGTCGCCGACAATGCGTATCCGGGGCTGCCGGGCAATCTCGAGCTCGGCGCCTGCTCCATCTCGCTGAGCGTCGACGACCTGGCTGCATCGATTGCTTTCTACCGCAGTCTCGGTTTCGAACCGACCGGCGGTGACGGCGAATCCTGGTCGATCCTCGTCAACGGTGAAGCCGTGATCGGCCTCTTCCACGGGATGTTCGAAGGCAACGTGATCACGTTCAATCCGGGCCTGACGAATCGGATGGAACGGCTCGGATCGTTCACCGACGTTCGGGAGATCCAACGGAGGCTCGAAGCCGAGGAGATCGCTCTTGTCGAGCGGGTGGAGGCCGACTCCGGCCCTGGTCATATCACGCTCGTCGATCCGGACGGCAACTCGATCCTCATCGATCAGCACTTCTGATCGGCTCCGGCTGCCTCCTACGATGGCGGACATGACCAATGTGACCATCGAGTTCTGCCGCTCTTGAAACTACACGGGCCGTGCCGTGAGCATGGCTGAGGAGATCTTCGAGGAGTTCGGACCGCGCTATGACGTGCATCTGATCCCGTCCAGTGGAGGCGTATTCGAAGTGACCGTCGACGGGGATCTCGTCTACTCGAAGAAGGAGACGAAGCGGCACGCCGAGTACGAATCGGACGTCGCCCCCCACTTGCGCGGGTGAGTCACGCCAGCCGCTCGAAGCGATCGAGGTCTGACGACACCCAGACGGCTCTGTCGGTGAACTCACCGTCTGCATACAGCGCCAGCGCCTCGTCGGGGCCGAGCGACTCTTCGACGCTCCATCCCGCCCGGGAGACCGCTACCCGGGCGCCCGCCAGCGGGTCGGGCTCTTCGACCGGGGCATCCGAACCGCCGACGAGCCGCACGCCCGCTTCGAGCATCGACCTGAACGGATAGGCCCACCTGGCTCGCGTCGGTCCGAGCCGCCGTTCGAGCCATCGAGCGTCGGACGCGACGAACGCGGGCTGGACGGATGCAACGATCCCGAGGTCGGCCATCCGATCGATCAGGGACGGGCTCAGGATCGAGGCGTGCTCGACCCGGAGACGCTCGGGTGACGCGCCAAGGCGGACGAGGTCGCTGAACAAGTCGAGGACCGACGAGACGGCCTCATCCCCGATGGCGTGAATGCAGACCGACCCGTCCAGCTCGATGGCGGCCTCGGCGAGGTCGCGGAACCGATCCGAATCCTGCCTCAGCGTCCCGCTGTTCCCCGGCTGATCTGCATACGGCGCCGTGAGAGCTGCGGTGTGGCCACCCAGGCTGCCGTCGGCGAAGCCCTTCCAACCTCCGAACCGGAGCGCTTCGCCGTCGAGTCGCCCTGCGTGGAAGCGGAGATCCTCGACCCGATCCGAGATGAGCACGGCGTCGATCCCGAGATCGTGGCCTCCACCGAGGTCGAGCAGGCGGTCGAGCTCGTCATCGGGGCCACACCACGCCGGTGCGCCGGCGGGGACCATCGCCGTCACCGATGTCAGTCCCAATTCCAGGAGCCGGGTGATCGTGGCCGACAGCTGATCGTCGCCCACCCCGCGTTCGGTGTCTTCCATCGTGGTCGAGACGAGGTCGATCGCCGTCTCCCGCAGGACTCCGGTCGGTCGTCCCGAGCGATCGCGGTCGATCGATCCGCCCGGAGGATCAGGCGTCGCGGCACCGACGCCTGCTCGGTCGAGTGCTGCCGAGCTCGCCATGGCGATGTGCCCGCACACTCGGTACACGAGCACTGCCCGGTCGCCGACGACCGAATCGAGCTCGGCGGCCGTGAGAAGCTCGGCTCCCGCCATCTCCGTCTCGTCGAATCCGATCGCAACGATGTCGCCGGCGCCGTGTCGACCCAGCAGCTCGCTCACCTCGTCGAGGTCCCGGGCACCGGCGAGCGTGACACCGGTCGTCGCCGCGCTGATCGATGCCAGATGGATGTGGGCGTCGCGGAGTCCCGGGACGATGAAACCCGGCATCCGCACGATTCCGGCGTCGGCTCGCCCGCTCTCGTCCGCAAGCGTGACCGTCGATTCGCCGACCTCGAGGCGACGACCGATGAGGCCCGTCCGATCGATGACGGCATCGACTTCGTACAGGGTCACGGTTGGATCGCCCGCAGGAGTGCGTCGTGGACCAGACCGTTGGTTGCCACGATGCCAGGGTCGTCGAGCGGATACGGCATCCCGTCGAACGCGGTCACTCGGCCGCCCGCCTCTGCGACGATGAGTGCCCCTGCGGCCGTGTCCCAGGGCCTCACCCCGTACTCCCAGTAGGCATCCATGCGGCCGGCCGCCACCCAGCAGAGATCGAGTGCGGCGGAGCCGATGCGGCGAATCCCCTGGAATTCGCGCAGCACCCCGGCCAGCGTGTTCGCCATCTCCTGGGCGCGTTGCTGCCGGTCGTAGGCGAATCCGGTGCCGACCAGCGCGCGGGACGGCGTCGGCTCCGATGAGACGTGGATCGGTTTGCCGTTGAGCGTGGCGCCGTTCCCCGACTCGGCGGCGAAGACCTCACGATTCACCACCGATGCGACAACGCCGACCAGCCCACGGCCGTCCGACCGAAGCCCGACGGAGGTGGCGACCTGCGGCAGGCCGTGGACGAAGTTGACAGTGCCGTCGAGCGGGTCGACGATCCACACCCGACCCTCGTTCCAGTCGTCACCGCCGGATTCCTCCGCCAGTATGCGATCGGACGGCCGGCGCCGTCGGATGACCGCGAGCACCGCCTCTTCTGCTTCACGGTCGACCGCCGTGACCGGGTCGACCTCACCCTTCCATTCGGCTTCGACCCCACGACCGAAGTGCCGTCTGATCACTTCGGCTCCCGCCTCGGCGGCCTCATGCGCAATCTGTAGGTCATCCATTCGGCCGAGCCTATCGGTCGCCTGGCAGTGGGCGGCCAGGCGACCACCTGGTGCCAGTCTCTGCCTCTGGTCCCATGAATCCACCCGGGCAATACACTCCTGGGGTGAGATCGATCGTTGGTTCGGCGCTGGCGGGGCTGCTGTTGGTGGCGGCCTTTCCACCCTATGGGCTCGGGTTCGTCGGTCCGATCGCGGTCTTCGGGTTCCTGTGGAGCATCACCCTGGCCGAGCGAACTCGGGACGCCTGGGTGGGTGGGCTCGCGTTCGGCATCACCTTCTTCGGCTTGTTGTTCCCGTGGCTCGGTGAACTGGTCGACCCGGCCCTGATCGCCCTTGCACCCCTGGTGCTGTCGCAGGCGGCGTTCACCAGCGTCTACGCCGGGATCCTCCGTCGCATCTCGGCGGAGCAGCCGCTCCGGTGGTGGGTGGCTGCCACAGGCGGGTGGGCGGCGATGGAACTGGTTCGTCTGAGGTTCCCGTTCGGCGGCTTCGGTTGGGGCCTCGCCGGCTACCCGATGGGAGAGTACGCGCTGACGAGGAACGCCACGCAGTTCTTCGGCACGACGGGCTGGTCCGTGCTGGTCGTGGCCGTTGCAGCTGGAGCAGTCGTTCTCGTCCGGTCCGCCGATGGCCGACCATTGGCCACAGCGTGTGGGGTCATCGCCCTGTCCGTGCTCGGCGGAGTGTTCATGGCTCCGAGTGCGGATGGCGAGCCCGTTCGGGTCGCCATCGTCCAGGGCTCGACGCCCTGCCCTCAGCAACGCTGTGCCGGTGAGCGCGCTGCGACGTATCAGACTTCGCTCGAGCTGACGAGGTCGATCGAGGCCGGGGCGGTCGATTTCGTCGTGTGGCCCGAGGGATCGACCGGCTTCAGTGTCGACCCGGTCCTCGACCAGTCGATCGCATCGGAGATGGGCGCCGAGGCCGCGCGAATCGGTGCGGTGCTGCTCGCGGGAGGTGATCGGCCGCTCTCCGACACCGAGTGGACCAACGCCAACGTCGTGTTCGACACAGGCGGCCAGATCGTCGGCGAGTATTCCAAGCGGCATCCAGTGCCGTTCGGAGAGTATGTGCCTTTCCGACCGCTGTTCGCATGGATCCCCGATCTCTCACGGGTGCCGAGAGACATGATCAGGGGTTCGGAGCCGGTCGTGTTCGACGAGGGCTTCGGTCCTTTCGGTTCGGTGATCAGCTTCGAGTCGGCCTTCAGTCGGTACGCACGCGACACCGTCAACGCCGGGGCTCGGCTGCTGGTGGTGGCGACATCCCAGGCGAGCTATCCGTACTCGAACGCCTCCGATCAGCTCATCGGGATGACGCGGATGCGCTCGGCCGAGCTCGGCGTCGACGTCGTCCATGGAGCGATCACGGGCAAGTCGACGATCATCACCGAAGGCGGAGTCGTCGGCGAGACGACCGATCTGGTGGCCGCCGAGGTGCTGACCGGCACGGTGCACATGCGGTCGGCCGGCCGCACCGTGTATGCGCTCCTCGGTGATTGGCTTGCGGTCCTTGCGGCCGTTGCTCTCATCTGGGTGGTCCAGGGTCGCTCGGAGGGCCGGCGGCCCGCATGAGAGGCGGCGATCGTGAGATCAGCGGGCGTGGCCCCGATCGGGATCAGCCTTCGAAACGATCCCTCATCACCAGGGCCTCCAGCGACTTGCGCCCACTCATGCTGCTTCGCGACCGGGCTTCGCGCTCCGCTTCGAAATCGGGATAGCCGAGTGTGATCCCGTAGCGCGCCCCGTGGTCGGCGGGCACACCAAGGACCGCTTTGGCATCCTGCTCGCGGTGGAAGGTGACGGGACACGACCCGACGCCCCGTGCCGCAGCCGCCAGCATCATGTTCTGGGCCAGCCGTCCCATGTCCCACTCATATGCCTCGGGGAGCCGGACGGGCACCAGCGTCGTCGGGGCGTTGCGAACCGGCGTCGTGAAGTCTCCGCATTCGGCGAGTCGGTCGAGCTGGGTGCGGTCCTGGACGACGACGATCGCCCAGTTCTGTCGGTTCTTCGCCGAACCCGTCCAACGGCCGGCGTCGAGGATCGCCTCGAGATCGTCGGCGGAGAGCTGACGGTCTGTGAAGTTCCGCACGACCCGGAGGCCCTTGATCGCGGCGTAGACGTGGAAATCTGGTTCCAGCATTGGCGTTCCTCCTATCCGACCTTCGATGCCCGCACCATGATGCAGTCGTGGTGAATGACGTCCAGGTTCGCCGCTTCCGCGGTCAGGATCAATTCCCTGGACTCGGCCCCTGGCTGAAACCAGATGTGGCGCAGTCCGAGAACGGCCGTCTGGGGGACGATGTCCGCGCCGACACCGGGTGGAACGACCACGTCGACGATGTCGATGGTGCCCGGCACCGCGGCAAGAGTCGGGTAGGCCGGGTCGCCGTCCACCGTCTCGCGGTTCGGATTCACCGCTCGCACCGTGAACCCCTTGGACTTCAGGTCGCGATAGATCCGTCCTCCATACTTGCCGGGGCTGTCGGTGGCTCCAACAACGGCGATCACGGTGTCCCCGCTCAGCAGGTGCTCGGCGACGGTGCTCATCCGGTGAGCGCCTCGACCAGGCCGTCCAGGTCGCCGACCACCAGCCCGGGAGGATCACCAGGCAGGCTCCAGAAGACGGCGGGACGAGTGACGAATGCCGTCTGGCAGCCGGCGGCAGCGGCGCCGGCGACGTCCCAGTCGTGCGCCGCGACCATCAGCATCTCGGAGGGCGCGACGCCGAATCTCTCGGCAGCAGCGAGGTACACCTCGCGCGCCGGCTTGAACCGGCGAACCGCGTCGACGGTCATCGTGTCGTCGAGCAGCGGCAACAGCCCGGCGTACTCGAGTTGGGCGGCGGCCGTGTCATCGCTGCCGTTGGTGAGCGTGGCAACCTTGAAGCCGGCGTTGCGTAACGCAGCCAACGCAGGCAGGACGTCGGGGTGTGGATCGAGTCGTTGCATGCCGGCGACGACGTCTGCGGCGTGGGACGGGTCGATCGTGATGCCGTGCTTCGAAGCCAGCATCATCAGGGATTCGGTGCCGATCGTTGCGAAGCTGCGGTAGTCGACGAGCTCATTCGACACGAGCGATCCGTGCAGCATCCGCGCGAACCACTCGCCGATCGAGTCGGCGTTGCCGAACACGTCGGCAAAGGATGGTTTGAGGGAAGCGAGGCTCAGCAGTGTCTCGTTGACGTCGAACACGACGATCTCGGGGCGCACGCCATCCATGTCGCGACGGTACCGGCTCTCGTCAGCGATACCGCTCGGGAAGGGAGGCTTTGTCGACACCGAGTGCCTCGAAGAGCTCGCCGGCCGTTCGGTTGTACACCGCCTCGTCACGGAACCAGTAGGCGCCGTGAATACGGGATCTGGGGTCGGGCTGTTCCGGCAGGTCGATGTCCGGTTCGATCGAACCGCCGATCGGGTCCGTCGCCCTCCACAGGTTCGCCCACCGAGCCACAGACCCTCGCACGGTCTCGAAGAGTTCCTCTCCGAAGTGAGCGGGGAAGAACCGTCGGTAGAGCGTGCCCAGCGGGCTGCCGAAGGTGAACAGGGCAGCCTCGACGCCTGAGCCGACCACCGCGCTCGCCGCGATGACCGTTCCTTGCGAGTGGGCAGCGACCACCAGCGGGGTCCGGCCGTCATCGGACAGGTCTTGGAGGGTTGCTCGGAGCGAGGCGACGGCCGTGGCACCATACGGCGGGGGCGCGAGCGGATGGAACACCGCCGGGAAATAGGAGCCGACGTCCCACGGGACGGCGAGCGCCCGGCGCTGGTCGGCGTTGCGATACGCCCCGACGATCCGGGAGCCGATCAGTTGAGCTGGGAGCACGAGGGTTCCGAAAACGGCCACCTGCTGGAAATCCGTCGCCAACCAGTCGGCGACGACATACACAACGACACCGGCCACGAGCGTGATCGCCGCCTTGCGGGGCGTCCGTCGCATCGACATCGCAAACAGCAACACGACGACGCCAAGCGCCCACTCCGACGCCGTTCGGAACAGCGTCACCGGTTCGTCGGCCTCGAGATTGGCGAAGACGAGGAACGAGACCACCGTGATGATGGTTGGCGTTCCGATCACCAGCAGCGCCGGATCGTTCACGATGGCGACGACGCTGCGCCAGAGCCGGTTGTCGGCTGCCTGTGTGCGCAGGTCGGCTCGCAGGTGCAGGATCAGGACGAAGGCGGTCAGGACGAGCACGCCGAGGAGGAAACCCTCGGCGATGAGACCGATGGACGCCGGCGTCTCGGTCCCGGCGGCCGCCGCAGTGACCTGGATCGTCGCCGCTCCGACCGCGGCGCCAGACGCTCCGGCGATCGCGATGAGCGTCGCGATCGTGGCGGCAGCGAGCCGATCGATCCGGGACAGCGCCACCATCACCAACAAGAGGGCGATCGCCGTGAACGCCCGCACCGTATCCGCCAAGGGGCCACCGGCCCCGCCGATGACGTCCTCCCCCGGACTGTCGCCCAGCCACACGATCACTGCCAACCCGACGACTCCGAGCGCCATGGCGCTCGCTGCGGCACCGGCGATCCGCTCCATCGGCCTGGCTGGGGCGAGGACGCCGAGTCCGGCACAGGCGACCAGCACGATGAGCCCGATCTGGGAGGCGAGGACGATGCCGTCGAGATCGACATCGGTTTGGGGGAACGCGCTCCGGGCGACGGAGCCCAGCGTCCACAGCGTGGCCGAAGCCGCCACACCCAGGTGTGCTCTCCGGAGCAACGCCCAGTCGGCACCGACAGCCGGATCCGTGAGCACCGGTGGGATCTCGAGATCGCGGCTCCGGGTCAGCCACCAGAGAACCCCCGTCACGAGCAGCGATGCGACGGCACCGAGACCGACCGCCAAGCCCTTGTCCATGTGTTCGCCGAGAGTGGAGAATCCACCCACCACGATGAATCCGTACGCGATCACGAGCGAGAAGATGGCCGTGAGCATCGCACCGCTGATACGAACCATCGCCACATCGATCCGATGACGGAGGATCGAGGCTCGGCGGGGGAGCGCCCATCCGGCGAGGTTCGAGAGCATGTACGGGAGCAGGAGGATCCAGGTCGCCGAACGCGGATCCCCCGACGTCAGGCTGGCCCATCGGAACGCCCGGGTCCAGCCGCCGGTCTCTGCCGGCTTGGTCAGGTCCGTTTCTGGGTCGTCGTCGGCGTTCACCGGCCGAGCCTGGAGCAGGTCGACTGCCGAAGTCCCCGACACTCCGTGAATTCGCAATTCGATGTACGGCCAGTCCATGTCAACCCGATCGCATCTGCACCACTCAGATACAACCACGTTCAGGGCGCGCTCCGACGGGTGTTGGCATATTCTCCAGGCACGGACCCGATTCGAGGAGCACCCCATGAGCGAGACACTCGAGGACCTGCTGAGGGAGAGCCGAAGCTTCCCACCCAGCGCCGAGTTCACGGCGCAGGCCAACGCCAAGCCCGGGATCCATGCCCAGGCGGAGGCCGACTTCCAGGGCTTCTGGCATCGTCAGGCATTGGATCGGATCGATTGGTACACGCCGCCCACCGAGATCCTCGACGACTCGAATCCCCCGTTCTTCAAGTGGTTCTCGGACGGCGAGCTCAACCTGTCCTACAACTGCCTCGACCTCCACCTCGAATCGTCCGGGAACAAAGTGGCCTATCACTGGGTCGGGGAGCCGGGTGACACCAGGACGATCACCTATCAGGACCTGTACGACGAGGTGTGCCGGTTCGCCAATGCCCTGAAGTCACTCGGCGTGTCGAAGGGCGATCGGGTCGCCATCTACATGGGCATGATCCCCGAGCTCTCCGTGGCCATGCTCGCATGCGCGCGGATCGGCGCCGTGCATTCGGTGGTGTTCGGAGGGTTCAGCTCCGATTCGCTGGCCGACCGCATCCTCGACGCCGATGCCAAGGTCGTCGTCACTCAAGACGGCGCCTGGCGCGGTGGGAACGTCGTTCCGCTGAAGGCCAATGCCGACGTGTCGCTGGCTCGCACGCCAGGCGTCGAATCGGTGGTGGTGGTCCGCCGCACCGACCACGGTGTCGACATGACCGAGGGCCGCGACATCTGGTACCACGATCTCATGGAGGACAAGTCCGCCGAATGCGAGCCGGAGCGGCTCAACGCAGAGGATCCGCTCTACATCCTCTACACGTCGGGCACCACGGGAAAGCCCAAGGGAATCGTCCACACCCAGGGTGGCTATCTCACCGGGGTCACGACCACACACAGTTTCGTGTTCGACCTCAAGCCCGACGACGACGTCTACTGGTGCGCCGCCGACATCGGCTGGGTGACCGGTCACAGCTACATCGTCTACGGCCCGCTGGCAAACCGCACCACCGGGGTCATGTACGAGGGCGCCCCGAACCACCCCGACTTCGATCGGCTGTGGCACATCATCGAGGACTATGGGGTCACGATCTTCTACACGGCGCCCACGGCGATCCGGGCGTTCATGAAATGGGGTGACGAATACCCCGCCCGGCACGACCTGTCCAGCCTCCGGCTGCTCGGCACGGTCGGTGAGCCGATCAACCCCGAGGCCTGGATCTGGTATCAGAAGCACATCGGGCCCGAGTCCTGTCCCATCGTCGACACCTGGTGGCAGACCGAGACGGGCGGAATCATGATCTCTCCGCTGCCGGGCGTCACCGCCACCAAGCCCGGATCGGCCACGATGCCGATGCCCGGGATCGCCGCAGACGTCGTCGACGAGGAGGGCAACTCGGTTGGGATCCCCGGCGGCGGGTTCCTCGTCCTGACTCGCCCGTGGCCCCACATGGCCCGGACGATCTGGGGCGACGACCAGCGTTACATCGACACCTACTGGACCAGGTTCCCCGGCCGCTACTTCCCCGGCGACGGCGCCAAGCGCGACGAGGACGGCTACTTCTGGCTGCTCGGCCGCGTCGACGACGTGATGCTGGTTTCGGGCCACAACATCTCCACCATGGAGGTCGAATCGGCGCTCGTGTCGCACCCGGCGGTGGCCGAGGCAGCGGTTGTCGGCCGTAAGGACGATCTCACCGGACAGGCGATCGCAGCGTTCGTGACGTTGCGTGGCACCGCCGAGGGCGACGAGGACCTGATCGCCGAACTGCGCCAGCACGTCTCCGACCACATCGGCCCGATCGCCAAGCCCAAGTCAATCGTGTTCACACCGGATCTGCCGAAGACGAGATCCGGCAAGATCATGCGCCGCCTGTTGAAGGACATCTCGGAACATCGCAAGCTCGGCGACGTGACGACGCTGGCCAACGCCGCCGTGGTCGAAGAGATTGCGAGGAAGTCGGACGCAGCCGGCGACGACTGAGCCGGCAACTCAACAGAAATCGGCACTGTGCCTCCAGGCGATGGCGCGCTCTCGGGGGGTCAGGCCCGCACAGAGAATCGATCGATGAGGCGCTCGATCAATGCGTCCCGGTCCGGCTCGAGCGGAGCGAAGTCAGGGTGCTCGAGATGGAAGGCGGCGATCTCCCTGGCGCCTACATGAAACGGGATCGTTGGATCGAAGTCAGGGACCACAGCCTTGATCTTCGAGTTGTCGAAGATGACGCTGTGTGCCTTGTCCCCGAGCAGACCGTCGCCCCACTCGGGGTCGGCCTCGGCGATGACATCGGAAGGGATGTGAACGAGGCGCGGGGTCTTCCCTGCGGCTCGGCCCATTGCGAGGAAGATCTCGTTCCAGGGGACGCTCTCGTCGCTCGTGATGTGGAAGGCTTCGCCGATCGCCTTCGGGTTCCCCAGGAGTCCCACGAGTCCGACGGCGAAGTCGCGGTGGTGTGTCAGCGTCCAGAGCGACGTCCCGTCCCCATGAACGATGACCGGCTTGTCGTCGAGAATCCGCTTGAAGACGGTCCCACCGGCCGAGAAAGGAAGCAGCGTCTCGTCGTACGTGTGGGAGGGCCGGACGATGGTCATCGGGAACCCCTGCCTCCTGTATTCGTCGACGAGAAGCTCCTCGCAGGCGGCTTTGTTCCGGCTGTACTGCCAGAAGGGGTTGTGGAGCGGTGTCGACTCGGTGATGGGCAGGTGCCGGACCGGTTTGTGGTAGGCGGACGCGCTGCTGATGAACACGAACTGCCCGGCCCGGTGGCGGAAGAGATCGAGGTCGGAGCGGATGTGCTCCGGGGTGAAGGCGACGAAATCGACCACGGCGTCGTAGTGCTCGTTTCCGAGGGCGGCCCGTGCTTGCTCGGCGTTTCTCGCATCCGCTTTCAGGACACGGGCACCGGGCGAGGGGGCTCGGACGTTGCTCGGGGTACCCCGGATCATGAGATGGACTTCGTGGCCACGTTCCAGTGCCAGCGGCGCGCAGGCGCTGCTGATGATGCCGGTGCCACCGATGAACAAGATCTTCATGACACGAGCGTAGGTCGAGTCGTCCCCGGGTGATCGGGGTTGGAGAATTCCGATGGCTGCACGAAGATGTCTGGTCTTGGGGAACGGAGAATCGATTGGCTGAGAAGATGGAGCGGCGATCGCTGTCGTCGGTGCTGGCGGATGCGCGAGAACGCGGTTCGGAGCGACGGACGATGGCCACCGGCTTCCCTGCGCTCGATCGCGTCATCGGTGGCGGGCTGCGCACCAGGAACCTGACGCTGATCGGTGGCTCGCCGGGCATCGGCAAGACCATCACCGCTCTGCAAATGGCCCGCAACCTCGCGCACAAGGGCCAGAGCGTGATCTTCGCCTGCTACGAGCACGACGAAGTGACGCTGCTGTCGCGACTCCTCCATCTCGAGTTGGCGGAGCTGCCCACCGAACAGCGGATGGGGCAGGACGGTCGATTCGCCCGCCGCATCCTCGGGCGCGTCGAGGCCGGAGACCTGTCGTTGGGGAGGGCCATCGAAGAGGCGCCGGTCCTTCAACTGCCGTACTCGACGGTCAGCGGATATGCAGACCGGCTGTGGCTGGTGCGTGCGTCGGGCTTGCATACAGATATCGATCAGATCGAGGGACTCGTCGGCGACGACACCGACGCGCTGTTCGTCGACTATCTCCAGAAGGTTCCCGTGACGCCTTCCATCGAGGACGAGGGCCAGCGGGTCACCACGGTGAGCCATGCACTGAAGGAACTCGCGATGAGCGCCAACATCGCCGTTGTGGCGATCGTTGCCTCCGACACCGTCGGGCTCAGGGCGCGACGTCTCCGCATGCACCACCTCGGAGGCTCTGCGTCCCTCGCATACGAGGCGGATGTGGTGCTCCTGATGAACGAGAAGTTCGACATCGTCTCACGGTCACAGATGACCCACGATCTCACCGCGGCAGAGAGCTTCAAGAATCAGGTCGTCTTCACGGTCGAGAAGAACCGCGACGGCGCCGACATGGTCGACCTCCAGTTCCGCAAGCAGTACGAGTACCTCCGTCTCGAGCCCGACGGCGAAACGGTCAACGAGCGTCTGATCGACGAGCGTCTGATCGTCGAGTGACCAACCCGGGCAGGCACCGGTGGACCAATCGACTGCTTGTTTTCGGGGTCGTGACGCTGGTCCTGCTCCCCTTCGATTCTGGTCGCACGAACGGCCCGAGGCTGGTGACTATCCAGCGTCTCCCGCCCGAGGTCCAACAGCTGACGGACCAGACCTGGCAGTCGTTTCTGGACGTCTTCGCCGGCAAGCGAGGATGTATCGGCACTGTCGAGCTGGTGCTCGTAGACGAGGTTGAGGGCGGCGCGGCCGAGTACCGCCGGTCGGATCGACTCATCCGGATCGAGATACCGACTACCCCTCTCCGTTTCCCCGAGTCGCTCGCTCATGAGCTGGGTCATCACCTCGAGGAGGCCTGCTCCGTCGAACAGGAGCTCGGCAGCGCGTTCCGGACGGCGATCGGATCGCCCGATGGAGTCGATTGGAGACAGGCGGACAGATGGCAGGATCGCCCGACGGAGCACTTTGCAGAAGCGGTGGTCGCTCTCGTGATCGGAGAGCGACACACCCACGCCGACCTGATCGACCTGAGCGCTGCCGCTCTCGACGTGGTCGGGGCATGGGCGCGCACCCCGCCCCGGTGACGTGGTCCATGAAGCGTTCGGTCAAGCAGACGCTTCGTTCGGATCAGCGTCCGCTGACTGTGGCTCTCATGGCTCTGCGCTCAGTCACGTGTGCCGGCGAAGGCGATGATGATGCCGACGATGATTCCGAGGATGACGAGGACGCCGATGCCGAGGACGATGAGACTCACGCTCCGAGCGTAGGCATCTCAGGTTCACAGAGGCGTATGTCATCAGCGACGCACGGGACGGGCTTTCGATGGAGTGATCAGCGCCCGAGCGGGCGGACTGCGAAGTCGCCAGTCGCGGAGTCGACGACTTCGTGACCGAAGGGGACCAGCGCAGTCCTCGCCAGCTTCAGGTGGGCGACGGCGAAGGGGATCCCGATGATCGTGACGGCATTCACGAAGGCTGCCAGCAGGTGGCCGAGAGCAAGAATCCAGCCGAACACGACCGTCCAGATGATGTTGGCGAGTGCCGACCCGGCACCGGCTCCGGGCTTCTCGACGAGCGACCGGCCGAAGGGCCACAGGGTGTATCCGGCGAGACGAAAGGCGGCGACACCGAGCGGGGCAGTGACGATCAGTAGGAACGACAGGAGCCCGGCGATGGCGTAGGCGATCGCCAATTCGATCCCTCCGAGCAGCAGCCACAGCACGTTTCCGATCAGTCTCAGCATGACTCCGAGCCTACGCCACTCGCTCGTCGGTCAGTCCAGACCGAGCACGGTCAGGAGCGCAGCGTCGACTCCCCACTGTTCCTCTGGTGCGAGATGGCCTGCGAGGTCACCAAGTCGGCCAAGGTCGACGGCGCCGATCTGCTCGACGAGCACCCGGGTGACGGTGCCTGCAATGTCGATCTCGGGCCTGAACGATGCGGGTTTTGCGCTGGTCGATGTCGGAGCCACCAGGACGACAGACCGTGGGAGGAAGGCATCGGATTGGATCACGACACCGAATCGACGTCCTTGTTGTTCGTGACCCGTTCCTTTCGGGAGACGCAAGGCAAAGATGTCACCCCGACGCACGGAGGTCTTCCATGATCTCGGCTACTGCCAGCATCTCCGTGCGGTCGTCTTCGTCGGCTTCGAGGGCTGCTACTTCCGCAGCCAAGGCTCGCTTGTCGCGCAGTCGAGATGCAGCGGTCACGAGCGCAGCACGGATGGCCTCTGAGCGACTCATGCCAGTCGCCTCGAGCTCACTCAGGGCTCTGAGTGCTTCATCGTCGAGTCGAACCGATATCGCCTGTGCCATGAGAGCCAACGTATCACGTTCTGTGATACGCGACAAGGGTTCCGGACGCACGTGTTCTCGGCAGACCGACGTGGCATGGCGTCTCGCACGAGAAGGCCACGGTCGGCATGAGGAACACAAGGCATGGGGTGCTAGCGGTCCTCGGGTCCGTGCTGCTCCTTGCGGGATGTGCGTTTCATCCTGAGATCAGC
The DNA here is from genome assembly GCA_024641285.1 of bacterium. Taxonomy (GTDB): domain Bacteria; phylum Actinomycetota; class Acidimicrobiia; order Spongiisociales; family ZC4RG35; genus JAHEDH01. Next base: position 19,388 of record JAHEDH010000003.1, on the reverse strand, counting down.
CCTCAGGCAGGTTTGGGGCCTGACGGAATCACGCTGGAGTTCGGCGTCGACACCTGCAATGCGGACCTCGAAGCTTCCGTCGTCGAGTCTGCTGCGACCGTCGAGGTGACGATCGTTGCGAGGGACGACACGACGAACGACTGCAGGGACACGCTCACGGTCGTCCTCGACTACCCACTCGGTGATCGGGAGCTCGTCGACGGGGCAACCGGTCGAGTCCCCGAAGTGCGGTTGCTCGAGCGGTGAGGGGCTCGCCTCGAGGCTGAACCACTTCGAGGTCTTGACGTCTCTGCGTTCTCCGTTCCCGCGCAGCCCGTATCTTCTGTGCGGTGACCGAAAGACCTACGGAAGTCCGCAGCCCGAGTGATCGACTGGCCTTGCAGCTGGACATCGCACGCGGCGATCCGGTGTTCGACGTGATCTTCGACGACGTCGCCGTCATGAGGGGCTGTCGAATCGGGCTGGCGTTTGCCGAGCGTGATCTGTCGAGCCTGAACCTCGACGAGGCCGATGACATCGAGGTGTTCGAGGACTCGTACCGGATGGTCGGGTCGGAGACCGTCATCGAGATCACCGCCCACCAGCGAAACCTCGTGTTCGTCTCAGACGGAGGAGACCGGCTGACGCTGCAGGTCCGGGTCACCGATGACACCATCGGGCTGCGGTACTCGTGGGGTGGAGGCGCCGACCGGCTGCTGTCCGATCGGATGTCGTTCCGATTCGTCTCGCCGGGTCGCGTATGGATCCAACCGCACGATCCGCCGGCGCTCGGAGCCCCAGCCTACGAGGCGCTCTACGCGAACGGCATCCCGATCGGGACCCCGACCGAGGCCCCGAGCTGGAACCTTCCCGCCCTGTTCGAGTCCGATGGAGTCTGGGTCCTGCTGGCCGAGTCTGCGGTCGGCCCCGGGAACTTCGGCGCCCACCTGCAAGCCGACGGCGACCTCACCTACAGGATCGAGCTCCCGTACCCCGAGGAAGGCTTGAGTACGGAGCCGCCTGGCGAGCCGGTCTCCTCTCCGTGGACCAGTCCATGGAGGTTGATCGTCGTATCAGACGACCTGGCAGCCATCCACGGATCGACCGCCGTCACCGACTTCGCCGATCCGAGCCGGGTCGAAGACACGACATGGATCCGGCCGGGACGTGTCTCGTGGTCCTGGTGGTCGGATCATGCGAGCCCTGGCAATCCCGAGGCGCTGAGGACGTTCATCGACCTCGCTGCCGAGTTCGGCTGGGAGCACACACTCATCGACGCCAACTGGAATCTGAACGATCCGACGGACTTCGAAGGTGTCTTGGCCCACGCTCGAACCCGCGGCGTCGGTGTCTTCCTCTGGTACAACTCCGGTGGCTCCAACAATCTGGTTCCCGAGCAACCTCGGGACCGGATGCACGAGCCGGCGGTCCGGAGAGCCGAGTTCGAGCGCCTCGCTTCGATGGGCGTCGCCGGCGTCAAGGTCGACTTCTTCCATTCCGATCGCACCGACATCATCGAGCGATATCACGCCATTGCTGCCGACGCCGCCGAGGCCGGAATGATGGTCAACTTTCACGGCTGCACCGCGCCAAAGGGATGGGAGCGGACCTGGCCGAACGTGATGACGATGGAGGCCGTCCGCGGCGCCGAGCAGTACTTCTTCGCCGAGGACTATCCCCAGACCGCCATCTGGCACAACACGGTTCTTCCGTTCACCCGCAACGTCGTCGGCTCGATGGACTACACGCCGGTGACCTTCTCCGACCAGCTGTATCCGCACCTCACCACTGCCGGGCACGAGTTGGCGCTGTCGGTGGTGTTCCAGTCGAGACTTCAGCATTACGCCGACAGCGTCACGAGTTACGACTCGCTGGCCCGGCCCGTTCGTATGTTCCTCTCGGAGGTACCGGCGGTGTGGGACGAGGCCAGGCTCATCGACGGCTACCCCGGCGAGTTCGTCGTGATCGCCAGGAGATCCGGCGACCGCTGGTGGGTCGGAGGGATCAACGGCGAGCAGCCCCGTGGGATCGAACTCGACCTGCGCCGCTTTGGCGGAGCCCGGGCCCGTCAGGCGATCTCCGGCCGGTCGCTCGACGTCGTCGACTTCGAGGGTCGTTCCACCGCCTTCGAACTCGAACCCGGTGACGGCTTCGTCGTGTGGTTCGGTAGCAGCGGCTCCGGCGGGTGACGGGTGACTCGAAATGACCCGGGCATGTCCTTCGGTATCTAGCGTTGACCTGATGGATGCCCAGGTCGTGATCGCCGGAGCGGGGATCGCCGGAGTGTCGACGGCGTTCCATCTCAGCGTGGTCCAGGGACTCGACGGCGTCGTGATCTGCGACCCGGGCCCTCCGTTGTCGATGACGAGTGACAAGTCGACGGAGTGCTACCGGAACTGGTGGCCGGGCCCCGGTGACGCCATGGTCGCGTTCATGAACCGCTCGATCGACCTGCTGCAGGAGTGGGCGGACGCCAGCGGCGACATCTTCAACCTGTCGAGGCGCGGATATCTCTACCTGACGTCCGATCCGGCCACGCTGGACTCGATGCGAACCCAGGCCGACGAGATCTCGGCTCTCGGAGCGGGAGACGTCCGGGCTCACGTCGGAGTGGACCTCGGCCGCTACGTCCCGTGGGACCCGGTCGACCCCGATCCGCCGGGGGGAGCGGACGTCTTCGATGCAGAGGCGCTGCACGCCGCGTTTCCCTACGTCTCGGGGAGAGCCGTCGGCGGGCTCCATGCCAGACGCGCCGGATGGCTCTCCGCCCAGCAGCTGGGGACGTGGCTGCTGGATGAAGCGGTCGCCGCCGGCGCCACACTCGTCCAGGACGCAGTCGTCGGTGTCGACGTCGAGCTGGGCAGGATCGAACGAGTTCATCTCGGGCACGGCGTGATCGACACGAGGCGCTTCGTGAACGCTGCCGGCCCGCTCCTCGGTGACGTCGGTCGGATGGTCGGTGTCGAGCTTCCGATTCACTCCGAGATCCATCGCAAGATGTCCTTTCACGACACGCGCTCGACCGTGCCTCGCCATGCTCCGATGCTGATCTGGAACGACCCACAGGAGCTCGAGTGGGACGCCGAGGAGCGTGCGATGCTGCTCGAGGACCCGGCTCTCAATCATCTGGCCGGACGACTCGATGCCGGCGCCCACTGCCGTCCGGACGGCGGGGGCGACTCCGATGTGGTGCTGGGCCTCTGGGAGTACCGAACCGACGTCATCGCCCCGGTGTTCCCGATCCCCGAGGAGCCGATGTATCCCGAGATGGTCGTCCGCGGGCTCGCCACGATGATCCCGGACATGGCTGCATACCTGGAGCGTCTACCGCAGCCGTACGTCGACGGCGGGTACTACACCAAGACACCGGAGAATCGACCGCTGATCGGACCGGTCGGGCCCGACGGCTCGTACGTCGTGGGGGCGCTCTCGGGGTACGGCATCATGGCGGCGCCGGCCGCAGGCGAACTTGCCGCCCGCCACGTCGTCGGACAGGACCTGCCTTCGTTCTCCGATGCGATGCTGCCGGTGCGCTTCGACGATCCCGCCTATCTCGAAGTATTCGCAGGTCGCGATCCCGGTCAGCTCTGAGTAAGCGGCTCGACCGCCTTGTGTCAGGCCAACTTCTTCATTCCCGCGCGCACGAGCATCCCGCCACCGGCCGCTGCCACACCTGCCCCGACGAGGCCGATGAGACCGAAGCCTCCGTCGATCTCGACCCATGCGGTCCCTGCACAGAACGTGCCGTCGGCGCCTTCGATCCGGCCCCAAGCCTCGAGCTTGCCATTGAGCTCGCCGATCACCCACTGCATCATGCTGTTCTGGATCTCGTCGAGCCGGTCCTTGACCGACACAGTCCCCACGCTCGTCTGGGTTCCGGCCGTGTTCGGGTCGCCCCCGCTGAAGAACTGCGCCTTGGTGCCTCCGATGATCAGACCGATGCTCCAGGTGTGATCTTCGATCGGGACGTCGGAGCGAGCGTCCCAAGACACCGACCCATCCAGATCCACCTTGAACGGATTCGATTCCGTCGCTTCCGCCACCGTTTTACTGTCGAGCTCCGAGCCGTCGGCCCGGGACGAGTCCCCGGAGATGGCGGAGGCGGTGCAGTCTCCCTCCATGGTGCCGGCCGATGCGGGCATCGCCAGCATCGTCGCTGCGAGGGCCGCGAAGGCGATGATGGTGAGTGCGCGCCTCATGACCTACCGCCTCCCAACGGTGCCCGGCCCGCCATGACCAGTCCGATGACGACTCCCAGGATCGGAAGCCCGTAGACCGAAGCCGGCTTCAGGGGGTAGATTCCCGCCTGCTGGAGCACCAGCATCATCCCGAGCCCGAACAACAATCCTCCGATCACCCCGATGACAGGTCTGCCTCTCACACTGCACCTCCTGTGGCGACCGTACCGGATTCCTCCGGCGAGGGGAACAGGCCGGGCGAATCAGGATGAATACACGAGCTCGCTGCACCCGACGAGGCGTTGGGATCGCGCTCGCGCGGCGTGTCGTCAGGTCGGCCTCGGTTGAATCGCCCATGAATGCGTTCAGATCTGTCTGTGGAAGCCGAAATACCGAATAGTCACCAAAGGGGATCACGACCCATGAGCCAATCAATCGCCGCCGTGGTGATAAACGACGAGACATCGGACCTCTCGCTCCCGTCCGCCTTGAATTGGGGCGGCTTTCGCGTCGTTCCGTCATTTGCCGGCGACCTCGACGGGGCTGCAGTGCTGGCATCATCGGAGGGGTCCGACATCATCATCGCGACCGCGACGCCGATCGGAAGAGGCGTCATGACCGGCTTCGCAGATCGATTCCCGCTCGTCGTCCGCATCCTCATCGCCCCGCCCGGAACGGCACCGGGTGACGCCCAGCACGTCGTGAGCTCACGATCGGAATTCGCCGAACTGGTGACCCAACTGTCTTCGCAGATCGAGCGCCGCAAGAGCGCTTCGGACGGTGGCCGACTCAAGCACCTCGTCGAGCGAGCCCGCCACCTCCCCACCCTGCCGAAGATCTACACGGCTCTCCAGGACGAGGTCAACAGCGAGGATCCGCAGATCGCCAGAGTGGCGGCGCTCGTCGAGAACGACCCGGCACTCACGGTGAGGGTTCTCCAGCTCGTCAACTCTCCGATGATGGGATTGCGCCACGACGTGACCGATGTGAAGCAGGCGGCCGCGCTCATCGGACTGCGGAGGCTGACCCCGCTGGTTCTCGCCAGCGGCGTCTTCGAGCCGGTCTCGCCGTTCGACCAGCGACTCATCGAGCGTTTGTGGAGCGACTCGCTTCTCGTTGGAGGGCTGGCACGCATGATCGCGGCGCAGGAAGGCCTCGACACTCAGCTCGCCGACGAGGCTCAGCTCGCAGGACTGCTTCACGACATCGGTGAGGTCGTCCTCTTCCAGAACTGGCGCGACGATTACATGAAGATCGATTTGGCCCAACGCGACAGAGACGAGATCAGGCTCTTCGGTTCGACTCATGCTGCGATCTCCGGCTACCTGTGCTCCTCTTGGAATCTGACCGGCGGGGTCGTCGATGCAGTCACCCTCCACCACTTGCCGAGCAGACGGTCCTCGGAGGGCGTTGGTGTCACCACTGCGGTGCATGCGGCGAGAGCACTCGTCGACGCGGGCATGGATCCCGACACCGCAGCGTTCGACCTGGAGCACCTCGAAGAGGTGGGCGCCGTCGACCGCATCGAGGACTGGGCAGCGATGGCCGTCGAGGCGCGAGTCTGACCGAGCGCGTCTCTTGCCTCCGCAGGGCCGTTGCTCTCCGAGACCCCGGAGTCGGAGGGTGTCGAGCCGGTTGGAGCCCGGCTTCAGCCCTCGCTGCGGAGGTCCCTGCGGTCGAAAGCGAACACCGACGCTGCCAGCAGAACCATCGCGATCGCTGAGAGGATCGCAGCATCGCCCCAAGGCATCCCGTTCACGAGTGGATCACTCGTGAGGTAGTAGTGATACGGCGACCATGCGGCGAGCCCTGAGAGTGCGTCGCTGAAGGGGGCCAGCGAATTCATCAAGTACATCGCAAACGCCACCCCGACCGACCCGACGACGGCCACCCGCACCTTGCCGGTGATTGCGCTCAGCAGGAGTGCGAGCCCGCCGAAGACGAAGCCGATGAGGACCGACAGCGCCGTGGCCGCCGCGATGTTGGCGAAGCTCACTCCCAGCCCGGCGATCAGCGAACCGGCTGCGACGCCGAGGAACGTGGCGAGACCGACGAGCAAACCGAGAATCGCCGCGGCCAGGGTCTTCTGCAGGACGATGCTCGATCGGCGGACCGGGTTCCCCAACAGCAGCCCCATGGTGCGTTGGGCCTCTTCCCCGGCCAGCGCCTTGGCTCCGATCGTGATCGTGACCGCCATCACAAGGATCGGCGCCATCAGGCTGAAGGTCTCGACCTGATACCAGCCCTCGGGCGTGCTGATGTCGGCGCTCCCGACCAGCGCCATCAGCGCCTCGGGCAGGTCCTTCCCGAACGTGGCGAGCTGCTCGTCCACTGCGGCGTACATCGGGCCCATCATGACGCCCATCATCCAGAACATCGCCAGACCCGAGATCAGCGCGACGGCCTGGTGGTCGCTCACGGTTTTCGTCCAGATCCGGGACACCCGCCCGGATCCCGAGATCCGCTCGACGAGTGAGCCGATCCGTGGGTCCTCCCGGAGTCGCTCGACGATCGAGCCACCCACTGATCGCAGCCGGAGATCCCGACCGTTCACACCGACGTAGGCGATCCCCGTGAACACTGCGCTGCCACCCAGCAGCACGGCGATTCCGCCCCACTGGACCCCGTTGACGAGCGGCTGGCCGGCATCGAGGTAGTACCACGGGAAGACCTTTGCCACATTCGCCAACGACTCGACCAGCGGGAGCAACCCGACGGCGAAGAACGACAGCACCATGAGGCCTGACGTGATGCCGGATGCGAGCGAGGGCTTGCCGGTCCAGGCGCCGATCGCCAGTGCGAGGAAGCCGTAGAAGAGGGCATTCGAGAAGATGTGGAACGCCTGTGCACCGACCCGCATCCCGGTGACGTCCACACCCAACACGACCGGGGCCAGCAGCGCTCCGAGCCAGAGGACCACCGCCGCCAGAGCGGTGAGAGCGACCGTGGAGATTGCCTTGGAAACGAGGACCTCGGTCCGGCTCTTCGGATTTCCCAGCAGGACACCGATCGTGCCGTCACGTTCCTCGCCGGCGATCGAGGCAGATCCCATGGACAGCGCCAGACCGGCCAGGACCAGAGACCCGTAGAAGCCGTAGATGGCTCCGTACGCGAGACTGGCCGCGTCGGCACTCTCGGCGATGCCGAACAGGGTTCGGAATCCCTCCGGGAGGCTCGTGTACAGGGAGAGGTCGACCTCCTTGTAGGCGGCCATCCCACCGACCAGGAACAGCGCAACGGTGAATGCGCCGAGGGTGATCGCCCGCCAGCGGTCGGCGATCGTCTTCGTAGTGATCGTTGCCAGCATCAGGCGGTCACCTCGTCCCGGTAGTAGGTGAGGAAGATCTCTTCGAGGTCGGCTTCTGCGGTCGAGATGTCGACGATCTCATACCGATTCGCGACGGTCTTGAGCAGCGTGTCGATCTTCCCGTCGTAGGAGAGGACGATGCGGTGCTCGTTCGGGATCACGTCGCGTACCCCCGGGACCGTGTCGAAGATGGACCCGACGACCGGCGTGGCGAACTCGAACTCGACGCGGCGCATCGCCTTCGATCGAAGCTCGTGGACTGTTTCGACCGCGACCAGCTCGCCGTGACGGATGATGCCGACGCGGTCCGAGATCCGCTGGACCTCCGAGAGTGTGTGGCTCGACAGGAACACGGTGCGGCCCTCAGATACCACCTCGCGCATCATCGCCTGGAATTCGCGTTGAACGAGCGGGTCGAGGCCGGTACTCGGCTCGTCCATGATGAGGACGGTCGGGCGGTTCATGAATGCCTGGATCAGGCCGACCTTCTGACGGTTGCCCGTGGAGAGATCTCCGACCTTCTTCGAAAGATCGGCGTCGAGTCGCTCGGCCAGTTGATCCACGTAGGACCAATCCACACCACCACGGAGGTTTGCGAAGTAGGTGAGGGTGTCCCGTCCGGTCAGACGCGGATACATGGCGAGGTCACCGGGGAGATATCCGATGTGATTCCGGATCTCGACAGAGTCTTTGTGGGAGTCGAAGCCCAGGATCGTCGCCGACCCCGATGTCGGTCGGATCTCGTCGAGGATCGTGCGGATCATGGTGGTCTTGCCCGCGCCATTGGGCCCGAGGAAGCCGAAGACTTCGCCGCGTTGCACCTCGAGGTCGAGGTTCTTCAGGGCGGGGAAGTCGCCGTAGTGCTTGGTGAGGCCTCGAGTCTCGATGGCCGGGGTTCCAGTCGTCATGGGGTTCCTTCCTGAGCATTGCCTTCTTCGGGTGAATCTGGGGTGACGCCGTGTTCTGCGAGCGCTGTCATCGCCTCCCGGGTGCTCGACATGAACTCTGCGGTGAACACGCCATTGCCATAGATCTCCATGATCGGCCTGATGTAGTTGCCGATCGCCGGGGTGGACGCGAAGGCCGGGTCGGTCAGATCGACGTCGAGAAGCCGGAACAGGTGATGGTGCATACTGAGCAGTCCGAGGTTCCAGATGACCATGATCACCGCCCGCCCGTGCGGATCATCGGAGGGTTGGAGCATGCCGCTCTCCACCCCCTGGGCGAGATAGCCCTCGGCGTCGGAAACCATGCCATCGACAAGTTCCGCAACGGATGGGGAACCGTCGCTGAGCACTTCTGCGAGGTATGCCATGAGGTGCGGGTGGGTTCCGTCGCGGAGGCTGGCAAGCACATCGAGATTCGGGCCCGCGGTCATCGCCCGCTCCTTGCGATCGCGTGTGACCGAGAGCAGGTAGCGATCGCATGCCTCTCGCAGCCCTTCCATCGAGCCGAAGTGGTTGATCACCGAGCCAGGCGAGACACCGGCGATCGCCGCGACCCTTCGGGCAGTCGTTCCGCCGATCCCCTCGGTGGCGAAGCATTCGATGGCGGCGTCGCGAATTCTCGCCGCCGTGCTCCTCTCTTCGATTTCCATGCCGAACTCGCTCGCACTGAACAACTGTTCAACAGAATGTACATACGTTCAGAATGGTTTGTCAAGGAGAAGACCGGGGCGCGGTCCCGCGGATCTCCTTGGGTGCTTCGGCCCCCCATTCTGAGAACCCGCAGCGCCGCACGCACTTGGACTCACCCCAAGAACGAAGATTGCGAAGACCGGTTCCGTCTTCGCTCTCTTCAATCAGGTCATGAGTCCCGCTGCGTGTTGGAGTCGCCGGGTCAGTCCCAGCGCAGGCCGGCCCACGAGGCGTCCGACCAGCTCGTGCCGGACCACGACGTACCGGACCAGGAGGTGCCCGACCAGGAGGTGCCGGACCAGCTCGTGCCGGACCAGCTCGTGCCGGACCAGCTCGTGCCGGACCAGCTCAAGCCCGACCAGCTCAAGCCCGACCAGCTCGAGCCCGACCAGCTCAAGCCCGACCAGCTCGTGCCGGACCAGGAGGTGCCGTTCCAGACGCCGGCGCTCCAGGACGTGCCAGACCAGCTGGTGCCGGACCAGGAGGTGCCATTCCACGGTCGACCGTGGATGTCCACTTCGCCTGAAATGACGTCCCCGTCGAGTGCGATGCGATGTGTCCCACGGGCGGCATCGAGGGAACCTTGTCCCTTGGAGGCCTTGAACGACTGGCTTGCGCCGGGAGTCGCCGTGACCAACGCGCCACTCAGATCGAGTAGGCCGGCTCCCTGGCAGTTCTTGTCGACTTGCGGAATCTTCCGCGCGGACCCGATCAGGATGGCCTTCACCTGGTCCGGCGTCAGCTCGGGGCGCTGGTCGATCAGCAGCGCCGCTGCCCCGGACACGACGGCTGCGGACTGCGACGTCCCGGAGCCGCGGAACAGGCGGGTACCGGTCCGGGCATTCGGGTAGAGCTCATCTGACACCGAGCCCGGGCTGCGGAGGCTGACGACCGACTTGCCCGGCGCGACGAGATCGGGCCGACGTGATTTGTCGCCACAGTTCGAGAAGCCGCTCAGGACGTCGTCGCCGAGGCCGTAGGTTCCGGCTGTGTCGACCGAGCCGACCGAGATGACGTACGGGTTGATCGCGGGGTTGCGGACCTTTGCGCCGTTTCCGTCGTTGCCGACCGACACGACCACGACGATGCCGTGCTTCCAAGCTGCTTCGACCGCGAAGGAGAGCGGGTCGTCTTGGTACTTCTGAGTCCCGTCCGTTCCGAACGAGAGATTCAGCACCCGTATGTCGAGTCCGTTGTCGTTCTTGTGCTGGACCACCCAGTCGATGGCGGCGATCACCTGCGAGACATCCACCGATCCGTCATGGGCGCCGACCTTGACGTTGACGAGCCGTGCATCGGGGGCGACACCGAGGAAGTGGGGCGAAGGGGTGTCGAAGACGTCAGCCGTCGTGGGAGCGATGTCCATGATGGCTCCGGAGACGGACACGGGGCGCGCCCCGGATGGCTCACCGCCACGCGACTTGTCGAGGACGACGAGCTCCGAGTTCTCACGGTCGAAGCCCCATAGCTCGCCGTATCCGTCGAAGGCGAGCGTGTCGACCTTTCTGTGGAGCCCGCCACCAACCAGGGCGACGGCGCCAGTGGCGGCATCGATGGTGGCGAGCTCGTAGCGACCGTTGCCGTCCCATGCGAGTCCGTACATGATGCCGGTGGTCGGGTCGACCGCGATGTCGGCGAGGGACTTCAACGTGGCAGATGGCTTCTGCACTTCGGTGTAGTCCTTGCCTCCGAAGCCGCCGCGGAGGGCGGCACCGGTGGCCGGGTTGATCTCGAAGATCAGATCCTGGTTGCCCGAGCCCATGTCCTGGACACCGAAGAGTCGATTTCCATCGAAGGTGAGGACCTTGACGGCATCGAGGCTGACGGAGCCGGCAGATCCGGACACGGATCCGAAAGATCCGAGCGTTGTCGATACGCCTGACGCCGTATCGACCGTGACGAGTCTTGTGCCGGTGGAAGCGAACAGCGTGTCGGTTCCCGGCTGGACGGCCATCGCCTTCAAGCCGGCGCTGGAAGTCGCGACGGTTTCTGTGCCCGAACCTGGCTGCGCCGGGTCGAATCGGTTGAGCAGTCCGTCGGCTCCGAGCAGATAGCAGCAGGTGGTGCGGTAATCATCGATGGTGGCACCCTCACTGCGGCCGGCGATGATGCCGGCCATGTGCGTGCCGTGACCGAAGGTGTCGAGATACCGCACCTCGGCAGCCTGTTCCAGCGACAAGTCCGGCCCGTTGATGACCTTGCCTGGCGTTGTCAGTCCGTCGACCGGAACGATGCCCGAGTCGATGAGCGCGACGTCGACGCCTGCGCCGGTGTATCCGGCTCTCCAAAAGTCCGTGGCGCGGATGACCGACGAGGTCAGCACGTCGAGCGAGCCAGGTAGGCGCCCATCGGGTGTCTCGTCGGCCCAGCTCAGGAGTTCGACCGAGCGATCGATGGCTGCGGCCGAGATCGAGGCGTCAGCAACCAAGCGGTCGATGGCGTTCTGTGGAACCGTTGCACTGAACCCGCCGATCAACCCCAGGTTGTCACGTACAACGCCACCGAGCCTCTCGACGAGGCTCTCGGCATCGGCCGTGGCCGGATTGACCTCGGTGACGATCACGCGAACGAGGGCACCATCGGCGGGGCCTGACGCCGCTGCCGCTGATGTGAGAATGGTAAGGAGGAGTGAGAGGATCAACGTCAGAACGAGACCCGTGTTGTGGCGCATTTCCCAGCGAACGCTGCCGGCTCTCATACGAGGCCCTTCGTCTTTGAGGATGGATTTCGGGAGTCGTCTCGATCGGGGTTTCGGTATCCGTCCCGTCCGATCGTGTAGCTCACACGGATCAACTTGCACCTTCCTTGGTTCCTTCTCTTCCTTCGGCGAATCGGGAGTGCGGTCTGGAGGACCAATCGGTGTTGCCCAAAGGGACTAGCTCCTCGACTCGAAGCGCCGAACGGAGGCGACTGGTCCGCCGCATACGGGTGCACTCCGTTGCCATGGTCCCGGGAGAGACGGCATGCTCGGCCCTTCAGTCCCAGCGCAGCCCGGTGTCCGGTGGGCCCCAGCCGGCGCTCGACCAAGACGTGCCGGACCAGCTCGTGCCGGACCAGGACGTGCCGGACCAGGAGGTGCCGGACCACGAAGTTCCCGTCCACGTCTTGTTGCTCCAGCTCGTTCCGGACCAGCTGAGGCCTGACCAGCTCGTGCCGGACCAGCCGAGGCCTGACCAGCTCGTGCCGGACCATGAAGTACCCGACCAATTGGTGCCGGACCACGACGTCCCGTTCCACGTGCCGCCCGACCACGATGTGCCGAGGGTGGCTGCGCTGGACCAGGCATTTGCGTTCCAGGGTTTTCCGAAGATGTCCTTCTCTCCGGCGAGCGTCACACCGTTCGACTGCAGGTGATCAGAGCCGCGAGCGCCTTCGAGGGTACCGAGACCCGTCGACGGGGCGTGGGTCTGCGAAGAGCTCGGGATCCTCTCCTTCAGTTGGAGGATCGCTCCTCCCGCGCCCTGACACTGTTTGGTCGAGTTCTTCACCGCGAGGTTGCCAGTCGTGAGCATCGATTTGACCTGGTCCGGAGACAGACCCGGATGCTGATCGATCATCAACGCCGCGAGGCCCGATACCACGGCAGCGGATTGGCTCGTGCCGGAGCCGAGGAAGAGGCGGCCCTCGACTCGTGCTTGTGGGTTCTCGTTGTCCGCCGCTGAGCCCGGCGTCCGGAGCGAGAGAACTGAGCGTCCGCGGGTGACCAGATCGACTGATCTCCCGTTGGCTCCGCAGTTCGAGAAGTCGGAGACGAGGTCCATGGACGCGCTGTCGGCCTTCATTCCCTCGGCTGATCCAACTGCGATCACATAGGGATTGGTGGCCGGGTTCCGAAGTGGGTTGGCATTTCCGTCGTTTCCGGCAGCTACGACGACGACGATCCCGGCCTTCCAAGCCTGCTCGACGGCGTGTGACAGCGGGTCGAGCAGATGGGACTGGGTGGAATCGGTGCCGAACGAGAGGTTGAGGACGCGGATGTTCATCCCGTTGTCGTTCTTGTGCTGGACGACCCAGTCGATACCGGCGATGACCTGGCTCACATCGACAGTGCCGTCGTGATTGCCGACCTTGACGTTGACGATCCTGGCGTCCGGCGCCACGCCAACGAAGTGGTCGGCGACGATGTCGTTGTAGTTGGCGGCAATCAGGTCCCGTCCGGCGATGATTCCGGCCATATGGGTGCCGTGGCCGTACGTGTCGAGGTTCCGGAACTCTGCGCTCTGGGACTCGAACGAGAGGTCGGGGCCGTTGAGGACCTTGCTCGGGTCGTTGAGACCGGGAACCGGGGTGACACCGGAGTCGATGAGTGCCACGTCGACGCCTGCGCCGGTGAAACCCTTGGCCCAGAAGTCACGGACCTTGGTGATCTCGGTGATGCGGAACAGTGATCCGCCGAAATCCTTCGGGTTGAGCGAGCCCAGGTCGGCTACTGCGTTACCCCACCCGGCTTCGGTGAGGGTGACGCTCCCGTCGGGGGTGATCGACTGAACGGACGCGCTGGCCTCGAGTTCAGCGAGAGATCCACTCGGGACGGTCGCGCTGAAGCCGCCGATCAGGTCGAGGTGTGAGGTGATGACACCGCCGGCGCTGGTGACGATCGCTTCGGCCAGATCGGATACCGGGTTGGTCTCGACGACGATGACGTCGAGCAGGCCCTCATCAGCGGTGGAGCGGCCCGGTCCTGTTGTGACGAGGGCGAACAGCAACGAGAGAATCGTGAAGATGCCGACGGCTCTGCGATGTCTGGATCGAGCGGAGTCCGTGAGGGACGGGGGCCACTCGGTTGTATTCGGCATCTGTCTTACCTTCCTTGGTTGGTCCCACAGCGATTGCATCGACCCGGATGCATGCCGAAGTGGAGGATCAATCATGAACGCACAAAGTGACTAGACAACGTCGGGGAGTGGTCGAATGGAGCAGGCGTAGACGAGGCGGCGCGGGTGGATAGGAGAGCCCAGTGGGACTAGTCAGTTCTACCGAATGCTCACTCCGCGCCTCACCCGTCGGATCGGTGACTCATGAACTGTTCGAACGCCTCGGCGGTGCGCACTCCCTCGTCCAATACCGCCGAGCAGAAGTCGTAGCTGGAGATCGATGACCCGTACTCGGGGCGACCGTGCCAGGCGTCCTTGATGGCGAGGATCGCCGCTCGATGCTCATCTGTCAGACGCTTCGAGAGCTCTCGGACGTGGGCGATATCGGGTTGGCGCTCGGGCTCCGTCACGAACCAGATGTCCAACTCCCAGACCTCGTCGCCGACGTACTCGACACCGAGGAAGAGACCGTCCGGATACTCCGCGTCGTCCCGGTTCCAATGGCCGCTGTCGTTGCGAAACTCGATCGCTCTCACCCGGGGATGTAAGGCGAGCACACCTGCGAGTCCGATGACGACACCGAGGTCCAGCCGGTCGACCACCACCGTGAAGTCGATGTCGCGCCACACCATCAGCCCGGTGGCCAGGCTCCCGACCGGATTGGGGACGCCCGCCGACTTCAAGACATCGAAAAGCCTCAGGTCCATGATCACCTTTGCTGCCTCGCTCTGGAGAGCGAGTTGACGCTGGAACAACTCGTCGACGGTCGGGCTCCGTTCGTCGCTCACAGGCGCCTATCCGCCGATCACGCGGTCGACGACGTCGACACCGGGTCGATACGCCAGGTGGTGGTAGCTGGGTGCATCGAGAATCACGGCGTGGCCGGCAGACCCGGGAGCGAGTCGTCCGAGATCCTCCCGGCGCAGTGCGCGAGCCCCTCCCAGTGTGACGGCCTGGACTGCTTCTTCGATCGTCATGCCCATGTCGCGCACTGACAGGGCGATGCAGAACGGAACCGACGTGGTGTAGCTCGATCCGGGGTTGCAGTTCGACGCGATCGCCACCTGTGCTCCCGCATCGATCACCCGACGGGCGTTCGGGTAGGGCTGTCGAGTGGAGAAGTCGGTGGCGGGCAGGAATGTCGCAACCGTGTTGGACGAAGCGAGTGCCTCGATGTCTTCGTCACTCAGGTAGGTGCAGTGATCGACAGACGCACAACCCTTCTCGACGGCCAGCCGGACTCCGGGTCCTTCACTCAACTGGTTGCCGTGCAGCCGCAGGCCCAGTCCCGCGGCCTTGCCTGCATCGAGGACCCGGGCCGACTGGTCGGCGTCGAAGGCGCCGCGTTCGCAGAACACGTCGATCCACTTCGCCAGAGGAGCCGCCGCCTCCAGCATCTCGCCGCAGACGAGGTCGACGTAATCGTCGGTGCGGCCGACGTACTCGGACGGCACGAGATGCGCACCGAGGAAGGTCGTCTCGGAAGTGAACCGGTTCGCCACTTCGAGGCTGCGGACCTCGTCGATCACGTTGAGGCCGTACCCGGACTTGATCTCGAGTGTCGTCGTGCCGTAGCGGCGGGCCTCGCCGACTCGTCTGGCGGTCAGCTCCATCAGACGCTCGGTGCTCGCTGCGCGTGTCGCCTCGGTGGTCACCCGGATGCCTCCACCGTCGTAGGGAGTTCCGGCCATCCTGGCGGTGAACTCCTCGGCCCGGTCTCCTGCGAACACGAGATGGCTGTGTGAATCGACGAACCCGGGCAGCACGCACCGACCTGCGGCATCTACGCGGTCGTCGGCGAGCTGACCTGCCGGGCCCACCGACACGACGACCCCATCGTCGATGACGATCGAGGCGTTCTCGACCAACCCGAGCGCTCCCCGCCCGATCGCAGGATCGTTCGTGACGAGGAGTCCGATGTCGTCGATGACCGTCGTCACCGGAACAGTGCCTGAATCGCCCGGTCCAGCGCTTCGCCGGTGGCCACGCTCCGGTGCGACCCCTCGCTGACCAGATGCCGGCCGGCCACGACCACGTCGGTCACGTCGCCGGCCCCTGCGGAGAACACCACGGCGTCGTCGGGCAGAGAACGGTCGGCGCCCGCAAGGCGGTTCGAGCCGAGGCCCAGGCACACGAGATCGGCAGGAGCCCCTACGGCGATGCGCCCGCCTCCCTGCCAACCGATCGCCGCGTATCCATCGAGGCTTGCTGCGGTGATGAGGTCGGCGGAATGAAAGACGCCACGCTGGTGGGAGGTGAGTCGCTCGTGCATCTCGATCGCTCGCATCTCCTCGAATGGATCGATCACGGCATGTGAGTCGCTCCCCACGCACAGCCGGGCACCGGCCCTTTTCAGCTCGGAGGCGGGTCCCACCCCATCGGCGAGGTCGCGTTCCGTTGTCGGGCACAGACACACCGAGGCACCCGAGTCGCCCAACAGGGAGATGTCGTGTGGGGTGGGGTGGGTCGCGTGAACCGCCGTGAACGACTGCGACAGGACCCCTGCTTCATGGAAGACTTCGGTCGGCGTGCCGTTGTGGGCCGCCAGGCACTGTGTGTTCTCATCGGGCTGTTCGGACAGGTGTGCGTGGGTTGGCCGATCGAGGGCCGACCCGACGACTGCAATCGACTCAGGGTCGACGGCACGGATCGAGTGAATGGCAGTGCCGACCTTGGACAGGCCCTCCAGGTTCAACTGGCTGGTGCGGTCGAGGTAGCGCTCAACCGTGCGGTCACCGAAGCGGAGCTGGTTGCCGGAAAGCGGGCGGTAGCCGTCTGGGTCGAGACCGCCATGGAGGAAGACCGTGTCGAGGAGCGTGATCCGAATCCCGACGTGGTTGGCGGCGTCGACCACCCGCTGAGCCATCGTGTTCGGTTCCGAGTACGGCGTGCCGTCTGCTTGGTGATGGAGATAATGGAACTCACCGACTGCCGTGAACCCGGCCTCGAGCATCTCGGCAAAGACAGCAACGGCGAGCTCGTAGTAACTGTCCGGCGTGAGCTTGATTGCCGTCTCGTACATCAGGTCACGCCACGTCCAGAACGACCCACCGAGGGCATGAGTCCTGGCTCGCAGTGCCCGATGGAACGCATGGCTGTGGGCGTTCGCCATGCCTGGAATCACCAGCCCGGCCAGAACCGTGGCCTCCTTCTCCGCCGTCAGCGCAATGCCGACACGCTCGATGACTCCGTCGGTGACATCGATGAGGACGTCTTCCTCCCAGCCCTCCGGGAGAAGGGCCCGTTCACAGAAGTAGGCGGTCACGAGCCCACCTCCTCGGTGAAGCGGGTGATCCGCTCGATGAAGGCATCCCGCTGGTGGGCTTCGAACTGTTCCCAGGTGGCCATCGTCGCGGGATCGATCCGATCGACGATGAGCCGTCCGTCGAGGTGGTCGCACTCGTGTTGCCAAGTCCCGGCGGTCAGACCCCGCTTGATCTCGTCGTGCTCGAGGCCATCCCTGTCGAGATAGCGGACGCGCACCGTGACGCTGCGGACCAGATCCCCTCGGAGCGGCACCGAGAGGCAGCCCTCGTTGATGACGACTGTTTCGCCACCGATGGGCTCGAGGCGCGGGTTGATCGCAACGGTGAGCGGGATCGGCGGCTTGTAGGGATAGCGTGGATTGTCGGTGACCTCGATGGTCGTGATCCGGGCCGTGGCGCCGATCTGGTTGGCGGCGATCCCGGCGCCGTTCTCGTGACGCATCGTGTCGATCAGGTCGTCGATCAATCCCTGGATCTCTGGCGAGGCGATGTCCGCCGGGTCCACATCGATCGTAGGAGTGCGGAGCACCGGGTGACCGATCGGAACGATCGGGCGGACCGACATCAGCCCTCCATCATCGGGATACGAACTCCGCGTTCGCCCGCCACCTCGATGGCGCGCTCGTATCCGGCGTCCACGTGACGCATCACGCCGGTGCCCGGGTCGTTGGTCAGGACCCGCTCGAGCTTCTCGGCCGCCAAGTCGGTTCCATCGGCGACGCACACCTGTCCGGCGTGGATCGATCTCCCGATGCCGACACCGCCGCCGTGATGGATACTCACCCAGGTGGCACCCGAAGCCGTGTTGAGCATGGCGTTGAGCAGCGGCCAGTCGGCGACGGCGTCCGAGCCGTCGGCCATCGCCTCGGTCTCCCGGTAGGGCGAAGCGACCGACCCGGAGTCGAGATGGTCTCGGCCGATCACGATCGGCGCGGATATCTCGCCACCGGCGACCATGCGATTGAATCGAAGCGCCAGGCGGTGGCGTTCCCCATATCCCAGCCAGCAGATCCGGGCGGGCAGACCCTGGAACGCCACGCGCTCACCGGCCATCCGGATCCACCTCCCCAGTGCCTCGTCATCTGGGAACTCCTCCAGGACCGCCCGATCCGTGGCGGCGATGTCGGCCGGATCGCCCGACAGCGCAGCCCAGCGGAACGGGCCCTTGCCCTCACAGAAGAGCGGCCTGACGTATGCCGGCACGAACCCGGGATAGTCCATCGCCCGGTCGTAGCCGCCGATCATCGCCTCGGCCCGCAGGCTGTTGCCGTAGTCGAACACCTCCGCTCCGGCGTCCATGAACCCGACCATCGCCTCGACATGGCGGACCATCGCCTGCCTCGAACGGCGGATGTACTCGTCGGGGTCGTTGGTGCGCATCTCGGTGGCGGCCTCGATCGAGAGGTCGTTCGGCACGTAGGTCATCGGGTCGTGCGCCGACGTCTGGTCGGTGACGATGTCGATGTCGGCACCCATCTCGAGGAGCCGGGGGACCACGTCGGCGGCGTTGCCCAGGATGCCGATCGAAAGGGGGGTGCGGTCCCGTTTGGCGGTGATCGCCCGCTCCAAGGCGTCGTTCACGTCATCTGCCTGGACGTCCAGATAGCGGGTCTCGATGCGGCGGTCGATCCGGTGTTGATCGACCTCGACGCAGAGCGCCACCCCTTCGTTCATGGTCACCGCCAGGGGCTGGGCGCCGCCCATGCCGCCGAGGCCGGCGGTCAGCGTGATCGTCCCGGCCAGCGAACCGCCGTGGCGCTTCTTGGCGATAGCGGCGAACGTCTCGTAGGTTCCCTGGAGGATCCCTTGGGTGCCGATGTAGATCCACGACCCCGCCGTCATCTGCCCGTACATCGTGAGCCCGAGGTGCTCGAGTCTGCGGAACTCGGGCCAGGTCGCCCATTCGGGAACGAGATTCGAGTTGGCGATGAGCACGCGTGGAGCCCACTCGTGGGTACGGAACACGCCCACCGGCTTGCCGGATTGGACGAGCAGGGTCTCGTCGTCCGCCAGCCTCTGGAGGGTGGCGGTGATGGCGTCGAACGCCTCCCATGACCGGGCCGCCCGGCCCGTGCCGCCGTACACGACCAGCTCGTCGGGGTTCTCGGCATTCTCGGGGTCGAGGTTGTTGTGGAACATCCGCAACGCCGCTTCCTGCTGCCATCCCCGACAGCTCAACTCGGTGCCGGTCGCTGCTCTGACCGGCC
>JAHEDH010000179.1 GCA_024641285.1 bacterium | reverse complement strand
AACACGGTGTCACCGTCTGCGAGTGCGGAGACCGGTCTGGGGCTCACGATGTTCGGGATGTCTTCGGCGCCTGCATGGGCCACGGCCTCGGGAGCCGCGTCCATGATCGCCGGTAGCGAACCGACGTGGTCGCCGTGATGATGGGTGAGCACGATCGTGCTCAGATCGCTCCAGCCGAGCCCGAGGTCGCCCAGCGTCGACTCGACCTGAGAGGCGCTTCCAGAGGTCCCGGTATCGATGAGCGCCGCTTCGCCATCCCGGACGAAGACGTATGCGGACACGAACCCCAGATCCACCCGGCGCCACTCCTCGGACATCAGGCCCTTCTCGGTCACCTCGGTCGTCGCCGTGACCGCAGTGGAAGTGGCAGCCACGGAGTTCGTTGTCGTTGCCGGCACGGTCGTCGGGGTCGTCCCGAGCGTCGTGCCGGAGGGCTCATCGGTTGAGCAGCCCGCAACCCCGATCAAGGCAACGGCCACCGACCCCTTGCCCGCGGTCCTGATGAACTGCCGTCGCGTGATCATGGCATCCCCTTCCGGTCGCTCGCCACCGTATCCCGGGTCCGGGCGTAGCGGTAGGGTGCCGGCATGGATCTGATCTTCATCTCGGGCGCATCCAGTGGCATCGGAGCCGCGCTCACACGTCATCTCGCTGCGTTCGAGGACGTCTCCGTCGCCACGCTCAGCCGGTCCCGTGTCGACTCGCCCCACCACCTGAGCATCGACCTGTCGGATCCTTGGTCGTGGCGCTCGGTCGCCGAGTGGATGGACACGGTCGTAGGGGAGGTTCTTCCCCGCACGCTCGGCTTCTTCCACTGCGCAGCCACCCTCGACCCGATCGGGTTCGCCGGCGAGGTCGACGGCGATGCCTACGCCGCCAACGTCGTCCTCAACAGCGCGAGCCCGCAGGCGCTCGGTGACCGATTCATCGCGCTCGCCAAGCGCCTCGGCGTCCCGGCCGTGATGGTGCAGATCAGCTCCGGCGCGGCGACGAGGCCATACCCGGGTTGGAGCTCGTATTGCGCCGCCAAGGCTGCGGTCGACCATTGGACTCGCACGGTTGGAGCAGAGCTGGACGCCCGCAACGCTCCGATCACCGTTGTCTCCGTCGCTCCGGGCGTGGTCGAGACACCGATGCAGGCCGGTATCCGGCAAGTGGACGAGACCGACTTCCCCAATGTTCAGCGATTCAAGGATCTGAAGTGCGAAGGCATCCTGCGCGACCCCGATGAGGTGGCCCGCGAGCTCTGGAGTCTCGCCACCAGATCGGATCTCGAGAACGGTGCCGTGCTCGACCTCCGCGAGATGGCTTCGTGAACCGGGGCGGTTAGCCGATCGCCATCGTCCGCGGCCGGTCATCGCCTTCGGCGGCGTGCGAGTGACCGTTCGGACTCGACGACCTGCGCACCGGCTGGGCATCCGGAACGGCATCGAGCCTTCTACGAGGGGCCATCAGGCCTATCGTTCGACAGTGGCACGACGAACCGATGCAGGACCGATGGGGGCGGGGGACGGTCGAACGATGGCGCGCCTGGCGATGCCGGGCGGGAGGTGA
This sequence comes from bacterium, assembly GCA_024641285.1. Lineage (GTDB taxonomy): Bacteria > Actinomycetota > Acidimicrobiia > Spongiisociales > ZC4RG35 > JAHEDH01. Next base: position 3,673 of record JAHEDH010000179.1, on the reverse strand, counting down.
CCACATGAGGCTCCTGCTCGCCCTCGAACTCGCGTTTCTGTTCGGCTCGGTGCCGTTCTTCCATATCGTCGAGTGGGCGTGGCGGTCGGATCTGAGTGCGGCCGGCACCGGCAATGAAGGCGCCGGCAACGCCAGGCGGGTGTCGGGTTTGTGGGCCGGGGTCACGCTGGCCGTGCTCGACGGTCTCAAAGGTCTCATTCCGATAGTGCTGGCGGCGTGGGCCGGCCTTCCCGGCATCCAGATCGCACTGGTGGCGGTGGCAGCCGTCGCCGGCAACAACTGGCCGATCTGGCGGAGCGATCGCGGTGGCCGCGGTCTGGCCGCTTCGGCCGGTGCCGTGCTGGCGGGCTGGCCCACCCTGATCGTGTGGCCCCTGTTCTGGTCGATGGCCGGCTGGAGGATCGGAGGGTCGCTCGGCGGCTTCATCGGCTGGGGTCTCCTGCCGTTGTACGTGCTGGTGGCGGGTCCCTCCCCGTCGACGATCGTGGTTGCGGGCGGGCTTGCCGGCCTCATGCTGGTGCGCAGGGCCCAGGGCAACGGTGGTCTGATCGCCTACGGTCTCGGTGAGCGACTCGTGTTCGACCGTGATGCTCGCCCGACGACCGACCCGCGCCGGCCGTTCGCGGTCGGAGCGGCCGGGGTGTCGGCTGCTGCCGTGCTGATCGTCGGTCTGCCGGCGTATCTGCTGTTGACCCGATCGCTCTCGATCTCCCCGGCACTCGGCTGGTACGGGGGTTTGCTGCTGGTCACGGCTGCGATCACGGAGGTTGCAGCCAAGCTCGTCTTCGCGGAGCTGTTTCGGGAAGGCACGGGCTCCGGTGTCGGGCCGGTTTCGCGCAGGAGCGCGATCCGGGCCTCATTGGTCGGGACGGGGGTCGCTCGTCTCATCCCGGTGGGCGGTGCCATCACCCCGATCGCGATGGCATGGGCCGTCAAGGACGAGCGTGAAGGGACTGTCGGCGCTGCGGCGCGGGCGACGGTCCTGAACTACGGCGGACTGGTCGCGGCCACCGGCGCCGGCCTGATCTGGGCAACGATCAGCCACGCTCCGCTTCAGGCTCGTCGGACCGCGGCGGTTGCCGGAGTCGGCCTGGTGCTCCTCGGCGTCGGATTGGTCGGGTTCGCCGGCAGGCTGCGGATCTTGCTCCCGCTCATCCCGCGCCGATTCCACGAACGAGCGAACGGGTTGTTGGTCGATCACGCCATGTCGATGAGAAGCTGGGGTCTGCTGATCGCCAGGGTCGTGCTCGAGGCGGCGACACTCGGCCTCACGCTCGAGGCGTTCGGTCGAGCCCTGCCTCCATCTCAGGTCGTGGCCGCCTTCGCCGGGTCCCAGCTGATCGGTGGCCTGCCGGGGACTCCGGGAGGGTTGGGAGTCACCGAGGCCGGTCTCGTCGGTTTCCTCGTCTATTTCGGTATCCCGGCAGCGGCTGCGGCCGGCCCGGTTCTGGTCTTTCGGATCATCTCGTACTGGCTGCCTGCGATCGGCGGGATCGCAGCCGGAGGAAACGCCTTCCTCCGTCAGCATTCCCGCCCGGCGAGCGCCTGAAGGTCGTCCCGAGTCGGTCGACGGCATCACGGTGCGCTCGTGAGGGCATCGAAGTCAGATCAATCCGAGCATCCGCCAGATGGCGACGACCACCGACACCAGCAGGCCGATCCCCGCCAGATCGAGCACGATGCCGACCCTGAATATGTCCCGACTCGAGAACAGGCCGGTCGAATAGGCGATCATGGTCGGTGGGGTACCGATCACGAGGGCGAAGTCGATCGAGGAGGCGACCGCGACGACGAGCACGAGGAGGGTCGGATCGATTGCGAGGATGCCGGCCAGAGGGATCGCCAGCGGGATCATCATGGCTGCGGTCGCCGTGTTGGAAGCCACCGTCGTGAGACCCAGTGCGACCGTCGCAACGACGGTGATGCCGAGCCATGCGGGTACCCCGACCAGTCCAGCGAGACGTCCGGCCAGCCAGTCCGATGCGCCGGATTCGGTCAGGAAGATGCCGAGTGTCAGGCCGCCTCCAAAGGTCAAGAGGGCCGCCCACGAGATCCGCCCGAGGTCGGCCGGGACGATCTTGCCCAGCATCGCCAGCGTCGCGGCTCCTCCGACGGCGACGATCCCGGTGTCCAGGCCGTGGAAGGTCTGTGTGAGCCAGACGACCATGACTCCGGCGAACACGACGAGAACCGTCGTCTGATCCCGGTCGAGACGCCCCGTTCGGCGCAGTTCCGCCCGGGATTCCCGCCTGACCGCGGCGAAGTCGTCGGCGTCTATCCGGACCCCCATGCGCCACCACAGATATCCGGCGAGCACCGGCAGGAACACGATCACCATCGGAAGGCCGTATCCGAACCATTCCACGAAGGAGATCGACCGCCCGGCAAAGGAGTCGAGAAACTCGATGGCGAGCGGATTCGCCGGGGTGCCGATGGCGCTGCCGACGCCGCCCAGAGTGGCCGCATAGGCGATGCCGAGCACCGCTACCCGGCGGTATCCGGGATGGGCGATCGGCGAGGTCACACTCACGGCGATGGGCACGAGGACGGCGGCCGCAGCCGTGTTCGACATCCACATCGAGAGGAAGGCCGACACCCCCATCATTCCGAGAAGGAGCATCGCCGGGCTCCGACCCGCCCAGGAGACGAGCGAGACGGCGGCGAGGTGGTCCAGGCGGACGCGTCGCATCGCCTCGGCCATGAGGAACCCGCCGAAGAACAGCGCGATGATCGGGTGGAAGAATGGCGCCAGGGCGTCCTTCGCCGATCCGGATTGGCTGACGACGATGACCACCGGGATGAGGAGTGAGGTGACGAACAGCGGGATCGCCTCGGTCACCCACATCACGACGACGAACCCGAGCAGGGCGAGGATCGGTGCGACCCCGACCGGCGGGCGTCGGAAGGCCGTGAAGGTGCCCGTGCCCTCGTCGTATCTGAGAATGGGTATGCGTTGCGTCCGCCCGTCGGGGAGTTCGACGGTGATCAGAACCGAGCCCGGATCTTCGGCAGGAGCGCTGATGGTGGCCTCGATCTGTCGGTCGACGGGGATGCCCTCGGCGAATTCGATCCGCGTGGCGTCGGACTCCAAGGCGATCGGATCCGACGGTCCGAGTTCCACCCTCTCGTCGAGTGTGGTTGAGCCGCCGATCTCGATCGTGACCGCTGCTTCACCGGATGGCCAGGGTTCCGGTGCGACGATCCATCCCACCGCGGCCACGAAGACGGCGACGAACCACGACCATCGCGGCGGAATCGATGGTTCGTCCGAGGTCGCTGCCTCGGTGTGATTGGTCGCTCGAGCGTCTATCCGGCCATGGTCGCGCCGAGCCTCTGAGCCTGTCAGAGTCGATTGGCTGCGACGGTCAGGCCAGGTTGCCCGGAAGGGGTCCGCCAGGGACGATGTGGCCTGGAGGTCTAACCTGCGGCCGGAGTAGCGGACCTACGACAGGAGCCTTCGGCATCATGAGTCCAGAACCATCCTCGATCCGCAAGCGATTCGGTGATTTCGCGCCGAAGTTCGTGGATCTGACCGACGAGGTGCTCTTCGGTGACGTGTGGGAGCGTCCCGGTCTCTCCAAGCGCGACCGGAGCCTCGTCACGATCAGCGCGCTCATCGCCCTGAACCGGCCGGATCAGATCCGGTTTCATCTCCAGCGCGCCCGCGAGAACG
>JAHEDH010000178.1 GCA_024641285.1 bacterium | reverse complement strand
TGGGTCTCGTGGTTCTCGGTGACGAACCCGATCGGAGCGAACACCAACGCGCGGGCACCGAGCCCGATCAGATTGGTCGCCGCCTGATCGACGTCGGGGGTGGTCCACTTCCCTGGCACCGGATGGTTCATCCAGCCAGGGCTGATCAACGGGAACCGGCCGATCAGCCGCTCCTGCATCGCGTAATAGAGGGCGGTGCTCTCACGAACGCCGGTCTCCATTCCCTTCGTCTCGAGTGGGCAGCCGTGGAGGCAGAGGACGATGCCGACCTGGCTCGGCACGTGACGCTCGAGAAGCGGGGAGACACCACCGTGGATGTGGTCGACCAGGAGCTGCTGGAAGTCGGGGCGTTCCCAGAACGAAGGCAGGTAGCGGATGTCCTTCACCCAGGAGCCGTCGGGATGCAGCGCCTCGTTGATCTGCTGGAGCGCGAGTCCGCTGGTGAAGACGGAATCCACCACCAGCCACGGGTAGACGACGATCCTCTCGAATCCCTGCTCTCGGATCTCCTCGAGCACCTGATCGGGTAGATGGGGCTCGACGAAGTTGAATGCCTTGAACACCGCCACGTCGTCGCCGTACTTCGCCTTGAGACTCGCTTCGATGCCGGCGCGCTGGCGCTCGAAGATGTCGTTGTGGGGGGAGTGGTAGTGATTCGCTGCGTGCCACTCCTTGCGCTGGCTGCGCTCCAGACGGCGGGACAGCCACGGGATCGAGAAATCGGGGAACTTGATCGACTTCGCGACGAGCAGTCGGAACGATTTCTCGTTGTATTCCCGGAACTCGTCGTAGTCCTCGACCTCGCCGTATCCGCACAGCAGTACCGCAACTCTTCGCATCATTTCCTCCCCGGCCCTCGTACGATGTGCCGCCAGCCACTCAGCGTGGCGAGAGGATACCGGAGGGATCGGGAGGACGGAATGGGGCCACTGCTCCTGTCGGATCGCACCGAGGCGAGCGCCCGACTGGGTGGCAAGGCCACGCACGTGCTCTGGCTGCTGCATCACGGGTTCAGGGTCCCAGAGACCTGGGTCATCCCTGCCGGCGGGTCGCTCGACGATCCGCTCGAGGTCGACAGCTGGCTCCCTGACAGCGGGCCATGGGCGATCCGCTCGTCGGCAGCGGTCGAAGACGGCTTCGAGTCCTCCTACGCAGGCCAGTTCTCGACGGTGCTCGACGTCATCGGATCGAATGCGGTCGTCGAGGCCGTTCGCACCGTCCTCCGCTCCGCCTCGGACCCTGCCGCCGCCGCATACCGAAAGCGCGTGGGGGACGACGAGCCGGTCGCCATGGCCGTGATGGTTCAGAGGATGGTTTCCCCCGAGGTGTCGGGGGTGGCGTTCTCGCGTAACCCCATGACAGGACTGAACGAGATCGTCATCGAGGCGGTCCGTGGGAGAGGTGACGCGCTCGTCGGAGAAGGCGTCACGCCGGAACGATGGATCGAGCGTTGGGGGGCCTGGGACACGCGACCGGAAGGCGAAGCCGTCCTGACGGAGCAGCTCGCCTCCCGGATCGCCGCGGAGACCGGACGGGTCGCCGACACCTTTGCTGCGCCGGTCGATCTCGAATGGGTGTGGGATGGTCGAGAGCTGTGGTGGGTGCAGGTTCGGCCCATCACCGGATTGGACCACGTATCGGTGTACTCGAACCGGATCTCGCGGGAGGTCATGCCAGGGATGATCAAGCCGCTGGTCTGGTCCGTGAACGTTCCCGTCGTGAACCGGGCATGGATCGACCTCTTCGGCGAAGTCATCGGCCCGAACGACCTTCGACCCGATCAGCTCGCCAAGCAATTCGCGTACAGGTCGTACTTCGACATGGGGACCATCGGCGAGATCTTCGAGCTCCTCGGCATGCCGAGGGACGGACTCGAGATGCTGCTCGGATTGCCGTCGGAAGGGAAACCGACGTTCCGACCCGCCGCCGCCACGATGCGCCACTTGCCCCGGATGACTGCGACGCTCGTGCGGAAGCTTCGATACGGTCGGGGTCTCACGGACGAGGTCGAGCGCCTGCGGGCCCGGTTCTCGGACATCGCTGCCGTCGAGCTTCCCGCGCTGAGCGACTCCGGCCTCTTCCGACACGCCGAGGAGCTCGCCGACGTGACGACCCGGGCCGCCTACGTCAACATCGTCACGCCGCTGCTGGCAAACGGCTACACGTCCATGGTGCGTCGATCGCTGAGCAGACGGGGCCTCGACCCCGACGAGCTGGACCTCGATCTGGGCAGGGCCTCGAACCCATACAGCCCGAATCCCGGGCTCGGCCGTCTCGGAGCCCTGATCGCCGACTGCGGCCCCGAGGCCGTCGAGGCCGTGCGGGCCCGAGGCGTCGGCGCGCTGCCCGAGCACCTCGTGCCCGAACTCGAGAGGTTCCTCGAGGAATACGGCCATCTGTCGTACAGCGGCAACGACTTCTCCGTACCTCCGTGGTCGGAGCGGCCGGACGCGGTGCTGAGGATGGCCGTCGACCACACCGAGGTGACCGGAACCCACCGGGCGGTGCCTTGGAGGGCTGCCACCCGGGATCTCGGACCGATCGCGCAACGGTCGATCCGGTGGCTCCGTGGCAGGGCGAGTGACTTCGTCGACCATCGAGAGCACGTCAGCTTCGTGTACACGTATGGATACGGGCTGTTCCGGCCGATCTTCCTCGAGGTCGGACGTCGTCTCGTCGAACGCGACATCCTCGATTCATCCGACGACGTCATGTTCCTGGAGCTCGACGAGCTCCAGGCGGCGTTGCTCGATGGGAAGAAAGCCCCTTCCCCCAGAGACATCGTCTCCCTGCGGGTCGGCGAGATGACAGAGCTCGAGGACGTCGAGATGCCGGAGACGATCTTCGGTGACGACTTCGTGCCGGCCGGGCGGGGCACCCTCGGCCTCGACCGGGTCACCGGAGTTGCGACATCTCGGGGACGCCACCGCGGCACGCTCCGCGTCGTCAACGACATCGACGACTCGTCACGGGTGGAGCCCGGTGATGTGATCGCGATCCCCTTCAGCGACGTCGGGTGGACACCGCTTTTCGCCCGAGCCGGGGCGGTGATCGCCGAGGCGGGCGGCATCCTCTCCCACAGCAGCATCGTCGCTCGTGAGTACCGGATCCCGTGCGTCGTGTCGGTACCGCAGGCGACCCGACTGCCCGACGGCGCGACAGTTGTCGTCGACGGGTACACCGGCACGGTGACCATCGAGACGCTGCCGCGGACCGAAGACGACGGTTCAGTCGGGTAGGTACTTGTCGCGGTCGAGCGACGGATGACCTCTCGTCAGCAGCTTCATGGCCTCTCGCCGATCGATCTCGCCCGCTCTCTGCATCCGGTTCAAGTCGGTCATCGTCGGCCAGATCGCCGGCCACACGGCCACGTTCACCGCGATCGCGTAGGCGAACGCCTCCCAACCAGCGCCTCGCCACCAGAACCAGGGGAACAGCCAGATGACGCCAGAGATGTACGAGATGATGACGTTCCGGAACAGAGCGCCGGTGACGGCTCCCAAGAGCGTGACCACGGGGACGGCAAGCCAGTCGAGCACGGCGAGTCCACCCAGGTACGGGGACATGCCCGCTCCGCCCCGGAAGCGGTGGAACACGGGGTAGTTGTGCCCGACCACGGCGGCGGCCGCAGCGAAGAACTCGTAGTCGTGGTCCGGGAACGCCAGCTTGAAGCCGAGGACCGGGATCACGGCTTTGGCCATGTCCAACAGACCGGTCAGGCATCCGTATCCGGGGCCGCGCTTGAGCGAGATCAGCGATGCGCTCGTACGGTCGAAGCGGAGCGTCCCCTCGCCGAGTTGGAGCTCCAGGCCACTGAGATCGTCGTCGGGCAAGACCCATCGGCCGAGGATCCGAGTGAAGGAGACCGACCCGAACAGATAGCCGACGGCGATCGCGCTCACAGCCGTCCAGACGCTCACCACACCTCCCTCTCGCGGACCGGGCGACCTTACCGGTTTCTCTCGTTGGACGGGTACGTGGTCTGTGCGCGATTCCGGGCAGTCTCGGGCTACACGGCGTCGGTGGTCTCGTCCCCCATGCGGTAGTTGGGGAGTTCGGGCATTTTGCGCGCAATGAGCATCGCACCGACGATGCAGGCGAGACCGCCCGACACGACCGAGATCTGGGGCGTGGTGACGGAGGCGACGGCACCAGCCTCGAAGTCTCCGAGTCTGGGGCCTCCGCTGACCACCGCGATGTGGATCGAGCCGAGCCGCCCTCGCAAGCGGTCGGGCACGGCCAATTGAAGGATCGTGTTCCTGAAGACGGCCGACACCACGTCGGCGCCACCGGCGATCGCAAGGAAGGCAACGGCGAGCATGACAGAACGGGTCAGCCCGAAGCCGGCGATCGCTGCGCCCCAGGCAATGACGGCGATCACGACGGCCCTGCCCTGGCGTTGGATCCGACCGACCCAGCCAGATGTGATCGCAGCGAGCAGCGCGCCCGCTCCGGGCGCCGCATAGAGCAGACCGACGGTTGTCGCATCACCGCCGAGCACGGTTTCGCCGATGGCCGGGAAGAGGGCTTGCGGCATGCCGAAGATCATCGCATTGAGGTCGATCGCGAAGTTGGCCTGCAGGACCCGCCGCTCCCTCAGGAAACGGTATCCCTCCTTGATCGATTCCCAGCCGAATCGCTGGCCGCCGCCCTCCGGCTCGAGGTTTCCGATCTTGAACATGAACAGCGTTCCGAAGGCGAAGGCCGCCGCCTCGATGGCGAAGGTGAGCGTCATACTCGTCTGTGCGATGAGCAGTCCACCGATGGCAGGCCCCACGGTCTTGGCGATGTTGCCGAGGGTCTGCGTCAACGCAAGTGCTGCCGGAAGCAGCTCCCGCCCGACCAGGGCCGGAACCGACGCAGAACGGGCAGGGCTGTCGATGGCGGAGATCCCGGCGTTGAGGCCGCTCAGCGCAAAGATCGCCCAGACCGCGGGATCATCGAGCGACGCGTTGAACGCCAATCCGATGGCGGTGGTCATCAGGGCGAGCTGAGCGAAGACCAACAGACGCCGCCGGTCGACCGAGTCGACGATCGCCCCACCCACGAACGAGGTCAGGAGCAACGGCACCAACTGGGCGATGCCCAGAGCGCCGACGAGGAACGTGGAGCCCGTCAGTTGATACACCTGATAGGGGACGGCGACGACCGTGAGCTGGCGCCCGAACCAGGCGAGTGCGAGACCCGAGTACAGCCAGCGGAACCCCGGGGACCGGCGCAGCGGCGTGACATCGACGAAGA
>JAHEDH010000053.1:14492-19623 GCA_024641285.1 bacterium | reverse complement strand
GTGTCGCCGAGTGTGCCGGTGGTGGCAGTGATCGCCACCGAGAAGGTCTCGTCGGGTTCGTCGGTTGTGTCCTCGGCCGTGGGGACTTCGAACCTGGCCGACGACTGCCCGGCGAGGATGGTGACGGTGGCAGTTATGGACGTGTAGTCGGCTCCAGCGGTCGCCGTTCCGCCTGCGGTCGCAATCGTGATGGTGACGTCGTCGACAGCCGGGGCCGTGAGGCTCACCGTGAACGTGGCTGTGTCGCCTTCCGAGACGGTGACATCACCGATGACGACATCTGGGACCGCCGCATCGTTGTCGATGATGGTGCCGGTCGCAGTTCCGTCCTCGACCACGACACTTCCGCTGAACGACCCGATCGCAGCGGTCAACGTCTCGGCCGACTCGACGTCGGCGTCATCCGTGGTGGCGACCGTGAAGCTGGCGGAGGAGTCACCGGCAGAGATCGTGACCGTCGACGCGGTAGCGGTGTAGTCGGCGCCGGCGGTCGCCGTGACGTCAGCCGTCGAGATCTCGAGTTGGATCGTGTCGACGGCCGGGATGTCCAGCGTGATGGGGAAGACCAGATCGCCGCCCTCGGTCACCGTGGCATCCCCGATCGAGATGTTCGGGAAGGTCGGGAGGTCGTCATCGATGATCGTGCCGGTTCCAACGTCTGCGGTCGATCCGACCGCGCCACCCGACGTCGAGGCGACCGACAGTGTGAAGGTCTCGTCCGGTTCGTCATCGGTGTCCTCGATCGACGGCACGATCACCGTGCCGGACGTCGCGCCGGCAGTGAACGACACGTCGAACGAACCGCCCGAATAGTCGGCGCCGTCCGTTGCCGTGCCGTCGGTGGTGATCACCGTCACGATGATGGCCTCCGACGACGGGTTGGAGAGCGTCACTGCGAAGGTGAGACTGTCGCCTTCATCGGCTCCGGCGTCTCCGATCGTCACGGATGGCGCATCGTCGTCATCGACGATCGAGCCCGTACCGGTGTCAGACGTGTCCCCGACAGCACCACCGGAAGTGGAGTCGATCGATGCCGTGAGGGTCTCGGAGGGCTCGTCGATCGGATCGTCGACGGTCGCGACCACTGCGGTACCCGAGGTCGCGCCTGCCGGGATGGTGACACCGACCAAGCCTGCGGTGTAGTCGATGCCGCTCGTGGCGGTCACATCGGTGAGGGCGACGACGATCGTGATATCGGCCGACGACGGGTTGGAGAGCATCACCGGGAAGCTGAGGTTGCCGCCTTCGGTAACCGAGGCGTCACCGATCGTCACCGACGGCGCGCCGTCGTCGTCTTTGATGGTGCCGGTGCCGGTGTCAGATGTGTCGCCGAGTGTGCCGATCGATCCGGTCACTGCGAGCGTGAAGGTCTCGTCGGGTTCGTCGACCGTGTCATCGATCCCGGCGATCGTGGCGATCGCGGTGGTGTCGCCGGGGGCGAAGGTCACCGTCACCGTTCCCGAGGCGTAGTCCGCTCCCCCGGTAGCCGTCACGTCTGTGGGCGTGAGGGCGATCTCGATCGTCTCGTACGTCGGGTTGGACAGCGTGACGGTGAACACCAGAGCGTCGCCTTCGGTGGTGGTGACGTCGTCGATGGCGACATCGGGGGCGTCGTCGTCGATGATGGTGCCCGTCCCGGTGTCGCTGGTGTCGCCGACGATGCCGGAGGTGACACTGTCGACTACCAGGGTGAAGGTCTCGGTCGGCTCGGCGAATCCGTCCTCGACGGTGGCCACAGCGACCGTGGTGGAGGTGTAGCCGGCCGGGATCGTCACTGTGATCGGCCCGGCGTCGAAGTCGCTCCCGCCGCCGGCGGTTCCGCCGGTCGGCTGGAGCACGAGGACTGTATCGGTCGTCGACGGGTTGGACAGTGTCACCGCGAACTCCGCCGGGTCACCTTCAGTGGTGGTGACGTCGGTGATGTTGACTGTCGGGGCGTCGTCGTCGGTGATGGTGCCGGTGCCGGTCTCGCCGGTGGGGTCGACCACTGTTCCGTTGACCACGCCGGTGATCTCGAGTGACATGGTCTCGTCGGGTTCGGCGGTCATGTCTTCAACGGTCGCGACGTCGACGGTCGCGCTCGTAGACCCGGCCGTGATCGTGATGTTCGTCGACTGCGACGTGTAGTCGACGGGGTCGGTGGCGGTGCCATCCGAAGTTGCCACGACGATGGTGATGTCGCCCGATGACGGATTGCTGAGGGTGACCGTGAACGTGAGAGCATCGCCTTCGGTGGCCGAGGCGTTCGACACGCCGACGGTGGGAGAGAGGTCGTCGTCGACGATCGTGCCGGTGCCGGTGTCGGACGTGTCTCCGACGGTCCCGGCGGCGACAGCAGCGATCGAGACACCGAAGGTCTCGTCGGGTTCGTCGACGGTGTCCTGGGTCGTTGCGACGTCGAACGTGACCGACGTGAATCCGGCCGGGATGGTGATCGTCACCGGGGTCAGGTCGACGTCCGCTGCGGTAGCCGTGCCCGCGGCCGGGGTGATAGTGAGAACGACGTCTTCTGCCGACGGGTTGGACAGCGTGACGGTGAACCTGGCGTAGTCGCCTTCGACCGTCGTGGCGTCGCTGATCGAGACGTCCGGGGCGCCGTCGTCGTCTGTGATTGTGCCGAGTCCGGTGTCGGAGATGTCGGCGGCGAACCCGGCGTCGACGGAGACGATCGAAACGGTGAGGGTCTCGTCGGGCTCGTCCGTGCTGTCGGCCGTCGTGGGCACGGTGAACGTTGCGCTGAGACCACCGGCCAGGATCGTGACCTGACCGGTCGTGCCCGTGTAGTCGGTGCCGGCGACTGCGGTGCCGTCGCTGGTGGTGAGGGTGATCACGGTGTCGATCGAGGCCGTCGTGCTGAGTTCGATCGTGAACTCGAGGTCGCCGCCCTCGTCGATCGTCACGTCGGAGACGGTGATGTCCGGAGCGTCGTCGTCCGTGATTGTGCCGATGCCGGTATCGGACGTGTCGCCAACCGTGCCGGTCGTTGCGGTAACCGCCAGCGTAAACGTCTCGTCGGGCTCTGCCATGGTGTCGGCTGCGGTCGGGACGGTCACGGTTGCGGTCGTGTCACCGGGGTCGAACGTGAGAGTCACCGTGGTGGCGGTGTAGTCGGCGGGTGAAGACGCGGTGCCGTTGGACGTGGCGACGGTGACCGTGAGGGTAGAGGCCGACTGGGAGGTCAGGGTGACGTCGAAGACGAGATCTCCGCCTTCGATGGCGGAGGCGTCGCCGATGACGACATCGGGGGTGGCGTCGTCATCGACGATCGTGCCTGTACCCGTGTCGGACGTGTCACCGACTGTGCCGGTGCTGCTCGTGACGGAGACCGTGAGCGTTTCATCGGGCTCATCGAGATCGTCGGACAGGGTCGGAACCGTGAACGAGGCGCTGGCGTCGCCGGGTGCGAACGTGACGGTCCCGGTCGTGTGGGTGTAGTCGGATCCGGCGTTGGCCGTGTCGTCGCTACTGGCCAGGTCGACGGTGATCGCCGACGAGGACGGATTCGACAGCGTCACTGCGAACACGAGGTCACCGCCCTCCGTCACGCTCACGTCTCCGATCGCGACCTCGGGAGCGCCGTCGTCATCGGTGATGGTGCCCGTGCCGGTATCGGAAGTGTCACCGATCGGACCGGTCCGCGCTGTGACCGAAACCGTGAGCGTCTCGTCGGGTTCGTCGACAGCGTCGCTCGTCGTGGGAACCGTGAGGGTCGCAGCGGTGGCGCCCGCGGAGAAGGTCACCGTCTGGGTGGTCGCCGTGTAATCGGCGGGCGCAGTTGCGGTTCCGTCGCTGGTTGCGAGTGTCACGGTGATGTCGGCCCCGGCCGGGTTGGACAGCGTCACATCGAATACCAAGTCGCCGCCTTCGATGATCGAAGCGTCCGAGATGGCGAGCGTGGGCGGTCCGTCGTCGTCGATGATCGTGGCTACGCCGGTGTCCGTGGTGTCACCGACGGTGCCGGTGAAACCCGAGATCGTCAGATCGATCGTCTCGTCGAGTTCGTCGAAGAGGTCGTCGACCGTCGGGATGCTGAACGTTGCCGTCGTGGCGCCTGCCGGGAAGGTCACCGAGTACGGCCCGGCCGTGTAGTCCGAGCCTGCTGTAGCGGTGTCGTCCGAAGTGGTGATCTCGATCGTGATCGGGCCGGACGATGGGTTCGACAGCGTGACGGTGACGTCTATGGCGGTCCCTTCGGGCGCCGTGGCGTCGGCGATGGTGACGTCAGGGGCAGGATCGTCGTCGATGATCGTGCCGGTACCGGTGTCTGAGGTGCCGGCGATCGTGCCGGTCGACCCCGTGACCGCCAGCGTCAGCGTTTCGTCTGCTTCGTCGATCGAGTCACCGCGAGTTGGAACCGTGACCGTCGTCGCGGTCGAGCCCGGCGAGAAGACGACGGTGGTCGTCACCGACGTGTAGTCGTCGCCTGCAACGGCGGTGCCGTCGATGGTCGCAAGGTCGAGGGTGATGACACCTGCCGATGCGCCGGTGAGCGAGACGGCGAACACCAGGTCGCCACCCTCGGTCACACTCACATCACCGATCACGACCGACGGTGTGCCGTCGTCGTCGATAATGGTTCCTTCGCCGGTGTCGGTGGTGTCGCCGATGGTGCCGGTCGATCCGGTCACCGAAACAGTCAACGTCTCATCGGGCTCATCCAGAACGTCGCCGGTCGTGGAAACCGTGAACGTCCCCGTCGTAACCCCCGCAGCGAACGAGACCGTGCCGGTCGTAGCCGTGTAATCGTCGCCCGCAATCGCCGACCCGTCAACAGTGGACAGATCGACCGTGATCGCAGCACTCGACGGATTCGACAGCGTCACATCAAAGACGAGATCCCCACCCTCGGTCACACTCACATCACCGATCACCACATCCGGAGCAGCGTCATCATCCAGAATCGTCCCCGTCCCCGTATCCGACGTGTCACCGACCGTCCCAGTACTGCCCGTCACCGAAACGGTCAACGTCTCATCAGGCTCGTCGACGGCGTCCGATGTGGTCGACACGGTGAACGTCCCCGTCGTAACCCCCGCAGCGAACGAGACCGTGCCGGTCGTAGCCGTGTAATCGTCGCCCGCAATCGCCGACCCGTCAACAGTGGACAGATCGACCGTGATCGCAGCACTCG
>JAHEDH010000053.1:0-14392 GCA_024641285.1 bacterium | reverse complement strand
TCACATCAAAGACGAGATCCCCACCCTCGGTCACACTCACATCACCGATCACCACATCCGGAGCAGCGTCATCATCCAGAATCGTCCCCGTCCCCGTATCCGACGTGTCACCGACCGTCCCCAGTACGAACGTCACCCCAAGCGTCATCGTCTCGTCGGGTTCGTCGATCGCGTCGGGGAACGTCGATACGACGGCACTTGCGGTCGTTTCGCCGGCGACGAAGGTGACGGTCACGGCCGAGGAGTCGTAGTCGGCGCCGGGCGTCGCTGTGATCCCCGAGGTCCCGAGCGTCACCATGATCGGCGACGACGAAGGGTTGGAGAGCGACACCACAAAGACCAGGTCACCGCCCTCGGAGATGGTGGCATCTCCGACGGTGACGGATGGGGCCGGGTCGTCGTCGATGATCGTGCCTGCACCGGTGTCCGAGATGTCCCCGACGCTGCCGCCGGATGTCGACGAGATCGAAAGCGTGAACGTCTCTCCAGGTTCGTCGATGGTGTCTTCCATAGAGGCGACCGTGACGGTTCCAGACGTGTCACCGGACGCGATCGTCACGGAATACGGGCCTGCGGCGTAGTCGTCGCCGGCAACCGCTTCGACGTCTGCCGTATTCAGATTGACGGTGATGTCCAGCGAAGACGGATTGGACAGCGACACCGTGAACAGCAGGTCGTCCCCCTCGGTTGCACTTGCATCTGAGACCGTCACGACGGGAGCCGTGTCGTCGTCGAGGATCGTTCCGGTTCCTGTGTCGGAGGTGTTGCCGATCGGGGACGAGGAACCGGTGACCCCCAGCGTCATCGTCTCGTCCGGCTCGTCGATCGTGTCGTCGATCGTGGGCACGGTGATGGTCGCAGTTGTGTCTCCAGCGTCGAAGGTGACGGTCACCGAGGTGGCCGTATAGTCGCCTCCTGCGGTCGCCGTTCCGTCGGATGATCCGAACGTCACATCGATGGCGGCACTGAAGGCTCGCGAGAGGCTCACGGCGAACTCGAGATCGCCGCCTTCGGTGATGGTGGCATCGCTTATCGCAACGTCCGGCGCAGGCAGCACGGTGATCGTGACAGTCTCGGTGACGGATGATCCTTTCCCGTCACTCACCGTGTAGGTGAAGCTGTCGGCGCCGGTGAAGCCCGACGTCGGCGTGTACGAGAAGGACCCGTCTGGAGCAACGGCCAAAGAGCCCCCTCCAGTCGACGTCGAATCGAACGAAACGACTGTCAGAGTGTCACTCGTGTCGGGATCGGAGTCGTTGGCGAGCACGCCGGATGCAGGCACGATCAAGGTCTGGCCTTCATCCACGGTGTAGGAGTCCGGGTCGGCGTCGATGGGATCATTCACACCGGTGATCGTGATGGACACGGTGGCGGTTGCCGTGAGCCCGCCAGGATCCCTGACCGTGTAGTCGAAGGAAACGGTGGAGGACTCCCCGACTGCGAGGTGGTCGAACGCCCCGGCGGGATCGAAAGTCAGCGCCCCGTTCGATGAAACAGTGAGATCGCCACCGATGGCGTCGACGACCGGCTGAACAGAGAGCGGGTCACCGTCGGGGTCGGAGTCGTTGGCGAGAATGCCGGGGGCACCGATGGTCAGGACACTGTCCTCGTCGATCGTGTAGCCGTCGTCGGAGGCGACGGGCCTCCTGTTCACATCGACCGACTCCGAGGCGGAAGCACTCCGTGTGACCGAGCCCCACGCTGCGACCACGTCGACGCGGTTGACGAGCGGATCGGCGGTTCCGTTCGGCACGTCTGTGGCGGTCACAGTGCACGAAGCACCACTGGCGAGTGCGCCACAAGAGGAGACGTCGATGGTCCCGATCAGGTTGTCCGTGACAGACGTGATCGTCATCCGCGGAACGGCGACACCGGGCGCCTGCAACGTGGCATTCGTGATCACGTAGGTGTACGTGACGGTCTGGCCGACGTTGACCGGATCCACATCGGCCGTCTTGGAAACGGTCACGGCCGGCCGGTACACCTGAGTGATGTGGGTAGCGGTTGCCGTCGCAGTCGTTCGTCCGTTCGGGGGCTCATAGGTGGCCGTCACCGTATTTCTGAGGGGGCCGGCAGTTCGAGCGGCCGGCACGGTGTAGTTCACGGAGAACGAGCACGTCTGTCCTCCACGGAGCGAGTCACAGCCTGCTGCGCTCGCCTGAGCTGTGATGTCGCCGATGACATCGTCTCTGAGCGAGCGGAGCCTCAATGGTGTGATCCCGTCGTTGGCCACCCTGAAGGTGTAGGAAACCGTCGAGCCTGCCACCGCATTCGCCGGGCCTGACTTGGTGATGGAGACGGCGCAGGTGGATACACCGGCGAGCGCGAGATCATTCAGAGTCGCGGTGATCGAGTCGGATGCTCGAGACGTTGCGACGATGGACTGATAGCACCCGAGGTTGTTCCCGAGAGTGGCGCGGAGGTTCACTCCTAGTTCAACGAAAGCCTGAGGGCCGATCTGATTCGTCTGGTACCCCTTCTGTTCGATCGGCCATGGCGATGAGATCACTGAGGCGTTGGAGACGCCGCAGGCCGGGGTCGTGGCAGTGGCCGAGAGACAGCTGAGCGTCGTCGTCGACTGGAGGACCGGCCCGGTCCCGACCCATCGATAGATGTCGAGGAGGTTCGTTCCGCCGAAGTCCGCCACGACCAGCACGTCTCCGTCGACGTGTCTCGCCGGTCCGCCCGTCGCAATGCTGTTGAACCGCCCACCGGATCCGAGTTGTACCGGATCCTGCAAGAACCAGAATCCGAGAGTGGATGCGCCCGATCCGTCATACCTCGTCGCACCGATGTACAGGTAGGGATCCGTGGAGGTGGGGTCGACGAACTGCACGGCGAGGACGTCGATCAGGTCGAGCTTGTCACTGGGTTCCTTGTTGGTCCAACGCCATTCGGAGACGTCGCCGATGTCTTTCGCAGTGGACGCACCACCGCCGGAATCGAACATGATGTCGGCGGCCGAGTTCACCGGATCGCTCACGACCGTCGTGGCTATTGCGCCACTCGTGCCGGACCGGACGTCGACGGCATCGATGCCGGGTGCGACGCCGTTGATGACGTCACCGTCGAGCTCGTACAGACCGACGTTGACGGCCTGAGCCGAGCGAGCATCCGGAACCAGAACGAAGGAGATTGCGACGACCAGGGCGAGCCACGTTCTGAGCAGAAGATGGAAACGCCGTGAGCGAGACATCAGGAACGGCTTGCCTGCTGACTGCGGCTCTCTTGGGGGCGAGATCATTTTCTTGGGGGCCAATGGGATCGGGTGAGTTGCTTCATTCATCGACGCCAAATCGCGGGGCTTGAGAGGGATCATCGACGCACCATTCGTCGGTGCTCGTCGTCTTCCAGCCCTGCTCTACGTCCCGGTCGATGATGGCATCTGCAGAAGCCGGCCACCGTATGGGGAATCGGAAGCTCCCGTATGACCGGCCGGGAGCATAGGGAGAAGACTCTCTGAAATCGCGGCACTCAAGACGATCTCTCACACGTCGATACATGCCATATACATGTGGCGTGAGTATCCGATCGGACACCGAGGAGGGCAGCATCCAATGCCATCAGAGCTGCGAGAGAACCATGCCAAGAAGCGCATCACCCTGTCGCTTCCGATCGCCATCGCCAAGAAGCTCAGAGACGCCGCCGACCGCACTCAACGCACCTATCTCGAGGTCATCCTCGAGGCATACGTCGAGCACGCCGTCTCGATCGAGATCCGCACAGCCGATGGAGTGACGCAGTTCGAAGGGCTCGTCCCGATTCGCCGGCGATGGCCGCAGGGCCGGGTGCAGGTCGCACTCCTGATCCACGAGACCGATCTCCACATAATCGACACATCGGCCGGCCGAGTGCGCCTCGACCGCTCAGGCTACGTCAGCGAGCTGATCGCCCTCATCTGAGCGACTTTCTCCACGGTTTCGCCCCTCGTGAGATCCACGACAGAACTCCCCCGTTTGATGGGACACGGACGGGCGCAACCGGCGTCCAGAGATCTGTAGGAGGATCATCATGAGGAGAGCAAGGACCCTCGTCGCCCTGGTGGGCGCCGCCGCGCTGACGATGGCGGCGATCGCCCCCGCCTCGGCGGACAGCACCGCCAGCTACACCGTGACCATCACGAACCTCACGACAGGTCAACCGTTCACTCCCCCGTTGGTGGCGAGCCACCGGCCGAGCGTCGATCTGTTCGAAGTCGGTGAGCCGGCGTCGGAGGGGATCATGCAAATCGCCGAGAACGGGAACCTCGGTCCGGCAATCGAATTCGCCACTGAGAGCACGGCCGCCAAGCACATCACTGATGCGGTCGTGGCGCTGCCCGCATCCGGACCACCCCCGATCCTTCCCGGTCAGAGCCGATCATTCAGGCTGACCTCGTCGAACGGGGCGAATCTGATCTCGTGGGCGTCGATGCTCATCTGCACGAACGACGGTTTCGTAGGCATCGACTCGGTCCGCCTGCCGAAGATGGTCGGGGACGTCGTCTCGCTGACCGCCGACGCCTACGACGCCGGCACCGAGATCAACACCGAGGATCTCGCCGACATCGTTCCGCCGTGCCAGATGTTGACCGAGACGCCTGACACCGGCGAAGCAGGCACGGGGATCAGCAACCCGGCGCTCGCCGAGGGTGGGGTCATCACCTCACATGGCGGTGTGCAAGGAGTCGCCGATCTCCTGACGGACGTTCACGACTGGACCGATCCGGTCGCCACGATCGTCATCACCCGCGACAGCTGACAAGAGACCAACGGCCCTCAACACACGAGGGGGGCCGCCCCACGTGGGGCGGCCCCTCTCCCGTTCTCCAGTTCAACGGCGGGGAGCGCCCGTAGGGCCGACGGCCGTCCAAGGCCTTCAGCGCCTATGTGAAGCGAGGCCCGCGGCCCGCCCCCAAGACTCAGCTCTCGGCGTCGTCGCCGTTCGCTGCGGCCTCTTCCGCCGCCAACACCGCGGCTGCCTCGACGGCGGCCTCCCGACCGCCCTCGGTGATCTGCGCCCGGTCGGTCAACAGCGTCACCATATTGTTGAGCACTTGGATGAACCCGCCATGCACCGCGATCACGGTCGTGCTTCCATCCGTGCCTTCGACGGTCACTGCCGACGTGACGAGAGCTCCCATCAGCGGCTCGTGGTCGGCCATGATGCCGATCTCTCCCTCGGGTGTCTTGGCGACGAGGAACGTCGCGTCGCCATGCCACATCCTGGCATCGGGTGAAACGACGTCGACAGAGAACGACTTCGCCATCAGGCTCCGACCTTCTCCATCTCACGGGCTTTCGCCATGACGTCCTCGCGGCCACCGACCATGTAGAACGCCTGCTCGGGATACTGGTCCATCTCGCCGTCGCACACGGCCTTGAACGAGGCGACCGTCTCTTCGAGTGGCGTGTAGATGCCGGCCTGGCCAGTGAACTTCTCGGCGACGAACATCGGCTGGGCGAGGAACCGCTGGATCCTTCGTGCGCGCCCGACCACGAGCCGGTCCTCTTCGGAGAGCTCGTCGATACCGAGAATGGCGATGATGTCCTGGAGGTCTTTGGCACGCTGGAGGATCCTCTGCACCTCCGAAGCCACGTTGTAGTGCTCTTCGCCGACGATCTGTGGATCGAGCGCCCGCGACGTGGAGTCGAGCGGGTCGACTGCCGGATAGATGCCGAGGGCCGTCAGCGGTCGGGAGAGCACGGTGGTGGCGTCGAGGTGCGCGAAGGCGGTGTGCGGAGCCGGGTCGGTGATGTCGTCGGCAGGCACGTAGATGGCCTGCAGCGAGGTGATCGACCTGCCCTTCAGCGACGTGATCCGCTCTTGGAGGAAGCCCATCTCACCGGCCAGATTCGGCTGGTACCCGACCTCTGACGGCATACGCCCGAGCAGGGTCGAGACCTCCGAGCCGGCCTGGGTGAACCGGAAGATGTTGTCGACGAACAGCAGCACGTCCTGGTTCTGCACATCACGGAAGTACTCGGCCATCGTCAGAGCGGACAACGCGACGCGGAGACGCACACCGGGCGGCTCGTCCATCTGGCCGAACACCAGCGCGGTCTTGTCGAGGACCTCGGCTTCTTTCATCTCGAGGAAGAGGTCGGTTCCCTCACGAGTACGTTCGCCGACTCCGGCGAACACCGACACACCGCCGTGCTGGCCGGCGACCCGGTTGATCATCTCCTGGATGAGCACCGTCTTGCCGACACCGGCTCCACCGAACAGGCCGATCTTGCCACCCTCGAGGTACGGCGAGATGAGGTCGAGAACCTTGATGCCGGTCTCGAAGACCTTGCGCTGCGGCTCGACGTCCTCGAAGGCCGGAGGCTGACGGTGGATCGGCCAGCGCTCACCGAAGGTCAAGTCGGGGGCGTCGAGCGCCTTGCCGTACACGTTGAAGATGTGGCCGAGCACCTGGTCGCCCACCGGGACGGTGATGGGGCCGCCCGTGTCGACGACCGGGGTGCCGCGAGTGAGGCCGTCGGTCGGGGCCATGGCGATGGCACGGACCTTGTTGCCGCCGAGATGCTGGGCGATCTCTGCGAGGACGGTCTTGGTCTCGCCCTCGAGCGTGAATGTGATCTCGACTGCATTCAGGATCTCGGGAAGTTCGCCCGGAGCGAACTCGGCGTCCACGACCGGGCCGGCGACCTTGACGATCCGTCCGGTCGAGTTGGTTCCTTCAGCCACGTTTCCTCCAGTGTTTCAGAATCTTCGAACCGACGATCATTCGGCCAGCGCCTCAGCACCACCGACGATCTCGGTGATGGCGGTGGTGATTTCGGCCTGACGGGCACGGTTCGCCTTGACCGTCAGGGTCTTGATGAGCTCTTCTGCGTTGTCGGTGGCGGCCTTCATCGAACGCCGGCGCGCCGAGTGCTCCGAGGCAGACGCCTCCAACAACATGCTGTAGATCGTCGCCTCTACGTATCGAGGCAGCAGCCGATCGAGGATCTGCGCCGGCGACGGCTCGTACTCGTACGAGACGGCCGGTCCTTCGCCTGCGGACTGGCGTGCCGTGATCGGTAGCAACTCGTAGCCGGTGGGCGTCTGTGTGAGCGCCGACTCGAAGCGGGTGTAGTAGGCCTCGACAGAGTCGACCTGACTGCTGGCGAACGAGTCCATGACCGTGTTGGCGATCGACCGGGCGTCACCGTAGCCAGGGGTGTCGGTGACACCGAGCCACGAGCGCTCGACCCGGTACTTGCGATACTCGAAGTAGGCCTTGGCCTTCTTCCCGACTGCGTACAGGACGACGGTCCGCCCAGCCGCGCGGTGGCGGGCCATCGAATCCTCCGCCATTCGGATGATGTTGGTGGCATAGGCGCCGGCCAGCCCGCGGTCGGATGAGACGATCAGGATGCCGACGGTCTCCACCTCGCGACGCTCGAGCAGTTCGTGTGACGCTCCGCCCGAAGCAGCCCCGACGTTGGCGATGACCTCGACCAGCTTCGAGCTGTACGGCTTCGAGGCCGTCACCCTGGCGATCGCCTTGGGAATCCGGGAGGCCGCGATCAACTCCATGGCGCGAGTGATCTTCTTGGTCCCCTCGACGCTCTTGATACGTCGTCTCGTCTCCCTCAGATCAGCTGATGCCATCGACTCTGCTCACTCGTTGTCGAACCGCTCGACAAAGCTGGAGATCGCCTCGCGCATCGCCTCGTCGTCAACGATCGTGCCGGTGTCGCGGATGCCTTCCAGCACTGCTGCATGACGGGTGCGGACGTGCTCCCGCAAGCCCAGCTCGAAGCGCTTGACGTGATCGACATCGATGCGGTCGAGGAATCCCTCGGTGACGGCATAGATCACGAGCACCTGCTCTTCGACCGGCACCGGCTGGAACTGCGGCTGCTTGAGG
Source organism: bacterium (assembly GCA_024641285.1). Taxonomy (GTDB): domain Bacteria; phylum Actinomycetota; class Acidimicrobiia; order Spongiisociales; family ZC4RG35; genus JAHEDH01. The sequence continues at coordinate 6,552 of JAHEDH010000053.1, read as the reverse complement.
ATCTCCACGACGCGACGGCCACGCTCCAGCTGAGCGAGCGAGGCGGCGTCGAGGTCCGAGCCGAACTCGGCGAACGCCGCCAGGTCGCGGTACTGGGCGAGGTTGAGACGCAGCGGACCGGCGATCTTCTTCATCGCCTTGATCTGCGCATCACCGCCGACCCGGGAGACCGAGGTACCGGCGTTGACGGCCGGACGCTGCCCCTGATAGAACAGGTCGGTCTCCAAGAAGACCTGGCCGTCCGTGATGGAGATGACGTTCGTCGGGATGTAGGCCGAGATGTCGTTGGCCTTCGTCTCGATCACGGGCAGACCGGTCATGGACCCGGCACCCAACTCGTCGGACATCTTGGCGCAGCGCTCGAGGAGACGGCTGTGGAGGTAGAAGACGTCACCCGGATACGCCTCACGACCCGGCGGACGACGAAGCAGCAGCGAGATCTCACGATAGGCCACGGCCTGCTTGGAGAGGTCGTCGAACATGACGAGAGCGTGCTCGCCTTTGTACATCCAGTACTGGCCCATGGCCGAGCCTGCGTACGGGGCGTACATCTGGAGGGCGGGCGAGTCAGAAGCGGGAGCCGAGACGATGACCGTGTAGTCCATCGCTCCGGCCTGCTCGAGAACGTCGGCCACCTCGGCAACGGTCGAGGACTTCTGGCCGATCGCGACGTAGATGCACTTGACCTCTTTGTCGGTGCCCTGGTACTGCTTCTGGTTGATGATCGTGTCCACGAGCAGCGCGGTCTTGCCGGTCTGACGGTCCCCGATGATGAGCTGACGCTGACCGCGGCCGATCGGTGTCATCGAGTCGATCGCCTTGATGCCGGTCTGGAGCGGTTCTTTCACGGGCTGGCGCTGAACGACCGACGGCGCCTGGGTTTCGAGAAGGCGCCGCTCCGTCGTGTTGATGGGGCCTTTGCCGTCGATCGGTTGACCGAGTGCGTCGACGACTCTGCCCAGCATGGCGTCGCCTACGGGTACAGACAGCACACGCCCGGTCTGCTTGACGGGATCGCCCTCCTCGATGTGGCTTGCCTCGCCCATGATCACGACACCGAGGTCGGTCTCGTCGATGTTCAGGGTGACGCCGAGGAGCCCACCGGGGAACTCCAACAGCTCTGAGGCCATGACAGAGGGAAGTCCCTCGACGCGGGCAACGCCGTCGGCGATCGAGGTGACGTATCCGACGGTCTCCTCGGTGGTCTCCGGCTTCCAGTCTTCGAGATTCTTGCGCAGCGCTTCGGTGATGTCCGAGGCCGAGATTGTGAATTCTGCCATGGTCCTTCCTAGGTCTTCTGAAGCGTCTGGCGGAGCGACTCGAGCTTGGACCGCACCGAGCCGTCGATCACGGTGTCTCCGACCCTGGCGACGATGCCGCCCAGGATGTCAGGATCGACGACGGTCCTGACCTCGACGGCCGAGCCGATCTGTTTGGACAGGGCTGCAGTGAGCCGTTCCACGGTGGCACCGTCGAGCGGGACTGCTGAACGAACCTCGGCGAGGCGTGAGCCATGCGAGGCCGCAATCCGATCGGAGAGCTTTCGAGTGATCTCAGCGAGATCCCCGATCCGATTCTGGGCGGCGATCAGACCAACGAGGTTGGCGCTGACGCGCGACACCCTGCCGGCGACGAGGTCGTCGACGACGGACTGCTTCCGACTGCTGGGAACGGCCGGGTCGGTCAGGGCTGACCGGAGCTCGGCACTGTCGTCGATCGCCGCTGCGATCGTTCGAAGCTCCTGTTCGACCCGGGCCAGCTCGCCTTCGGCCTTCGCGAACTCGAGAATCGCCTGTGCGTAGCCGTCAGTGCGCTCAGACACTCAGCGCTCCAGATCCTGGATGTATCGCTCGACGAGACCCAGCTGCATGTCACGGTCGAGGCTCCCCCCGACAACCCGCTCGGCGAGATCGATCGAGAGGTTCGCAACGTCGCTCCGCGCGTCTACGAGTACTCGGGAGCGCTCGGCGTCGGCATCGTGGCGAGCTCGGGCGAGGATCTGCTCCGCCTCGGCGTTGGCCTTGGCGATGATGTCGGCCTTGACCTGCTCCGCTTCGGCGCGGGCTTCGTCGATCATCTCGTTCTGCTTGGCCTTCGCCTCAGCGATCTGCGCCCGATAGTCGGCGAGCAGACCGTCGGCCTCCGCCTTCGTCTTCTCGGCCTCTTGGAGCTGCCCACCAATGGCGCGCTGCCTCTCCTCGAGCGACTTGTTGATGGCCGGGACGGCCCAGCGCCAGATGAAGAAGAAGACGATCCCGAACGCGATGATTCCCGCGATCAGCTCTGGGGTCGCGGGAAGCAGGAGGTCTGCCCCACCACCCCCTTCGCTCTCTTCTGCTGCGAGGATCACGTTCAGCATCGCGATCAACCCAGGAAGAAGAGCACGAAGCCGATGAGGGCGAGCGCCTCAGTGAAGGCGATGCCGAGGAACATCGTGGTGCGGACCATGCCGGCAGCTTCGGGCTGACGAGCCATCGCCTGCACGGCGTTGCCGGCCACGAGGCCGATGCCGATGCCTGGGCCGATCGCCGCAAGTCCGTATCCGACAACGTTGAGGCTGCCGGTGATGCCGCTCCCGGTTGCCTCTTGGGCAAGCACCTGAGCTACGGCGAGTACTCCAAGTACTACGTCCATCTGTGTCTGTTTCCTTTCTCCTGGTTCTCAGGGATTCTTTCGTTCAGTGCGCTGGGTGGATCGACGACTCGATGTAGACCGCCGAAAGCAGGGTGAAGATGTACGCCTGGAGAATCGCCACCAGGAGCTCGAACACCCAGATACCCAAACCGAGGCCGAACCACGCGAAGCCGGCGATCCCCTTGAGCCCGATCTCGCCATAGTTCGTCACGAGGTTCGAGATGAAGATCCAGCCGGTGACCAGTAGCAGCGAGAGCATGACGTGGCCGGCAACGAGGTTGGCGAACAACCGGACTGCGAGCGAGAACGGACGGACGAGGATGGTCGACACGAACTCGATGACACCGACGAGCGGCTTCAGACCGGTCGGTACCCCGGGCGGCCAGAGCAGTTCACCGAAATATTTCAAGCCTTGTTTGCGGATGCCCACCACCAGGAAGATGGCCCAGGTCACCAGTGCGAGGAACAGCGGGATGGCCATCCGGCTGGTGATCGGGAAGTTGACCAGCGGGGTGATCTCGAAAAGGTTGCCCACGAGGATGAACAGGAAGATCGAGAGGAGGTACGGGAAGTACTTGATGCCGTCAGGGCCGATGATCCCAACGGCGATGTCGTTGCGAACGACGCCGACGAGCGACTCGATGGCGGCCTGGAACTTGGTGGGAACGAGGCTGGGCCGGCGGAACGCGAAGTACAGCAGGGCGATGACGATCGCCGCCGCCAGGAAGATGAGAAAGACGGTTCGGTTGACCTGACCGACGATGTTCGGAAACACGAACAGATCTGCGACGTCCCCCGGCACACAAACGGGCTCGTTGACGAAGTCGCATTCCTCGAGCGCGAGAATCAACTGGTCCAATCCAAATCCCTTTCTCTCCCGCGTGCAACCGCCACGGACTCAAGTATGAGCGACACGATATAGGCAAGCACCGCCGAAATCCCAAACGCCACCCTGTCGATGTCGAAGAACTGCACGATGAGCAACATCGTGGCCATCAGCAGCCCAAGCCTGAGGAAAAAACCGAACAATGCGGCAGCGTGATACATCGCCAGCGAGATTCTCAGGGCCACAGAAAGCATCACACCGGCCACAAGGAAGTTGAGTCCGACGACCGCAACCCCCAGCGAAGCGCCGATCACGCCGTCCCATCCGCGAACGAGACCGAACGCAGCGATCAGGATCGGACCGATCCAGACGAGTCGAGCCACCGTGTGCTTGGCGATGACCGCCTCGACCGGCGTGGTCCCGAGTCGCGGATCGGAGGTTGCGGGCGCGCCATTCATCGCTGGAGCATCCTCTTGGAGTAATGCCAGACACGGAGCGAGCCCGAATAGGTGCCGAGCAGGATGCCGGTGACCACGAGCCACGGATCGGTGCCCAACCACTTGTCTGCGAAGTAGCCGAGCAGCGTGCCTGAGAGGATTGAACCGAAGAAGGAACCGCCCTCCATCCATCCAACCGTGATGGCCGATCGGACCTGCTCGTGTGGACTGTCGTCGTTCATCGTGGCGTGAGTCTTCGGTCTGGGGGCCCGGTGCCCGGAACCATAGCCAGGACACGCCCCCCACGCCTAAATGAACAGTGCTCTTGAAACCCCTTACCTCCCGGCTCGTCCCTCGCCGGCAGGGACCTTTCCCCACTGCGTGGGGAACACCATGATGATGTCCCCCAGCTTGCTGGGGGAAGGGACCCGCTCGCGGGTAGGGGGGCCACGCGACCACAGCTCTCCTCAGATTCCGGTCCCGCCGCGGATGCTGCCCCCTAGCCTCCCGGCTCGTTCCTCGCCGGCAGGGACCTTTCCCCACTCCGTGAGGAACACCGTGTTGATGCCCCCGCGCAGTTGCAGAAGACCGTGTCGCGCTTCGGGGAGTGTCGTTACGAGAGGTGGCCTGCCCAGTCGGAGGGGTAGGGCTGGAACTTGGCGGCGAGGACGGCGATCTCGCCGGCGAGCTTGGTCAATGCATCCTCGTCGGAGTGGGAGCGCAGGGCAGCAACGATGAGACGCGCCGTCTCGGTCGCCTCGGCCTCTGTCATCCCCTGGGTGGTCATCGCCGGCGTTCCGATCCTGAGACCGCTGGTGATGAACGGCTTCCGCGGATCGTTCGGGATCGAATTGAAGTTGAGTGTGATTCCGATCCGGTCGAGCATCTTGGCGGCATCGCGCCCAGAGAGGTCTTCATCGATCGACCTCAAATCCATCAGGAACAGATGGTTGTCGGTTCCACCCGAGACGATCCGGACGCCCGATTCGAGCATGTGGTCGGCCATTGCCGAAGCGTTCTTCACGATCTGATCGGTGTATTCCGAGAACTCGGGTTGGGAGGCCTCGTGGAAGGCGACCGCCTTGGCGGCCACCTGATTCTCGATCGGGCCGCCCTGCCCGCCGGGAAAGATGGCCTTGTCGATCACGCTGGCGTATTCCGCCGACGACAGGATCATTCCACCTCGCGGTCCGCGCAGTGCCTTGTGGGTGGTGGCGGTGACGATGTCGGCCAACGGAACCGGGCTCGGGACCGTTCGCCCGGCGACCAATCCGATGAAGTGAGCGGCGTCGACCAGCAGCACGGCGCCGATCTCATCGGCGATCGACCGGAACGCCTCGTAGTCGAGATGCCGCGAGTACGCCGAGTACCCCGCCAACACCACCTTTGGGCGATGCTCGAGTGCAAGCGCCCGAACCTGATCCATGTCGATCCGCTCGGTCTCGGGGTGGAGACCGTAAGCGACGATCTGGTAGTACTGGCCACTGAAGTTGACAGGTGAACCGTGGGTCAGGTGACCGCCCTGGTCGAGCCGCATACCGAGGATCGTGTCACCTGGATCCATCAACGAGAGGTACACGCCCATGTTGGCCTGCGAGCCGGAGTGCGGCTGCACGTTGGCATGTGCCGCCCCGAACAGCGCCTTGGCTCGATCGATGGCCAGCGTCTCCATCTCGTCGACGACCTGACAGCCCTCGTAGTACCGCTTGTTGGGATAGCCCTCGGCGTACTTGTTGGTGAACACCGAACTCGAGGCGGCCATCACCGCCGGTGAGGTGAAGTTCTCCGAGGCGATGAGGTGGATGTGGCTGTTCTGGCGCTGGAGGTCGCGGGCGACGAGACCTTTGATCTCGGGATCGACCTCGCCCAGCGTTTTCATGGAGATCATGGACGCGATCGTAGCGAGGAGGTCCGACGGCGCGCCCGTCCGTCGCAAGACTCCGACAGTCATCGGTCATCGGTCATGGAAAACGAGATCGACCGCCCCGTGTCAGGGGCGGTCGATCGCATGATTCATTTGCCGGAAGCTGACAGCCGAAAGCTGACAGCCACGGACGAAGTCCGCTAGGTGATCGCCAAGCCGGTCTCGGGGTCGAAGAAGTGCATCTTCGTCGTGTCGACCACCAAGGTCGCCTTGCTCCCCGGCTTCGGTGTGAGATCAGGGTCGACGCGTGCCGTGAATTTGGACTTGTCGCCCAGAGTGTCGATGTCGGTGCCCTCGTCCTCGAGCAACTCCTGCAGTTCGGGGGTCACGACCGGCCGAGAAGGGAGCTCGAAGTGGATGAATGCTTCCGATCCGAGCTGCTCGACGAGGCCGACCTCGACATCGATCGTCCGATCCTGGACGATCATGTCGGAGCTGGCAGCCTCTTTGACCTCGAACCCCTCGGGACGAAGACCGATCACGATCTCCTTGCCCTTGAAGTTCGAAAGGGTCTGACGTTCGGCGACCCGTGCCCTGTCGACCTCGACGCGCGAGCCGGCGAAGGTCGCAAAGACGCGATCGCCCTCGCCCTCGACGGTTCCGTACACGAAGTTCATCGACGGAGAGCCGATGAACCCTGCGACGAACAGGTTGGTGGGATCGTCGTAGAGCGTCCGAGGGGATGCGATCTGCTGGAGGTTGGTGACCTCCTTGCCGCCGATGGCACGGAG
>JAHEDH010000177.1 GCA_024641285.1 bacterium | reverse complement strand
CCTCGAAGGCTTTCGCCGCGCCGCGGCTCAAGACAGCTCCTGACGGCTCGATCCGAGCTCTCGACACCGCGGCCCTTCCGGTTCACGGGCTGACCGCGGCCGATCCCGAGTCGGCTCATGCGGTTGGCACGGCCGACGGAGCCTCCAGTTGCTCGAGGACAACGATCAACCCGTGCGTCGAACACATGTACATGCCGTGGATCACAAGCGACGCGTTGCGATCACAAGAACTACAGCGAATGACACCAATGTGATTACCCATGTGTGATTCATCGGACTTGGGAAGCGAAGCTTGAGCCCTTTCGGTGTAGGAGACATGCGTCGAACGGGACCGGATGAATCGGGTCTGGGCCGTGGCGCAGGCCACCGGTTCACGAGCACCTCGTGTTGACCGACGTGCACCCGGAGAAGCGGTGATGAGGATCGGTCGTGGTCACCACTTCCCTCGCCATTTACGGTCCTGAACCAAACGGCCGGCCGGTGGCGAGCGTTCAGTTGGGATCCTCAGGGCGGCGGCACGACGCCCTTTTGCTCGGCGATGCGCCAGTAGGCCTGCGGAATACGGTAGGTGTCGAAGTCGAAGAGCGTCTGCTTGTACGAGTTCGTGAGATCGAGATCGACCCGAGCCACAATGACCTCGTCACCGGTGGACACGGCCTGGGTGAGGATTTGTCCCGATGGTGCGAGGATCACCGATTGCGCCAGGGACTCGACACCTTCCTCGAATCCGCCCTTGGCCACCCCCACCACGAATGTGCCGTTCTGATACGCCCCGGCCTGCATCACGAGGTGATTGTGAAACGCCTGGAGCGAATTCTGCGTCGGGTCGGGTGCGTAATGAAGCGGCGTGTTGTAGCCGATGAAGATCACCTCCACACCCTGGAGCCCCATCACCCGATAGGTCTCGGACCAGCGCCGGTCGTTGCAGATGGCCATTCCGACCAGGCCGCCAAAGGCGCGCCACACCGGAAAGTCGTCCCCCGGTTCAAAATAGTGCCGTTCGGCGTGCTGGAAATCCCGCCATTCTTCGTGTTCCGCGTGTCCGGGGATGTGGACTTTCCGGAACACCCCAACGGTTCGGCCATCCCGCTCGACCAGGTGGTAGACGTTGAAGCGTCGTCCGTCATCCTGTCTCAGGGCATATCCGAGCGAGAATCCGACACCGAGCCGAGCGGCCTCGTCCCAGAGCGGCTTGGTGAACCTGTTCGGCATCTCCGTCTCGTAGTAGTGCTCAGCCTCTTCGAGCGGCACATGCCAACGTGGAAAGAAGGTGGTCAATGCCAGCTCAGGAAACGCGACGACATTCGCTCCTCGCTCCGCAGCCTCGCGCAGCAGATGGATGAGTCGCTCCACGACATCGTCGCGAGTGTGATCGCGCTGCACAGGGCCCATTTGGGCGGCGGCGAGGGTGAGGATACGGCTCATCGGTGGTCAACCTCCGGTGGGTTTCGCCCGACCCGCGCGGTACCTCGGAGACACTTCTGCGTTGCACTTCCGGGGCGGCCGGACTCGTGCTGAGGTGAGCCGCGATTGGTCAGACTCGGTCAGGCTACCTCGTGCAGAGCGCCGGACATGTCGTCAATGGGCACACCAGGCTGGGCGTCGGCACCATCCCTGTCGTGGAACGAGCCACCTGTGCTCGTCAGGCAGTGATGTGCGTCCCGGCGTCGCCGACGAGCGCGGACTCGATGTTCCCCGGAGTGGTGATGATGGCCCGCCGGCCCCCGCCCTCGAGGAAGTCGATGACGGCCGCGATCTTCGGCTTCATCGAACCCGCTTTGAAATGGCGACCCTCCGCGAGATACCGCTTGGCGTCGGCAAGACTCAGGTCGGTGACGAACCGCTGGTCCGAGGTCCCATAGTCGAGCGCCACTTGCTCGACAGAGGTTGAGATCAGCAACAGCTCCGCGCCGATATCGTTTGCGAGAAGGGCCGATGCGTGATCCTTGTCGATCACCGCCGGCACGCCGGTGAGATCGCCCACTTCGTCGGCCACGACAGGGATGCCGCCGCCGCCCGCGGCGATCACCACGAAACCGCCGTCGAGGAGATGTCGGATGACATCGATCTCGACAATCCGTACGGGTGCAGGGGAAGCCACGACTCGACGCCATCCGCGATCGGCATCCTCCGCTACGTCCCAGCCTTCGCGTTCATGACGGTCGCGAGCCTCCGCGTCTGTGAGGAACGACCCGATGGGTTTGGTCGGCGTCGTGAACGCCGAGTCGTCCGAGGCCACCTCCACTTGGGTCACGACGGTGGCGACCGATTTGTCGATGCCCAGCCGTCGGAAGTCCTTGAGGAGATTCTGTTGAAGGAGGTAGCCGATCGCCCCCTGCGTGTCGGCTACGCACACGTCCAAAGGGACTTCGTGCAACTCGTGACGGGCCAGATCGGACCGACGCAGAATGAAGCCCACCTGGGGACCGTTGCCGTGCGTGATCACGATGTCCCATCCCCCGGCGACCATCGCTGCGATGTGATGGTCGGTTTCGGCGGCCGCGAGGTATTGGTCTCGGACCGTCCTGTGTTTGGAGTCGGTGATGAGGCTGTTACCGCCTATGGCCACCACAGCGCGTGGCATTGGTGTTCCTTTCATACCCGGTGAGACCCTCACATGGTGAGGGCCATGACCGCCTTCTGGACGTGGAGCCGGTTCTCGGCCTGGTCGTACACGACGCTCTGAGGACCATCGATCACGGCATCGGTCACCTCGATGTTGCGATCCGCCGGGAGTGGATGCATGTAGATGGCGTTGGGGCCGGCCAAGGCCATCCGGTCTTCATCGATGATCCAGTCCTGGTATCGAGCGCCGATCGAAGCCGACTCGCCTTCGTCGGTGGTCGTCAGCATCGCCCCCCAGGACTTGGCGTATACGACGTCGGCGTCACGGATGCCATCCTCGAAGCTCTCCGTCACCTCGAACGAGCCTCCCGCCGACTCGGCGTTGGCCCGGGCGCTCTCGACGACATCGGGCATGAGTGCGAACTCGGGTGGGCGAGCGAGGCGAACCTGCATGCCGAATCGGGTGGCGAGCAAGATGAGGCTCTGCGGAACCGAGAGAGGCTTCTGGTAGCTGGACGCATAGGCGTAGCTCACGTCCAGCGTGACCTCCCTGGGGTCGCCCTTCTTCTCGACGATGGTCAACAGATCGGCGAGTGCCTGGAACGGGTGATACCGATCGCATTGCATGTTGAGGACCGGAACACGCGAGGCCTCGGCGACGTCCCGGATGTAGGAATTGCCCGATCCCCAATCCACCTGGCGGATGGCGATGCCGTCGTTGTACCGGCCCAGGATCACGCCGATCTCCTTGGCGGTGTCCCCGTGGGCGATCTGGGTGGACTTGGACTCGATGAACTGGGCGTGCCCGCCGAGCTGGGCCATGCCCGCCTCGAAGCTGGCTCGGGTGCGGGTGGATGAGAAGAAGAACAACATCGCCAGGACCTTGTCCCGCAACACCGGATGCGGGACGCCCATCGCGCGGTCCATCTTCAGCCGTTTGGCGACCTCGAGCACGGTGTCGAGCTCCTCTGTGGTCCACTCCTGGGTCGTGATCATGTCACGGCCGCGAAGCCCGGTGATCATTCTGCCGCTCCCAACACGAGAGCGAGCAGGGCCATACGCATCACGACCCCGTAGTAGGCCTCCTGCCAGTACCGAGCGTGACGGGTCCCATCGACCGTCGCAGGCAGTTCGTCCATCCTGGGCAACGAGTGGATGACGATCGAAGACGACTTCGCGTGGGCGAGCACGTCATTGTCAACGACGTAGTTGGCCGGTGTCTTGGCTACCTCCCGGCCGCGCTCGTCCCTCCCCTTGGTGTAGTCGGGCTGTACGACGGGCTCGATGAACACGATGTCGGCCTGGTCGATCACCTGGTTGACGTGTTCGGCCCGCTCGATGTGCAGGCCACGGTCTTGAACCTCTTTGACGAGTCTGTCGTCGGGCACGTACTCGTCGGGGGTGATGTAGATCAACTTGGTGTCGAACTGAGTGAGTGCGTAGGCAAGAGAGTGCATTGTGCGCATCCGCCAGTCACCCACGGCCACGAATGTCTTGCCGTCGACGCCTCCCAGCTCACGTGTGATCGTGTACAGGTCGGTGAGGACCTGCGTGGGGTGTTCGCCCCAGCCGTCTCCACCGTTGATGATGGGGATGGACGCCCAACGGGCCGCCTCGTGCGGCGCACCCTCCTGTGGGTGGCGCATCACGATCACGTCCCCGTAGTACTCGAGCATCCGGACGGTGTCCTTGATGCTCTCCTGATAGAAGTCGCCGGCCCGGGTCATCTTCGGGTCTGCGAACCCCGTGACTGCGCCACCCAGCCGCAACATCGCAGACTCGTGGGCGAGTCTCGTTCTGGTGGACGCCTGGAAGAAGGCGCTCACCAGAATCTTGTCTTTCAGCAGGTCGAGTCGGCGCCGCTCGCGAGGGACCGGCTCGAACCGGTCGGCAACTGCGAAGACGTGCTCGAATTCGGCGCGCTCGAATCCGTTCAGCGACAGGATGTCGCGTCCCATAAAACTGCGCATTCCTTCTCCCGACGGTGGTCTCTCGACAGCTTGGGACGCCGAACAGGGAGTTCCTAGTGACGTTGGTCCCGATGCAGTCCGGGTCTCCCGGGCTGGACACATGGAAGACGTCGTCCGCCAGGTTCGGAAACGCACGAAGCGCAGAGGCCCGAGAGCTCAACCCTCCGAGCCCTCGTGTCATTCAATCCACGAATCCCGTGCGCCTTCGACACTCTCGACTCCTGCGGCAGGATTGCCCCCTGTCAACGATGAGAGCGCCCGGTTCCGGTGCCTCAGGTTGCGGCGAGACGGCGCCCTTGCGGATCGAAAGACATCGCGATGTCATGTGGATTCTCGTTGCCAGAGCAGCAGCCGCCCGAATGGGGTTGCATCGGAGGCTATTCTCCTGAACGCGCTGCCTTCACGGTGCGACTGGCACCATTTGAAGTCGTCAAACCGTCGATCTTCATGGTGGCATCCCCGCCCGAGTAGCTCAGGGGATAGAGCAACTGCCTCCTAAGCAGTAGGTCGCAGGTTCGATTCCTGCCTCGGGCGCAGTTTCTCTTGCTGGCCGACTTTCGGATCGGTGAATCGCCGTCGGAAGCCGGCCTCCGATCGCTCTCGGACCGCCTCAGTGTGGTCCGAACAGGTCGGATAGATCGGGCAAGCGCTGCTTGGCCCCACTGCTCTGTCCGGCCTGACCCGCGAGACTCCCGAGAACGTCCAGGAGACCACCGCCCGCGGATGGCTCAGCACGTGACGCCCCACCACCACCCA
>JAHEDH010000176.1 GCA_024641285.1 bacterium | reverse complement strand
GGCAAGCGAAGCCACTGCATCCGTGATCAGCACATGGACTCTGCCCAGGCGGTCGGGCGATGAGCGGGGCTCAGACGGTCACGACCCGGGACCGTTCAGCGCCCGCCAGACTGATTCGGCCGTGAACGGCGTCTCGGTGAGCCAGATTCCGGTGGCGTCGTGGATGGCATTGGCGATGGCCGGAATCGGGGCGTTGATCCCGATCTCGGACACGGACTTCGCCCCCATGGGACCGGTCGGTTCGAATGACTCGACCAGCACCACTTCCAGCGGCGGAACGTCGCTGATGCTCGGGATCTTGTACCGCCCGAGATCCGTCGTGCGACACCGTCCCGAGCCGTCGAAGACCATCTCCTCCATCAGGGCGTAGCCGATGCCGTTGACGACCGCCCCTTCGACCTGTCCTTCTGCGAGCTGGGGGTTGATGGCCGTTCCACAGTCGACGGTCGCGATGAAGTCGACGATCTCTACCTTCCCGGTCACCACGTCCACCCGGACCTCGGCAAACGCGGCGAGGAAGGGAGGCGGCGACAACTCGGGGACACACGATGCCAGCGCCCCGATCTGTCGTTGGTTCTCGCCGTACAGGCTCCGGAGCGCCACCTGGGACAGGCTCACCGAGTCACCCTCGGGAGGTCCGGCCCGTTCGTTGGCCAACTCCACCTCGTTCGCTTCGACCTTCAGCATCTCCGCTGCCACGGTCTTGATCTGGCTGGCCACGTCGTGGGCGGCACGCTGGACCGCCATCCCGGACACGTAGGTGGTCGAGGAGGCGTAGGCGCCGACATCGAACGGGGTCAGGTCGGTGTCCGATGAACGCACGATGATCTTCTCGAGTGGGACGCCCAGCACCTCCGCCGCGATTTGTCCCAGGATCGTGTCGGATCCCGTCCCGAGATCGGTGGCGCCGACGGCGAGGTTGAACGAGCCGTCGTCGTTCAACTTCAACGAGGCGGCTCCCATGTCGATCAGCGGGATGCCGGAGCCCTGCATGTGGATCGACATGCCCACTCCGTGGACCCAGTCGCCTTCCCTGCGCCGCAGGCCTCGCTTGGCTCCCCAATCGATGCGGTCGGCGCCGATGTCGATGCACGACTCGAGCTCGCACGAGGTGATCGTCTGCTCGACTCCCTCGCGTCCCTCCCCGAGGGCGGCGAAGATCGGCGAGGTCTCGCCCGTGCGGATGTGATTGCGACGGCGAAGCTCGAGAGCATCGATCCCCAACTCGGAGGCGAGACGATCCATCGCCGTTTCGAGGGCGAAGTAGCCCTGGGTGGCCCCGTACCCGCGATACGCGCCGCCCACCGGCAGGTTGGTGTAGTACGCCTCGCCCCAGAATCTCACGTGAGGCGCCTTGTTGTAGAGCGGAAGCGTCTTCGAGCCGACGTTCGAGAGGACCGTCAACCCATGGGCCCCGTAGGCGCCCGTGTTCGACCACACCTCCATCTCGATCGCATGCAGGATCCCATCTCGCTTCGCGCCGAGTTTCACCCGCACCCGCATCGGATGCCTGGTGCGAGCCGAGACGAACTCCTGGGCTCTGTCGTATTCGAGCACCGCCGGACGGCCCGTCCGCATGGTCACCAGGGCAGGCAGATCCTCGATCAGCACTTCCTGCTTCACACCGAATCCACCCCCGATTCGAGGCTTCACGACACGGATGCGATGCACCGGAACGTCGATCACCCTGGCAATGATCCGGCGGACGTGGAACGGGACCTGCGTGCTGGAGACGATCACCAGCCGGTCGTCCTCATCGAGGTACGTGGTGGCGATGTGGTTCTCGAGAGGTACGTGCTGGGCGTACTGCGTCTCGCACGTCACGTCCACGACCGCGTCGCATTCGGGGAAACCGACTCCGACGTCGCCGGCCGATGCGACCACGTGTGACGCACAGTTGCGTTCTGCCGCCCACACATCGAGGGCATCGTCCTCGTCGTGGATGACCGGCGCACCGTCTGCCATCGCCTCGTCGAGCGACAGGACCGGTTCCAGGATGTCGTATTCCACATCGATGAGCTCACAGGCCCGACGAGCGAGTTCCTCGGAGTCGGCGGCAACGGCGGCAACCCGGTCGCCCACGAAGCGCACCTTGGTGTCGAACATCCGTGTGTCGTAGGGCGACGGCTCGGGGTGACCCTGCCCCGCCGTCGTGTACCGCACGATGGGGGTGTTGAGATGGGTCAGGACCAGGGCCACTCCTTCGAGCGCCTGGGCACGCGACGTGTCGATCGACTTGATCAACGCGTGAGCATGTGGGCTGTGCAGCAGAGCAAGATGGAGCAGGCCCTGCCGCGGCGGGATGTCTCCAACGAACACCGGCTGGCCGGTTGCCAGGGCTCGACCATCGACCTTCCGCTCGTTGGTTCCGACGACCGTGAACTTGCCCATCACGAACCTCCCTCGGCACCGGCGAGCCGGTCTGCCCCGAGCAACACCCCTTCGATGATCTTCACGTAGCCGGTGCACCGGCACAGGTTCCCCGCAAGCGCCTGGCGGACTTCGAGCTCATTCGGCTTCGGGTTGTTCTTCAGCAACTCCAGCGCAGTGAGCAGGATCCCGGGAGTGCAGAATCCGCATTGCACGGCACCGGCATCGAGGAGGGCGGACTGCAATGGGTGGAGCCCCTCGTCTCCCGCCATGCCGGCGACCGTTTCGATCGAGGACCCATCGACCTGTGCTGCGAACAGCAGACAGGCGGCAACCGCTCGCCCGTCGACCAGGACGGCACATGTCCCGCAGTCGCCGTGCGAACACCCGTCCTTCACCGAGGTCGCTCCGACACTGCGGAGGGCTTCGAGCAGGGTCGTCCCGGGCTCGACGTCGATCTCCGTCGACGAGCCGTCGAGTAGGAAGCGGATGATCACGATCCACCTCCCGCACGCTCACGAGCAAGGTGGAGACACCGGCCGACGAGGGTTCGAGCCAAGTGTGACCGGTACTCCGCCGACGCGAGCCAGTCGGAGTGCGCATCGATCTCCAACACGGACACCGCCGCGGCGATGTCCGCCTCGGTCAATCCGCTCTCGACAAGCTGTGACTCGGATGCCGGCTGGCGGGTGGCGGCCCGGAATCCGCCCGACAGCGCAATGCGGGCCGTGCCGACATGGGCCTCCTCGAGGTCGACGAGACAGGCGGCGTTCGCCAGCGCATGGTCGTAGGCGGAGCGCGAGAAGCGGAGAAAGGCCGCGGCCTGGCCATTCGATGCGGGTGGAATCGTGATGGCGGTGAGGATGTGGAGTCCATCGTTGATGCCGTCCCGGTAGTAGCGGTCGAGGGTGGCGGTCCGGTACTCGCCGTCGAAGAGCTCGACCGATGCGTCCAGCACCAACAGCACCGGGATCACATCCGACAACCAGCCACGCGCCAGGTGCCCACCGATCGATGCAGCGTTCCGCAACAGCGGCGAACCGACGTGCACCATCATCTCCTGCACGACGCCAGACGGAAGTGCACGCAGTTCCGGATGCTCCATCATGTCGGTCAGGGTGACCATCGCACCCAACGTGATCGATCCGTCATCGGCCACCTCGATCCGATCGAGCCCGACGTGTGCAAGGTCGACGAGGACCCGCACCTCCGACGGGCACCGAATGGCCAGCTCGCTTCCGCCACCCATCAGGCGCACTCCGGGACCCTCCTGGAGCAGGTGCCACACGCCTTCGATGTGGTCGGGCCGGTGAAACGCCTGGATCTGCGTCAGGGGCATGTCGTCACCTCTCCTTCGACGTGTAGACAGAATCGACCTGCTCCCAGACGCAGTGAGCCGTCTGTCGACCTCGGCGATCTCCGTGCCCAGCCTGTGCCCACGACCGGCGGCGGGCCAGAGACCAAGGTCACGGCTTTGCTCTCGAAGCCCTTCTCCTGAGACGCGGGGAAGCCAGGTACACCTCGACGGCGGTCCCCGGCGATCAGGGCCACAACCGGCAGGGCCACAACCGGCAGGGCCTCGACCCGAATCCCGGTGCGACCTCAGGACATCGCCGGCCCCTGACAGTCCCGGAGTATGCGGGGTTCAACCCAGAAGCTCGGCGGCCAACCGGTTGTGGCGGGAGATCAGTTCCCCGGTTTCGAGCGTCGTCAGCCGGCGTTGTCGAACGACCGGCCTCCCGGCCACCCACGTCTCGTCGACCGTCACGGGAGCGCACAACAAGAGCGCGGCGACCGGATCGTGACGTGCTCCTGCGAACTCCAGACGGTCGAGGGAGACGGCGAAGAAGTCAGCGGCCTTGCCGACCTCCAGTGAGCCGATGTCGGTTCGTCCCAGCACGGACGCGCCGCCGAGGGTTGCGATCTCCAGCGCCTCACGAGCCGGCATGACGGGCCCGGGCGGCTCGGTCGGGGTGGGAGCGGAGGCGAGGCGAGCGAGAAGCAAGGCCTGTCTCGCCTCGCCCAGCATGTGGCTGCCGTCGTTGGATGCGGATCCGTCGACTCCAAGCCCCGTTCGAACACCGGCGTCACGGTAGGACCGCACGGGAGCGATCCCGGACGAGAGGCGCATGTTGGAACTCGGGCAGTGAGCGAGCCCGGTTCCGGTGGCTGCCATGCGGTCGACGCCCGGTCCGTCGATCCACACCGCGTGGGCGAACCACACATCGTCACCCAACCATCCGACGGACTCGGCGTAGTCGAGTGGTCTGAGGCCGAACGTCTCGAGACAGAACTCCTCCTCGTCGATGGTCTCCGCCAGATGAGTGTGCAGGGTCACCCCGAGCGACCGAGCCAGCTCGGCGGACGAGCGCATCAAGTCGGTGGTGACCGAGAACGGCGAGCAGGGGGCGACCACCACCCGCACCATCGCCCCCGGTGCCGGATCGTGGAACGCCTCGATCACCCGCTGTGTGTCACCCAGGATCGTGGCCTCGTCTTCGACCACCGAGTCGGGCGGAAGGCCTCCGTCGCTCTCGCCGAGGCTCATCGACCCCCGGGCCGCGTGGAAACGCAGACCAACGCTCTGCGCAGCCTCGATCTGGTCGTCGAGGCGGCTGCCGTTGGGAAAGAGGTACAGATGGTCCGACGAGGTGGTGCACCCCGACAGAGCCAGTTCGGCCAACCCGACCTGGGTGGACACTGCCACATGCTCGGGCGTCATGCGCGCCCAGATCGGATACAGCTTCTTCAGCCAGTCGAAGAGCCCCGCATCTTGAGCTCCCGAAATCGCCCGGGTGAGCGTCTGATAGAGGTGATGGTGGGTGTTGACCATTCCGGGGGCGACGACGTGACCGGGCAGGTCCACCACCTCGTCGGCTGCAGTCGGGAGCTCATCGGTGGCACCCACCTGCTCGATCCAGCCATCCCGGATGAAGAGCCCGCCG
>JAHEDH010000052.1 GCA_024641285.1 bacterium | reverse complement strand
AGACACCGCCTCGCGCCTGCAGGTGATCGTCGGGTCGGGCGTGATGCGCTGCGGGCGGGGCAAGCCCCGCCCCTACCCATCGGGGACACACCAACCTCAGATCCCCACCCACCTTGGAACGTGGCATCACCATGCGCACCACGAGCGAGGTACCCATGAGCGAACCTGTCGCGCACGACCCCGGTCCAAGAGCGGGCCGCCGACTGCTGGTCGCTTCTCATCGGGTCCCATCGCCACAACTCGGGATTCCGCTCCACATAACAGCAGGCGTCGAACACGGCTTGTTCGGTACGCAGAATCGCCTCGTGAAACCCGCGTTGCAACACGGTGCCTTCCGGTGGGACGAGGCCGCGAACCCGGGCGCTACGTGTGACACCGGCCTTGAAACCGACGACGACCGAACCGAGGCTGTCGTTTTCGAGGGTTCCATCGACGATCTCGTGCGCCTCACGCTCATGTGAGAGCCAGACGACCATGTGAACGTGGTTTGGCATCACGACGGCTTCCTTCACGCCGACACCGTCACGACGAAGCTGAAGCGTCTGGATTTCCCGGTTGACGAGGGAGCCGAGCGGGCTGTGGACGGCAACACCCGATCGGATTTGCCCAAGCGACGTCGCACGCCGGCGTGTGACGATCGTGACGAGGTAGACCCCGGACACGTAGTTGGTGGTGGCGAGCCGAACGTTCTTGCGGCGCGGGAGAGGTTGCCGCACGGATCGAATCTGCCGGATCGGTTCGACCAATTCAACGGGTGCGGACTCGCTCGAGAAGTGGGGAAACCCGCACCCGGAGACGCCGGCCACCTCCCTCGAAGGCGTCTCTCGACCGAGGGATGGTGTTCTCAGACAGCGCAAGTGACGAAAGGAACGATCGTGCAGGTTCAGACCAGAGACACATCCCAAACCGAGAGGTGGACATGGCTCACCCTCGCCCGGATCGGAGCCGGCGCTTTCGTCGTCTGGGCGGTCGCTCTTCAACTCGGATCGGGGTTCTTCGACCCGATTCTCATCACCCTGGCCGCCATCTACGCAGCTTCGCTCGTCTTCGTCGACTCCGAACGCCGCGGGAGGTTGATCGCATTCACGGTCTTCGCCGCTCTGACGATGGTGCCAAACCTGGTGTTCGGGAACTCCGACTTTGCCCACCTCGAATCGGCGGGATCGTTCGTCCCACAGTTGTTCGTCACGCTGGCCATCGTGTTGGCGATCGTCGGCGGTGTGGGCGAGCTCAGAGGGTGGTCCCACCCCGCCGCCCGCACGACTCTCAACAGAACGGTCGGCGTGTTCGCCGTCGGCCTGGCCGTATCTCTCGTGGTGTCCGCGATGGCACCGTCCGACAGTCCGCTTGTCAACGACGTCACCGTCAGCGCACACGGATTCGCATGGGCTCCCGGGGTGGTGTCGTACGACGCATCCGCGTCGAGCGGGCTGTGGATCGACAACCGCGACTTCGCCCAACACGAACTGGCTGTACCAGAGTTGGGGATCGAAGTCTCCTTGCCGGCATCGAAGTCACGGCGGATCGACCTCGGTGATGTTCGGCCGGGCGAGTATCAGATCATCTGCACGATCCCAGGACACGAATCCATGACGGCGACGCTCGAGGTCACGGGTTGAGCTAGCGCGATGACCGAGCCGATGGCGATGGCGATGGGAACAGGATGATGACACTCACGAAGATCATCCACATCGCCGTGGCCTCCGCGTGGTTCGGACACAAGCTGTCGATTCCCACCGACCTGCGATCGTCATTGGGCGACGCCGATGCGGCTCGCCGGCTCCTGCCCCGGCTGGCGAGAGCCGAAGCCCTCGGTGTTCCACCGGGCTGGGGACGCTCGTGACCGGGGGGCTCCTCGTGATGTTGATCGGCCAGGGATCGGTCGGCTGGGGCGTGTGGGCCGGTCTCGGGTTGGTGCTGACGGCCATTGCCCTCGGTGCGGTGGTGGCGCGGCCCGCGTCGAACCTTTTGAGATCGAGCGTTTTGGAGGGTGATCTGAACTCGGCACGAACGAGTGCGAAGCGGCTCTCGCGGGTGCTGATTGCCGAGAGCCTCCTCTGGTCGGCGGCTCTGATCGCCATGGTGGCTTGACTTCAGATCGCTGAAGTCTCCACGGGAGCCGGGACGGCCGGTGGATGGACGAGGACCGACACGCCGTAACCGACGAACGCCGACGCCACGACTGTCCCTGCCACCAACTCGGGCGACCATCCGAGGCCCCACACCAATTCCATCACGACCATGTCGAGGCCGAAGACGATCAGCGGAAGGACGGCTCCGACCAAGCGCAAGGTCCACACCCGATCCTGGCGCCGGCGTCGAAGCACGAACTCGATGCACAGCGCTCCCACCACGGCAGGAATCAGCCTCTGCCACGCGAAGAACGACATGAATGCAGCGTTCATCAGGGCCCAGGGAACGATCGTGATCAGTGCAGCCGACCCGGACGGAAGGTCCCAGCGTTTCGCCAGTAAGAGGATCGGCGCCACCAGGACGATGGTGAACACCAGGTAGGCGGCGACGCCCGAGACTTCGCCGAGGCCCCGGAGTACCGATTCGACATCGGGGTTGTCGGCGGCGAACTCCAGGAATGATCCCAGCGGACGGCCGTTGTTCACGGGCCACGTCCAAATCAGGAAGAAGGAGATCGTCGCCATGATCAGAGCCATCGAGGCGGTCACCGGTCCGAGTTCAGGAAAGGAGGCTCGACGGCCGATCGCATCGGACTTCCAATCCGCCATCAGCGGACTGCAGAGCACCGCCAGTCCGCCCGCGAGCATCAGAAGGTGCGTCGGTGACAGCAGCGCCTCGAGATCGGCCTCGATCCCGTAGATCGTGTGCCAGACGCCGTCGCCCAAGAATCCCAGGGCGAACAGTCCGACTCCGACTGCCGCAGCATTCCATCCCGTGGGAATCGCATGGACGAGACCCCGGGCGCTTGCGAGACGAGTACGGACCGCCATGGTGACGACGGCGAGACACGCCAGATAGCCGGCGAAGATCAGACCGTGCCACGGTGTGATGAAGCTCTCCAACTCGTCGACGAAGTTCGAGTGGGCGTACCCGTCGGAGAAGACGCCGATCACCAGCAGTGTGCCGGCTCCGATGAGCTGCCACTGCTCGGCACGGCTCGGCGCCTGCGTGACTTTCCCGCTTCGCGTCGCGAGCTGCGAGTCCACCAATCACCTTCCAGTTGGATGTATCGAAACGTACTCCACCGACGCGGTCCGCGAACACGATTCCTCGGCCGGCTCGCCGGCATCGTCGGTCCAGTGCCGGTTCGGAGCGATGCCAAGGGCGTATCGTTCGGACATGCCGACGGCTCGATGAAGGAGAGGCTGATGTTCCTGGACCCGGGAGAGAAGGTTCACGTGATCGAGCGGAGGCTCTTCGAGGGAGACGTGCGCCGTCACTTCGTCGGCGAAGTGCGTGGAGCCGACGTCATGGCGATGCGCGTCGAAGGGTTCGTTTTCGTACACGACGCAACGTCGTCGACGTGGGTACGAGGCTCGGTCCGTCGCTCCCGGATCATCCCGATCGGCTCGAGCGGATTCGTGATCAATGTCGTGCCACGGGACACCCACATCGACGATGTGCGCTACGAAGAGGTGAACGGCCGATTGACCGTGACCGACGGCGCCTCGCTCCACCTCGA
Source organism: bacterium (assembly GCA_024641285.1). Classification (GTDB taxonomy): domain Bacteria; phylum Actinomycetota; class Acidimicrobiia; order Spongiisociales; family ZC4RG35; genus JAHEDH01. The sequence goes on along the minus strand of JAHEDH010000052.1, from coordinate 16,127 downwards.
CATCAACGAGTTCGGCAGGCTCCGCTGAGCCCGCCAGGTCAGCGGGCGAACCGGGACCGATCGATGATGTGACGCTGGTGGGTGCCGCGGCCGATGATCCGGTCCCCTACCCGGGCCTCGACCAGGAAGGTGAGTCGCCGCCGGTCGGCTTCGATCAGCTCGCAGCTGACCTCCACCTCCTCGCCGCCCCTTGCGGCCGCCTCGTGTGAGACGTTGACGTGGGTGCCGACGCTGGTCTGGTCGTCGGCTTCGATCAGCGGCTGGATCGCCGAGGTGCAGGTCTCCTCCATCAGCAGGATCATGTTGGGGGTGGACAGCACCACGATCGGGGCGAGGTGGGGCGGGCTGAGCTCCGGCGTGACAATGACGGTCCGTACGTTGGTGAGTCCGAGTTCGAGGGCTGACATCTCTCCGAGACTATCCGGGAACGACCTGCCGCCGGTTGCCGACGCTCTCGCCGACTTGCCTCAGGGCAGTCCGATACCACCGACCGGCGTGGTCTCGATCCGCTGATCGAAGGAGGCGATGAGCGGTCTGCCCTGTTCGATCGCCGCGTGGACGGCGGGCATGCCGAGGGATGCGGCGTGCGCCTCGGCGCTCTCCCACACCTCGGTCACCCACAATGCCTGCGGATCGGACTCCTCGACTGCCACGACATAGCTGAGACAGCCTGGCATGTCGCCCATGCCCGCCAGGATGGCGGCCAGCTCGTCCCGCCTGTCGGCCACCGCTCTCATCCGCCCGATCAATCCGTACATGTCGTGCCTTCCAGTGATGAGACGGCAATCTACCGCCAGGAGTGACTCCGGTTCCGTACGTCGGCGAGTCGGTCTGTCACGTATGGTCCGAACCCGATGAAGCGCGCTCTCTTCGTTCCGAACTTCGGCGACTTCGCCGAGCCGCAAGTATTCGCCGACCTGGCCGCCGAGGCAGAGGCCGCCGGTTGGGACGGCGTGTACATCTGGGATCACATCCTCATCGAGGACGGGACGCCCATGTCCGATCCGTGGGTGGCGTTGGCGGCGGCGGCGATGGTGACCGAGCGAATCCGGTTGGGCCCGATGGTCACACCGGTTCCTCGCCGTCACCCGTGGAAGCTCGGTCGCGAAGTGGTGAGCCTCGACCGGCTGTCGGGCGGTCGGGTCGACTTCGGCGTGGGGATCGGATTCCCACCTGAGGTCGAGTACGGGACGTTCGGCCACGCGACCGACGCTCGGGTTCGCGCCGACAAGCTCGACGAGGGCTTGGCGGTGATCGCCGGCATGTGGACCGGCGAGCCGTTCGCGTTCGCCGGGCAGCACTATCACGTCGAGGAACGGTCGTTTCTCCCGGTACCGGTTCAGCAGCCCCGGGTTCCGATCTGGGTGGCGGCGACCTGGCCGAACAAGCGCCCGTTTCGGCGTGCTGCCCGGTGGGACGGGGTGTTCCCCCTCCTCGTCGAGGACGACGGCTTCGGCCAGATGTCCTACGACCACATGGCCACGATGTCCGAATACACCATGAGTCATCGCACCTCGGACGGGCCGTTCGATTTCGTCGTCGGCTACAACGATGCCGAGGACCGTTCCGTCGAGGACCTCGAAGGACTCGGTGCCACGTGGATGTTCTTCAACTTCTACGACGCCGGAACCGACACCATCGTCAAGGTGCGGTCGGGCCCCTGGCGTTGACGCCGACGCGGAGTTGGCGGCGCACGCACCGGGAGGTCAACCGGAAGTCCACTGCCTGACGATGGCATCCACCTCGGCGCGATAGAAGGCAGCAGGGTCTTCGTAGGCCCAGTCGAGTTGGTTGAGGATCTCGAGGGTGACCATGCCGTGGAAGTGCGCCCAGGTGCCGAGGAAGGCACCGACCGAGGTGGGGGGCAGATCGGGGTCCGCCTGTGATGCCAGCTCGATCTCCCCGGGCTGAGCCGGCCGATCGCGCTGGGGCATCGAGAAGTCGCCTCGCTTCCAGCCTTCGATCAGCAATGACATGAAGGCCTCCCCGATCCGCATGTTCGCCTGGACAGTGGGACCGCCTTCGGGTGCGGCGTAGCCGGGGATAGGCGTCCCGAAGATCAACAGGAATCGGTTGGGATGATCGACCGACCACTGCCGATAGGCGAGCATCCCGCCACGCAACCGGGTGGTGGCGGACTCGTCGATGGCCATGGCGGCGGTGACCGCATGGGCGAGGTCGGTGTAGGCGTCGGTGATGAGTTCGGTGATGAGGGCGTCGAGCCCGTCGTAGTAGCGATAGAGCCCGGCCGGGCTCATCCCGATGGCCCGGGCGATGCCACGAATCGACAGCGCTCCGGCACCGTCAGAGGCGATCTGAGCCAGCGCCGCTTCTTTGATCTCGGTGGTCGTTGCCGCCCGATTCCTCTCGCGTCTGGTCGCAGTCACCACGCCAGTCTGCCCCACCGGCGCAGCTAATGCAAACATCATTGACTTCACGAACGCCGTTCGCGCAACTTCCCCACTGCTCAGCGAGCTCGACCATGACACCTCGTCACCGAAGCGCCTGAGAGCGCGGCGGCTGAATGTGAAGACCTTGTGCATCGTTGCCTTCGAGCGTCCCCGAAGTGCAGGTAGGGTCCGGCGATGCTGTCGGTTCCGCAGATCGATCCGTCCTCGTTCGTTGCGCTGTCTGCGCAGATCCACGGAGCAGTCACCATCGAGCCTCACGCCGTGATCATGTTCGGAGCCGTGCTGCGGGCCGAGTACGAGCCCATCACCATCGGGGCGGAATCGAACGTGCAGGACAACTGCGTGTTCCACACCGACCGGGGCTTTCCGGCCGCGATCGGAAGGCGGGTGACGGTGGGCCATGCTGCCGTCGTGCACGGGGCGACCGTCGCCGATCACTGCCTCGTCGGGATCGGCTCCATCATGCTCAACGGCTCCTCGCTGGGCGAAGGCGCCTGGCTCGCCGCCGGATCGATGCTGACACCGGGCAAGGAGATCCCGCCGTGGACGTTGGCGGCGGGGACGCCCGCGAAGCCGGTTCGCGATCTCAGGCCGGAAGAGATCGAGAGCCAGGATGACGGAGTGGGCCACTACCTCCACTTCGCCGACATGTACCGGGAGCATTTTCGAATCGAGTGAAGGTCGGCAGTGGCCAGTCCAACGCAGTGCCCCCGTTGGCCCGCATCAGGCGCGGCGTCGGAACGCTACGGTTCGAGATGGCATCGCCCGATGGTCGCCCCGAGGCAGCCCGCCGGCTCGAGCCCGCGACAGCGACCACCTGCGAGGAAGCGTCGTCACCGAACCGAACAGCCCGCTGTCCGGTACCAGATTGGAGTACAGATGCAGTCGTCAGCCGAACTCATCGCCCACGAGCAACACCTCGGTGCCCACAACTATCAGCCGCTCGACGTGGTGTTGAGTCGGGGCAAGGGTGTCTGGGTGTGGGACGTCGACGACAAGCGATACCTCGACTGCCTGTCCGCCTATTCGGCGGTGAACCAGGGGCACTGCCACCCCCGGATCCGCCAGGCGATGATCGATCAACTCGACAAGATCACCATCACCTCCCGCGCATTCCGCAACGATCAGCTCGCCCTGCTCTATGAGGACCTCGCCGAGCTCACCGGAGCGCACCGGATCCTCCCCATGAACAGCGGGGCAGAAGCCGTCGAGTCGGCGATCAAGGCGGTTCGGAAGTGGGGCTACGAAGGGCGGGGCATTCCCGACGGTGAAGCCGAGATCATCGTGTGCGCCAACAACTTCCATGGTCGGACGATCTCGATCGTGAGCTTCAGCACGGACCCGACGGCACGCCGCGGATTCGGGCCGTTCACCCCGGGGTTCAAGGTGGTCCCCTTCGGCGACTTCGCAGCCCTCGAGGCAGCGATCACCGACCGGACGGTGGCGATGCTGGTCGAACCGATTCAGGGTGAGGCCGGGGTCATCATCCCGCCCGAGGGGTACTTCCCCAGGGTGCGGCAGCTGTGCACCGAGCGAGGGATCAAGCTGATCCTCGACGAGATCCAAACCGGACTGGGACGCACCGGGAGGATGCTCGCCGAGGAGCACGAGGGCATCGAGGCCGACGTGACGCTGATCGGCAAGGCGCTGTCCGGTGGTTTCTACCCGGTGTCGGCGGTGCTGTCCGACGACGCCGTGTTGGGCATCCTCAAGCCCGGAGAGCATGGGAGCACCTTCGGCGGAAACCCGCTGGGTGCCGCCGTCGCCAGGATGGCGCTCAAGGTGCTGGTCGACGAAGGGATGATCGAGAACTCCGAGAAGCTCGGCGCCTACTTCCTCGAACAGTTGAAGGGCATCCGATCGGACATGATCGCCGAGGTCAGAGGGCGCGGGTTGATGCTCGCAATCGAATTCAAGCCCGAGGCGACCAAGGCCAAGTCGATCGTCTACGCCCTCAAGGACCGGGGCGTCCTCACCAAGGACACGCACGAGACGACGATCCGGATCACCCCGCCACTCGTGATCACACGCGACGAGATCGACTGGGCACTCGAGCAGTTCGCTGCCGTCCTGATGTGAGGCAGCCGCCCGTCGGCGGAAGCCGCCGGTTGACACCGTCGTTGGAGACCATCGACGCCCCGCTCACCGTACCGTGCGATGAGCTCAGGGTGCGAACGACAGCAAGGGGATGAGCCGGTGGGTGCCCGACAAGCCCTTCAGCTCGACGACCCGCTCCGGACCCGTCTCGCATGTGAACCGATCGAGCAGCTCCCGGGTGGCGGACGAGATGAGGATCTCTCCGCCGTGGGCGGCCGAGGCGACCCGCGCCGCCTTCGCCACCGCAACACCGGCGTAGTCATCGCCGATAGCCACGGCCTCGCCGGCATTGGAGCAGTTCGCCGCGGTCCTCACATGAGGCGGGCGGCCAGCTGATCGGCGGAGTCCATCTGCTGGAAACCTCTTCGGGCGATCGTGCGTCGAAACGCGCGATGGAACACGGAACCTCAGACACACATGCCCGATACCGCTTCGAGATGCTGGCTGCCGACGTGTTCGATCCGCTCCAGCGGTACCTCGGTCGCCGTCTCCCCGCCGACCAGGTGGACGACGCGCTCTCCGACACACTCTTGGTGATGTGGCGTCGCCTCGATGACATCCCCCGCGACGCGGCCCTCCCGTGGTGCTATTCGGTGGCCCGCCAGACTCTGGCCAACCACCGGCGGGCAGGCCGGCGGCGACTGGCCCTCACCGACAAGCTGCGGGCTCAACCCCGACCCGTCCACGACGAGACCGAGGACCCCGAACTGGACACGGCGCTGGCGAAGCTGTCGGACTCGGATCGGGAGATCATCCGCCTCTGGGCGTGGGAACAACTCGATCCCAGGGAGATCGCGGTCGTCACCGGATTGACCACCAATGCCGTCAGCCTGAGACTCACACGGGCGAAGAAGAAGATCGAAGAGGAAATGGCGCGACAGAATCCGGCCCGTGCCGGACACATACGGAATGAAAGCACACAGGAGCACACCGAATGAGCGACGAACTGAGAAACCGAATCCGTCGCATCGACCCGATGGGCCCCGACGTGGAAACCCGATCCGTGTCCGAATCACGGGAAATGATGGAGGCAGTCATGTCCAACCCGACCAACACCGAGCCCACCACGAGCCACAGGACCGAGAAGTCCCACCAGACGCTCAGACCCTCGGCAGCCACACCCGGTGGCAGCATCGCCATCTCGCGGCCGATCGCATGGGTCGCCGCAGCGATGGCGATCATCGTCGTCGCAGCCGTCGCACTCATGAACAGCGGCGGTTCCGCTCCGCTGTTCCTGTCCGCAGGCGAAGCCGACCCCGCGATGATGAGTTGCATCCAGTTCTCGGTCGACATCCTCTCAGACATGGACGTGGCGTTCGAAGGCACCGTGACCGGTGTCGACGGCGACCAGATCACCCTCGACGTCGTGACCTGGTACAAGGGCGGAGATGCCGAACAGGTCCAGATCACCGCACCACTCGGCATGGAGGCCCTCATCGGCGGCATTCCCTTCGAGATCGGCAGCGACTACCTGGTGAGCGCCAGCAACGGCGTCGTCAGCTACTGCGGCTACACCGGCGTCGCCACCCCTGAATTTCGCGGGGCCTTCGAACAAGCGTTCTGAGCCACCAATCTCCATACAGAGAGGGGCCCGGCGGCATCCGCCAGGCCCCTCTCGCACCGGAGACTCTCACCTCCACTGAATTGGGTGTGCAGGCGCGATAGCCTCCACCCATGGACCTGCCCGTCATGCCACCCGTGAAGCCGATGCTGGCCAAGCCGGTGCCGAAGCTGCCCGAAGGTGAAATGTCGTACGAGCCGAAGTGGGACGGGTTCCGCTGCATCGTCTTCAGGGACGGCGACGAAATCGTGATGGGCTCGCGCAACGAAAAGCCGCTCAACCGGTACTTCCCCGAGATGATCGAACCGTTCAAGGCCGGCTTGCCGGAGCGCTGCGTCGTCGATGGCGAACTGATCGTCAGCATCGACGGCAAGCTCGACTTCGACGCGCTCGGCCAGCGGATCCACCCGGCCGACTCGCGGGTCCAGATGCTCGCCGAGAAGACACCCGCCGACTTCGTCGCCTTCGACATCCTGGCCCTGGACGACCGATCGCTGCTGAAGGCTCCGTTCTCGCAGCGTCGGGCCGCCCTCGAGTCGATCGCAGTCGGATTCGAGGCGCCGGTTCATCTGGCGCCGGCCACCAACGATCCCGAGACGGCCATGCACTGGTTCGACACGACCGAGGCGGCCGGGCTCGACGGGCTCATCATCAAGCCGTTGGGCGACCCGTACGTGTTCGACAAGCGGACCCAGTTCAAGCTCAAGCATGTGCGCAGCGCCGACTGTGTGGTCGCCGGCTACCGAATCCACAAGTCGGGCGACGGCGTGGGATCACTCATCCTCGGGCTGTATGCCCCCGATGGCCAACTGTGGCATGTCGGGGTCGCCGCCAGTTTCACCGCCAAGAAACGCAAGGAGCTGCTCGCAGAGATGGAGCCGCTCGCCCTCGACGACATCTCCGAACACCCGTGGTCGGGTTGGATGGACGTCGAGGCGAACGCCGACGGATCGATGCCCGGAGCTCCGAACCGGTGGAGCGGCGCCGACGGGCGTGACCATTCGTGGACGCCGGTGCTCCCGAACCAGGTCGTCGAGGTCCAGTACAACTGGGCCTCTGCGGGCCGATTCCGTGGAACCACCAGGATGCTGCGCTGGCGGCCCGACCGGGAGCCCGAATCGTGCAGCACCGAGCAATTGGCCGATCCACCGGCGCTCGATTCCGACTCTCCCGTGGCGACCATCGTCGGTTGAACTTCCGCGATCGGTCGGATCCCTTCCGATCCGATATCACGAGCGGCACCGCAACACGCAACCCCGCCACCTCTCAGGCGGTAGCGTCTAGCCATGGCCAAGCACACCCTCGATCCCACACCGGGCACCGTTCACTGGGGGTATTTCGACGCTGCGCTCGAACCCGTCCTTCAGGTCGACTCGGGTGACATCGTCGTGGCAGGAACGGTTTCCGGTGCGCCCGAATACATGCCCGATTCTCGGTACCAGATCCCTCCTTCACTCACGAAGATCCACAGAGACCTCGAACCCGAGTTGGGGCCGCACATCGTGACCGGCCCGATCGCGATCCGGGGGGCCCAGCCCGGCAACACGCTCGAGGTGGAGATCATCGACATCTCGCTCGACACGGACTGGGGGTGGAGCGTCCACAAGCCGGGTTTGGGAACACTGCCGATCGAGGACTTCCCCGATCCGTGGATCCGTCATCTCCCGATCGACCGGGAGGCGAGGACGGCGAGGATGCCGTGGGGCACCGAGCTCCCGCTTGCGCCGTTCTTCGGGATCCTTGCTGTAGCGCCGGCTCCTGCGGTCGGACGGGTGAGCTCGAAGCCGCCCGATCTCCACGGCGGCAACATGGACAACAAAGAACTCGTCGCCGGATCACGTGTGTTCCTCCCGGTGTTCACGCAGGGCGCTCTCTTCTCGATCGGTGACGGCCACGCAGTTCAGGGGGATGGCGAGGTCAACCTGACCGCCCTCGAGACCTGCCTGACCGGCACGGTCCGTCTCACTCTCCACGACGGCGAACCGATCCGCGCCCCCCGGGCCATCACACCTTCGCATTACATCACGCACGGCTTCGACCCTGACCTCGATCACGCTGCGGAGGATGCCCTCCGGGACATGATCCGCTGGTTGGTCGAGCTGCTCGGTATCCGCCCCGACGAGGCCTATATGTTCGCCAGCCTCGCTGTCGACCTCCACGTCACCCAACTCGTCGACGGCAACAAGGGCGTGCACGCCATGGCGCGCCGCTCATTGATCGAGTGATCAGCGCGCCCGTTCCCACCATCGGAGCACTCTCGACGCCCGCAGGGTGTTCCACCGGCTCGGCGAGCGTCCGGACTCCATCTTGAACCAGTTCTCGCCGGAATAGTTGGCGTGAATCGGCCACCGGCCGTCCTTGCGTCGGTGGCCCAGAACGACTTCGACAGGATCCTGCAGCCGGGCGTCGCGAGGGGCGCCGGCCGCTCGAAGCCAGTCGAGACCCCGGAGCACGTCGTGGTGCCAGCGCGGCGGGAATGGCATGCGCATCATGCGCTCGTCGGGGATCAGGTCGGAACGGTGGGACCGGTACAGCTGGTGGGCCCCGAAGAACTCCATCGCCCGGCGTTCGGCTGCCTCGGTGTCTGTGGAGTGGCGTCCTCCCGACAGCGCGTACTCCCGCAATCCCTCGACCACGTTGATCGTCGTGTGGAACGATCCGTGGGTCGAGCCCGTCCTCGGGTGACGGCAGTTCCAGCCGCCGTCCTCGAGCTGGTTGTCCAGGATCGAAGTCACCAGATCGTCGCGCCGTTCGTCGTCGATCGTGAACCAGCCGGCCAGCGACAACCCGAAGCCCGCAACACATTCGTCACGGCCGGAGCCGAACTGCCACACCGGCTTGTCGAGAAGCACTTCGGTCGATGCAACCGCATCGGGCTGGTCACGGGGAAGCCCCAATCGCCACAGTTGGAGCAGGGTGTAGGTCGTCGACGTCCACTTCGGCGAATAGAGGCCGCCCGCCCACCTGCCGTCCGGCGATCGCTCTGCCAGCAGTTGCGCACCCCAGCCCTCGATGCCAACTCTCTGTTGCGTGGCGGTCCAGACCGTTTCGGGCTGGTCGAGGAGATCCCGCTCGACCTGCCATCGGATCGCCGGATCACCCGCCAGCAACCAGTCTCGAAGCACGTCGTCCACGGTTCCGACCATACGCCTCGGCGGCGCAGCCGGTGTGCACCGCCCGGCATGAACCACGGGACCCGCAACGTGGGGGTGCCGGGTAGTCTCAGAGCCTCAGGGGCACCTCGATACCAGCCAAGGTCCACGTGCCCCGATGACGAGGAGGCGTGGTGCGCAACTGGTGGCAGGCGATGATGTCGTATCCGGCGACCTGGGCCGTGGTCACGGTCGTCGTCGCCACGGTCGCGGCCATCCTCGTCCTCCTCGAGCCCCCAGGGTTCATGATCGCCATCCTCTTCGGATTGGTGGCCGTCTCCCTGCTCGGCTGGCCACTCGCTCTGACAGTCACCGGGACGATGAACCGTCTCCAGTTCAGCCTGCCGCAGATCACGCAGGTCGACGAGGAAGAGATGGAGAAACTCGTCGAGTCGTTGACCGGACTGGAGGATCCCCGCCCCTCCAAACAGCTGAAGTCGCTCACCCAGAAGCGCGACAACCTCGCAGATGTGTTGGGGAGTCGCCTCGACGCCGGCGAGGTCACCTACGCCCGCTACCTCACCACCGCCCAGCAGGTCTACGAATCGACACTCGAGAACCTCCACGAGGTGGCAGTCGCCCAGCGCAGCATCAGCGCGATCGACGGGGAGTACATCGACGCCCGGCTGGCCGAGCTCGCCGCCAAGTCCGCCCTCGGCGATGCCGACGAGCGCGAACGCGCATCGCTGGAGGGCCGGCGCGATCTACGGCTGAGCCAGGTCAACAAGGTCGCCGCGCTCCTGGCCGAGAACGAGGCGGCAATGACGCTGCTCGACCGGACGGCGACCTCGCTGGCGAACGCTCCGATCGGCCGCACCCCAGAAGACGCCAAGGCGGCCATGGAGGCACTCGCCGAGCTGGCCGACCGGGCCAGCCGCTACGCCACCGGATAGGTTTGACGAGAGAACGATGAGGAGAGAACGATGACAGGCAGGACCAACGGGGCCGCCGCCGCGGCGGCCACCCTCCCGGCGCTCAACCTGAGCCTCGGAGTCGAAGAGGCCAAGGCCGAGTTGGCGGAGCTCGAGCCCGAGCCCACCTCGGAGATCGACCAGAAGGCGAGCGAGTACGCCGACCAGCTCATCGCGCTCGACCCGACCGACCACGACTCGATCCAGCGCAGCCGCGAAGCCGTGGAATCGATGGGGCGGGACCTGCAGCGCCAGGCCGCCAACCGCAGCCGCATGCTGCAGGCGCCGATCCGGGACCTGTCGCACAGTGCCGAAGACGGCGGCCCGGTCGCCAAGTCGCTCACCGACCTCCGCATCGAGGTCGAGAAGCTCGACCCGGTCTCGGTCGACCTCACGCCCGGCTGGTTCACTCGCATGGTCGGCGCAATCCCCGGGGTTGGCACGCCGATCAAGCGCTACTTCATGCAGTACGAGTCGAGCCAGACCGTGATCGACTCGATCGTGAAGTCGCTCGAGAAGGGCCGCGACCAGCTCAAGCGCGACAACATCACCCTCGGTGACGACCAAGGCCACATGCGAGAGCTCACCCACACCCTCGCCGATCAGATCGCCCTCGGACAGGCGATCGACCTGCGGCTCGTCCAGCAGCTCGAGAGCGGCGTGGACGAGGCCAAGCGGCAGTTCATCGAAGAGGAGCTGCTCTTCACGCTCCGTCAGCGGATCATGGACCTGCAACAGCAGTTGGCCGTCAACCAGCAGGGTGTGCTCGCCACCGAGCTCATCATCCGCAACAACAAGGAGCTGGTCCGGGGCGTGGATCGCGCCATCGACGTGACGGTCAGCGCCCTCCAGGTCGCCGTGACCGTGGCTCTCGCACTCGCCCATCAGAAGATCGTGCTCGACAAGGTCGAGGCGATCAACCGCACCACCTCCGACATCATCGCCGGAACGGCCGAACGGCTCCGCCAGCAGGGGACCGAGATCCACCGCCAGGCGTCTTCGTCGATGCTCGACATGGACTCGTTGCGGTCCGCCTTCATCGACATCAACGCCGCGCTCGACGAGATCTCGACGTATCGCCGGCAGGCGCTGCCACAGATGGCCGCAACGATCGTCGAGTTCGACCAGTTGGCCGAGGAGAGCGAAGAGGCGATCCAGAAGCTCGAACAGGGCCGGGCGGCAGCGACGGCGCTCGAACTGGACACCGACGCCACGCCCTCCGACGAGGCCGGTGAATGACGTCTTCGACCGAGGGGGCCCCAACATGATGCGCAAGCTTCGACTCGTCGCGCTGCTGACGGCGTTCGCCCTGGTCGCCGCCGCCTGCGGCGAGCCCGAGCCGCTGACCCCCGAGGAGGCCCAGGTCGGGCTCCAGGAGCTGGTCGACGACATCGGCTGGATCGACGACCCGGTCACCCGGCGCGCCAACCTGGCGCCGACCGGGGCAGCCGACCTGGCCCAGACCCTGCCCGACATCGACCAGTTCCCGATCGAGGTGCGGGGCAACGCCGACGTCGTCGTCGAGATCTTCGCCTCGACCGAGAAGTCGGGGACCGGCACCGACGGCTGGATGATCGAAGTGGCCCAGGACTTCAACGACGAGCGGATCACGCTGTCCGACGGGAGGACCGCCGCCGTCTCGATCCGTGAGATCGCCTCGGGAACCGGGTACCAGTACATCGCCGCAGGGCGGGACATCCCCGAAGGGTTCAGCCCGTCGAACCGGTTGTGGATCCAGATGGCGAGCGTCCACGAGCCCATGACGGCCATCACCGAACAGCTCGTGCCGAACGTCGCCGGCATCGTCATGACGACCGAGACCGCCGACCAGCTCCGCGCCGAGTACAACGAACTCGACGCCGCCACCCTCATCCAGGCGGTGATCGCCGGCGACGTCGTGATGGGTTACACCGACCCGTTTGCATCCAGCACCGGGCTCAACTTCCTCCTCACCGTCCTCGACGAGTTCGCAGACGGCGACCAGTCGCGGCTGACCGCACCCGACGTCGCCAGCGTGCTCGAACAGTTCCAGCAGCAGGTGCCGTTCGTGGCGCTCACCACCCTGCAGATGCGCGAGTCCGTCGAGAACGAGAACGGTTCGCTCGATGCCTTCGTGATGGAGTGGCAGACCTATGTCAAGACCGAGTCGTTGCGCTCGGGATACGAGTTCATCCCCTTCGGCGTCCGTCACGACAACCCGCTCTACGCGGTCGGCGATATCACCCCCGGCGAGCTGGAGACACTCCAGGCCTTCGCCGACTTCGCCACACGTGACCGGTATCGCAACCTCGCCGAGGACTACGGGTTCGATCCACCCTCATACACCTCGGACGTAGAGATCCCACCCGGTCAGACACTCATCGCCGCCCAGAACCTCTGGAAGGAGAAGAAGGACGGCGGGCGTCCCGTTGCCGCCGTGTTCGTCGCAGACGTCAGCGGCTCGATGGCGGGGACACGGCTCTTCTCTCTCCAGCGGGCGCTCCAGACCGCCCGCGGGTTCATCAGCCCCCAGGCCTCGGTCGGGATGGTCGAGTTCAGCGACCAGACGGTCCTGCGCCTGCCAATCGAGGAGTTCGACCTCAACCAGCAGGCCAGGTTCATCGCCGCGGTCGAAGACATGGACGCCGCCGGTGGCACCGCCATGTATGACGGGATCACACTCGGCCTGTCGATGCTGCTGAACCACAAGGCGACCAACCCGAACGCCAAGCTGCTGTTGATCGTCCTCACCGATGGTGAGACCAACGAGGGCTACACCCTCAACGACGTCCAGCAGGTGATCGGCGGTTTGCGCATCCCCGTCTACACCGTCGGGTTCGAAGCCAATCTCGACGAGCTGGGCAAGCTGTCCTCCCTGGTCGAAGCCGCCACGATCAACGCCAGCGAAGAAGACGTCGAGTTCAAGATCTCGGCGTTGTTCAACGCGGGAACGTAGGCCGGAGGTGCGACCTTTCGCCATCTGGCTCGCCGCCTTCGTCGTTGTCTTCGGAGTCTTCGCCTTCATCTCCAACAACGTGCGCGGGACCGAAGAGGTGTTCGTGCTGGTCGACAGCTCGTTCGAGATGCAGGACGTCTGGACCAGGGTGGCGGTCGAGCTCGACCGGATCGACGATGCCCGATACTCGGAGTTCGCCCTCGCAACCGAGAAGTCAACGGTGCACGGGTATCAGGAGCGGCTCCGCATCGGCGACGTCGTGCCGTTCGCGCCCTGCGACAACGATCGAGTCGACGACTATCCGCAGATCGAGACGGCCGACCGGTTGGTGATGATCACTCGCGCAGGCTCGTGTCTCACCGAAGGTCTGCAGGGCGACTGGGAGATCATCGAGCTCGAACCCTGACCTCACCCGGTGGGTTGGAGTCCGCCGGTGAGGTCACACCAGTCGATCAGCTCGTCGTAGTACTGCGCCTCTTCGGGCGACGACGGCTCGGTCGACGCGACGTGATCCCTGGCTCTCTCACACTGGCCGGCGAATGCCCACAACCGGAGCGCCTCCGTTCGAAGTGCCGGGTCGTCGGGATTCATCTCGGTGGCCGCCTCGTACAGCAGCGCGGCGTCGCGCCACCGTTCCTCCAACTCGGCATCGATCGCCAGCGAAGCGAGCGGATCGGTGCCGTACACGGGGATCGCCGCCGACATCTGCATCGGGAGGTCAGATCCATCGCCGGCCGCCAGATAGGCCAACCACGGGCTGAAGAGCGCAGCAGTGAACGTCAACAGGACGGCTGTGATCGCAACGAAGAGCCGGGCTCTCGACGGCGGCGATGGCACTTCGAAGTCCGGTTCCACCCCGGCCGTCCTGAGACGCTCGTGGAGTGGCCCGTGCGTCGACCGATTCAGCACCGCCGGAATCAGCCCGACCCGGTAGGTCTTCTCGAGCGCCCGTCCGTACGCGGGCGCGTGATGCGCGCTCTCGATGGCAGCCGCATCGGACGCTTGCTCGGCCGTTAGCCAGCGACGCCGCGCCACGATCAGCACCACAAGGAGCAGGACGATCGCAGCGAGCGGGCCGATGATGCCGAACGAGCCGAGCAGCGGCTGCAGTGCCGCGAGCGGCACGAACGCATACAACTGAGCCTGCCTGAGCCGGGTCATCCAGGCGGACTCCTTCAGGTGCGCGAGCTCGTGGTGGGCGATCGCCTCCACCTCGTCGTCATCGAGGATCTCGATCAGGCGCGAGGTGAACAAGACGATCCCCAGCCAAGGAAACGCGAACGCGTTGGGCTGGCGGGATCGCAGCTCGAGCACCTGTCGCACTTCCGTTCCGACCGTCGCCGAAACCCCCGCAACGATCGAATTGAGTCGCCGATCGGCCGGCACTGCGACACCCACCCTCTCGAGAAGCACCGGGATGCGAAGCGAGGTGTGAATGACGAGGAGAACGGCAACCAGCCACGGGATCATCAGCCAGCTCTCGAGTCGATCAGGAGCGAACCAACCGAGGGTGACGAGAGCGACGATCGGACCGAGCCCCATCAGGGCACCGAGCGCCGACTGGACAGGGCTGTCGGCGCCACCGAAGAGCCTGCGGTCGACACCCGATGCCAGCCCGAGACCCGCCAGAAGACCGGTGGCGATGAGCCCTACGCCGGCAGTGGAACGGCCGACGGCCGACAGCGGCCCGACGAACGCAACAGAAGCAAGGATCCCCAGGGCAGGGAGCAGCAGCACAGAAGCCTGAGAGCCCGCCCGGGCCACGTACACCCGCCTCGCACGTTCGGTCCACGGTTCGATCTCCTCGAATCCACGGAGCGGACCGACGATCAGGACCCACCAGACCCACAGCGACGTCGACACCACGACCGCCAGAGCGAGTACAGGGCCAAACCAGAACACCCAGCCTGGCAACGCCTCGGAGAGCTCGGATGTCATGACGACATCATCGTCGCGGCAGTCGGTGAGGTTGAGCACTGCACCCCCCTCGAGGGGGAAACCCCTTCATTCTCCGCCCGGCCCGTCGACGAGAATCGAGACAGATCATCAGGCCAAGGATCGGCCGACACGCCAGGGAAGGGCAACGAAGATGCGACAACACCGAGGTCTCAGCTGGGACCACAAGACCGGTGGAAAACCGGCCAAGTAGGGGCCGTTCCGACCGACAAACACCCAAGTCCACTCTTGACCCGCGGACTCCCGGCCGGCTCAAGAAACCTCCCGCTTGTGCCGATCACGTAGTGACGACAGGCGAGGTGCCCACGAGCGACTTCTACGCAACCGAGAAGATCATCGGAGGGCTCGTCGTCGTCGGCATCGCCGCGCTGGTGGGTTGGAGCATCTCCCAGGGCGCCGAGCCCGGACGGCTCGGCATCGTCTTCACCGCCGCCATGATCCTCGGCGGGCTCTGGGTGGTCATCGGGCTTTTCGAACTGGTCGTCGGACACCGCTGGAACGGTGACCAGCCGCGCTCCACGACAACGTCGGGTGACTCCGAGCAGATCGCTCACTGACCCCGCGGCGAGACGACTCAGCCCGCTTGCGCAACCAACTCGTCGAAGAGTGCCTGCTGGGTCGGGTCGTCATGGGCAGACACTTCCGGATGCCATTGCACTCCGACCGCCCATGACGCCTCGTCCACTTCGACTGCCTCGATGAGCCCATCCGGTGCCGAAGCGCTCACCGTGACCCCATCGGCAACACGATCGAGCGCCTGGTGATGGCCTGAGTAGGTCATGACCGACGTGGAGCCCATGGCCTCTGCGACTCGCGAACCCGCAAGGGCATCCACCTGGTGGTATGCCCAATAGCCTTCCCGATCGCGGTGGATGTCGCCGATCCCGAGATCCGGGATGTGCGGATGCAACGTGCCCCCGAGCGTCACGTTGAGCATCTGCATCCCCCGACAGATGAACAGTGTCGGCACGTCGAGTTCCAACGCCGACCGGGTCAAGCGGATCTCGGACTCGTCGCGCTCGGGGTCGGGCTTCAGCACCACCGAAGTTCGCTCGGCTCCATATCGACCCGGGTCGATGTCGGTTCCTCCGGCCAGCACCAAGG
>JAHEDH010000051.1 GCA_024641285.1 bacterium | reverse complement strand
CCGATCGCCTGCCACCTCGGGAAGCAGTTCGGCCGAGGCGAACACGATGCCGGGGACGCGCATCTGACCGTGCCTGGCAATCCGCCAGCGCCACGGGGTCTCCTGGATGAGCTCGATCATAGGTGTGCGCAGCGGTCGGCCATCCGCCGGCCCCCTTCGCGGGGAACGTATCTCTTCGGCCACGCGCCGAGGCAGAGGCCAACGACCCGTCCGGCATGCAGGGGGTCATCGCGGCATCGAGTCGATAACCTCGCTGGCATGAACATCGAGGTCGGGAAGATCAGGGGGCGTGACCTCGTTCGCAAGGGGCCGTTCGCCCGGCTGTGGTGGAGTCAGCTGATCTCGAGTCTGGGCGACTGGGTCACCTTGTTCGCAACGTTCTCGCTGGCAACCGAGATCTCGGGGGATCAGCTCAACTCGGGGATCGCCATCCTCGTCCCGCTGACGGCTCGCTTTCTTCCAGGGCTCATCATCGGTGTCGTGGGCGGTGTCGTGGCGGACCGGTTCGACCGGAAGAGGACGATGATCGTCGCCGATTTCGGTCGTGCCGTGCTCGTGCTCGTGCTGGTCTTCGTCGGCAACTTCCGCGACCTGTTCCTCATCACGTTCGCCATCGAGGTGCTCTCGCTGATCCGGCAACCAGCCCGCGAGGCCGTCGTCCCGCTTCTCATCCCGCGCGAACATCTCATGTCCGCCAACGGTCTCAACCTGCTCGCCGGATATGGGACGGCGCCACTCGGATCGGCGATCTTCGCCGCCATCGCCCAGTTCGGCGGCTCGTTGATGCCGTGGGCGTCCAATCCCGGCCTGTCGGCCTCCTTCGCGTTCGATGCGATCACCTTCGTGTTGTCTGGGGTGATCGTTCTCACGATGTCCATCCCGAAGCTCCACATCTCACGCGACCGCGAGGCGGAGTCCGCACTCGACATCCGGGCGCCCCTCCGGGACATGGTCGACGGTTTCCGCTTCGTCCTGGGGTTTGGCGCAGTCCGCCGCATGGTCGTCGGGATGGCGGTCGGCCTGTTCGGCGGAGGAGCGCTGTTCGTTCTCGGACAGCCCTTCTCGAAGGAAGTGCTCCGCGCCGGCGACTCCGGCTACGGCATCATCGTCACGGCACTGGGTGTCGGGGTCGGTCTCGGCATGGCGGCGATGACGCTCTGGGGCAGGGCCATCCAACGTCGGGAGCCGCTGTTCGGTTTCGCGCTGGTCATCGTCGGGATGGCGATCTCCTTCGCCGCCGGTACTTCGACCGCCGCAGGTGCCGCGGCCTGGGTGCTGCTCGCCGGGGCCGGCACCGGTGTCGCGTACGTGACCGGCTTCACCCACCTCCACGCCGTTGTGTCCGACGACCTGCGGGGCCGCACGTTCGCCGCTCTCTTCTCGTTCGCCCGGGCTGCGCTGCTCGTCTCGTTTGCGCTCGCCGGGGTCGGTGCTGCGGCGATGCGCGGCGTGTTCCCCGGCCTGTTCTCGAACGGCGTGCGGGCGGTGATCATCCTGAGCGGGGCGACGATCTTCCTGACGGGTGCGGGGGCGGTGTGGGCGGTCAGGCAGCAGCTGGTCGGCGAGCCGCTCACCGACCACGACTACCGCGTGCTGCGCGATGCGTCCGATGCCGTCACGTGGGTCAAGGGCGACCGCCGCGAGAAGGAACGATGAGCGGCTTCTACCTGGCGCTCGAGGGGGTCGAAGGATCCGGCAAGAGCACCGTCGGCCGGCTGATCGTCGACAGGCTCGCCGAGCTCGGGATCGAAACCAGGTCGGTGCGTGAACCGGGCGGCACCGAACTCGGTGAGGAGCTTCGCCGGCTGGTGCTCCACTCCGGCGACATGGCGCCATGGGCAGAGGCTGCGCTGTTCGCCGCCTCCCGGGCGCAACTCGCCACGGCCGTGATCGCTCCCGCCCTCGCCGATGGCCGCTGGATCGTCTCGGACCGCTCGTACTACTCCTCGCTGGCGTATCAGGGAGGCGGGCGGGGCCTGGGTGTCGGGGCCGTCCGGTTGCTCAACGAGACGGTTCTCGACGGGGTCCTCCCGGACATCGTCGTCGTGCTGGACGTCGAGCCGGAGGTCGGTTTCGCCAGGGAGACCGAACGCGATCGGATCGGTCGGGGAGGGTTGGAGCTCCAACACCTCGTGGCTCGCACCTATCGAGAGATCGCAGCCTCGGATCCACGGGTGATGCTGGTCGATGCCAACGCCACACCCGAGGAGCTCGCCGCCCAGGTGCTCGAGGCCTGCTTCGAGAGGCACGGCGATGTTTGAGAGCGTCATCGGTCACGCCCGCGTCACCGAGATGTTGATCCGCGAGGCCCTACGCCCTGCCAACAGTTATCTGTTCGTCGGCGCCTCTTCGATCGGGAAGGCGACGGTGGCCACGGAGTTCGCCAGAGTGCTGCTGTGCCCGCAGTCGGCGGACCACGAGGAGGACTGCCGGTCCTGTCGAAGGATCAGGACCGGGAATCATCCCGACCTCATCGAGATCGGGCTCGAGGGCCGGCAGAGCATCGGCGTCGAACAGGCGAGGAACATCGTCCAAACCGCGACCATGATGCCCGTCGAGTCGGAGACGAAGGTGTTCCTCATTCCCGAAGCCGGGATGTTGACCGAGCAGGCGGCGAACGTGCTGTTGAAGACGCTGGAGGAACCAACCGGCTCGACCATCTTCCTGCTGGTCACCGAGTCCGAGACCGATCTGCCGTCGACGGTGAACAGCAGGTGCCGAACGATCCACATGGGCCGCGTCCCGAGCGATCTGATCGAACGGCATCTGCTCTCCGAAGGCGTGGAGCCCGGGCGCGCCACCGCACTCGCCCGGGTCTCGGGCGGCCGGCCGGGAGTGGCCATCGGGCTCATCACCGACACCGAGATCGATGAGTTCCGGACGAATTGGCTCAGACTCCCCGGCAGGTTGAGCGAGCGGCCCGGCGAGGCGGCGCTCCTGGCAGCCGAGGTCGAGGCGTGGGTCGCCCCGCTCGCAGGGCGCGCCGTATCCGGCTCGGATCTCACGAAGGACGAACGACAGCGTGAAGAGCGCCGCACCACTGCGGCGCTGATGGAGTCGGGCCTCGAGATCCTGGCGACCTGGTACGCCGATGCCGCCGCGATCCAATACGGCGCCCCGCTTCGAAACACCGACCTGCCTCTGGCCGAGCTCACGGCGATATCGCCGAAGCGGGCGGTCCGCAACACCGAGCTGATCCTCGAGGCCATCGCCGATCTCAACGCCAACCTCCGCCGCAACCTCCTCCTCACCAACCTCTTCACGAACCTGGCGGGCTAGCGCCCGCGCCTGCTGCGTGTCCTGCTGGCTCGCTGGCGCTCGCCTCGCAGCGTGTCTTCACTCCGTGAGCGTGTCCGCATGCTCAGGGCGTGGGTGGCGCTGCAGCCCTTTTGGCTCGTGTTCGTGCAACGTCGCGGACACGCCGCCGAAGGCGAGACACGCTTCGGTGTAGGCCCGCCAGGGCCGGAGCCGAACAAGGCGCTGCGATGCGAAGCGAGCACGACACGCAGCACGTGAGCGCAGCCAAGTGCATGCGCGGATTGCCTCGGGAATGTGAGGTGCGATATCATTCGTTGTCTTGCCGAGGTAGCTCAGGGGTAGAGCAATTCACTCGTAATGAATAGGTCAGGGGTTCAAATCCCCTCCTCGGCTCCATCTGCTCGGGTTCACCCCATCGCTCCAGGGTCGCTTCGGGGCTCAACCGGCGCCACCCGACGACCGATGGTTCGACATGCGACTCCTCGTTCCGATCCTCGCACTGCTGCTCGCCATTCCCTCGGCTGCGCTCGCCGAGCTCCCGCCCGGCGGGACGTTCGTCGACGATGACGGGTCGGTGCACGAGCCCGACATCGAGGCCGTCGCCGCCGTCGGCGTGACGAAGGGGTGCAACGAGGCAGGCGATCGCTTCTGTCCGTCGGATGCAGTGACTCGGGGGCAGATGGCGGCGTTCCTCGTCCGGCTTCTGCAGGCCCCGGCCGACAGTTCCGACCGGTTCGGAGACGACGACGGCTCGATCTTCGAAGCCGACATCGATGCCCTGGCGGCGGCGGGGATCACCACCGGATGCACCCCGACGGCATTCTGTCCAGATGCGGTGGTGACCCGAGGTGAGATGGCCGTGTTCCTCGTGCGAGCCTTCGAGCTCGCCTCGTCGGCCTCGGATGCCTTCATCGACGACGACGATTCGCTCTACGAGCCGCAGATCGACGCCGTCGCCGCTGCCGGGGTCACGCTCGGTTGCGAGCCGGGCCGCTTCTGCCCCGAATCCGCGGTGACGCGGGAGCAGATGGCGAGTTTCCTGCGCCGGGCGGCCGGGCTCGACCCGGTGGTCGTTCCCGATCGCTGTGGCGTCTTTCCGGCCGACAACATCTGGAACACGCGGGTCGACGGGTTGTCGGTGGACGGTTCCTCGGCCGCCTACGTCGGTTCGATCGGATCCGCCAACGCCGTCCACGCCGACTTCGGCTCCGGCGTGTGGCCGCCGGGGTCGAATGCCCCGATCGGGATCCCCTTCGTCGAAGTGGATGCATCGACACCGAGCCGCCCGATCGAGTACGTCGCATACGGCGACGAGTCGGATCCCGGCCCGTTCCCGATCCCGCTCGACGCCCCGATCGAAGGGGGCCCCGACGCCACCGGCGACCGCCACGTGATCGCCGTCGATCGCCGGCAGTGCCGGCTCTTCGAGCTGTACGACGCCCACCCGAGCCGCGACCACTGGCAGGCAGCTTCGGGAGCCTCCTACGACCTGACCTCCAACGCGCTTCGACCGGCCGGGTGGACATCTGCCGATGCCGCCGGGCTGCCGATCTACCCGGGACTCGTGCGGTACGACGAGGTGGCGGCCGGAGCGATCGAACACGCCATCCGGTTCACGGCGCCGAGGACGCAGCGCAGCTATGTCTGGCCCGCGAGGCACTTCGCGTCCGCGGACTCCGACCCGGCGCTTCCGCCGATGGGTCAGCGGTTCCGGCTTCGCTCCGATGTCGACATCTCCGGCTTCCACCCCGACATCCAGGTGATCCTCGTGGCGATGCAGCGGTATGGCCTGGTCCTCGCCGACAACGGGTCGAGCTGGTTCATCTCCGGTGCACCCGACCCGCGCTGGGACAACGATGTGCTCAGACAGCTCGGGTGGTTGTCGGGCTCGGATTTCGAAGCGGTCGATGTGTCGTCACTCCAGGTGTCTTCGGACTCGGGGGTGGCGATCACCCCCTGAGCCGGCTGTCGCATGCTCGACCGTTCGCCGACGTGGGGCTTTCTTCAGTCCGATGCGAGACCACTACCGTTTCGGCTGTGGCTGACCAGGCGACCTTCGAAGACGACGCGATGCAGTACGCCCCGCAGCTGTACTCCGCGGCGATGCGAATGGCCCGCAACCCGGCTGACGCCGAAGACCTCGTTCAGGAGACCTTCCTGAAGGCATACCGGGCGTATCACACGTTCGAAGCCGGGACGAACCTCAAGGCGTGGCTGTACCGGATCCTCACGAACACGTACATCAATCGTTACCGCAAGAAGCAGCGGCGGCCCGACGAGGTCGAGTTGGGCGACACCCAAGACCTCTACCTGTATCGCAAGATCGGGTCCGCCGAGTCCGCCGACTTCTCGACGAGCGCAGAGGAGGCGGTGCTCGAGGGTCTCGTCGAGGCGGACATCAAGGCCGCCGTGGAGTCGCTGCCGGAGAACTTTCGCGTGCCGGTGCTGCTTGCCGACCTCGAAGGCTTTTCCTACAAGGAGATCGCCGACATCCTCGACATACCGATCGGGACGGTCATGTCGAGGCTGCATCGGGGAAGAAAAGCGTTGCAGCGGGAGTTGTACGAATACGCAAGGACCAGAGGGTTGCTCCCCGACGACGAGGTGGCTGCCCATGAGTGAACCGACCGGAAGTCGACCATGAGCCACGAATGCGACGACGCACTCGAAATGATGTACCTGTACATCGATGGCGAGCTGACCCAGGACACCGCCGAGACGATCAGGTTCCATCTCGAGGACTGCCCACCTTGCGGTGAGGCCTTCTCGTTCGAGGAGCGTCTGAAACTCGTGGTCCGGACCCGGCTCCAGGAGGAAGTCCCGGCTGAGCTGATGTTCAGGCTGCACTCGATCATCCGCTCGGAGCGAAACCCCGACTGACCTCGGTCGTCCCGCTTGGCTGGGAAGTGGCGCTCGGCGCGGGTATTCTCGCCTCAGCCATGCGATCTCTTCGACTCACCTCGCTCACGCTCATCGGTCTGCTCTTCGTCGGCCTCACACTGCCGGCGCTCGCTGCAGAGGACGGGGGCGCTGCCGAGCCGGAAACCACCACCGAGTCGGTCGTCCAATCCGATTACGAGCCCGCAGTCGTGGTGGAGCCCCCGAGCGCCTCGGAGGTCGAGCCGGCATGGACGACGAAGTTCCTGGTTCCGACCGGTCTCCTGATCGCTGCGATCGCGATGCTCTCGACGGTTGTGATGTATTTCGTGCGTGTCGTCCGCACGCGGTACAAAATCGTCGAATGACCGACGAGCTGCCCTGGCCGTTCGCCGGTCGGGTAGCGGGTCTGATCGCAGGAGAGTACGAACTCGCTGGCTCCTATCACTTCGAGCATCTCGCCGAGTCCCTCCCCGATGTCGTGGCGTCCGCCAGCTCGATGGTCGTCGAAGCGACCGGCCTGGAACTGCCGGGCGCGCCCGCGGTGGCGGTCGTGTCGAGGCGCGACTGGGTCGACCGGAACATCGGCGGGTACACGAAGATGGTCGGTGATGCCCTCCCGGCGTTCAACGCCGAACAGTCGACTCCGGCGGAGGCGATCTCCCGGCGCCTGGTCGTGACCGAGGTCGGCGCCTTGCTCGGATTCCTCTCCAAACGGGTGCTCGGCCAATACGAACTGGTCCTGCCGGCCGAGGACGAAGCCGATTCGATCGCCTTCGTCGGTGGCAACATCCTCTCGATGGAGCGGAGCAACCAGTTCTCCCCGGTCGACTTCCGGATGTGGATCGCGCTCCACGAATCGGCGCATCGCGCCCAATTCGTCGGAGTCCCGTGGATGCGCGAGTACTTCCGGGGCCTCATCTCGGAGATGATCGAGCACTCGAAGGTCAACGACGGCCGGTTTGGCCGGATGTATGCCCGGGTCCGCGACGCCAGGCGGGCATCGGAGCCGATCCTCGACGAGCGCGGCCTGATGGGTTTCGTCGCCACCGAGGCGCAATCGGAGACGCTCGATCGGGTCCAGGCGCTCATGAGCCTGCTGGAAGGGCACGGGCACTTCGTCATGGACCGCATCGGTGAGCGAGTCCTCACCTCACAGGCGAGGATGTCGGCGATCCTCAAGAACCGGCGAAACGATCCGAGGGTCCAGGCGTTGTTCCGGCTCACCGGCATCGAGATGAAGATGAGGCAGTACGCCGAGGGTGAGCAGTTCATCGCCGAGGTCGAGCGGATCGCCTCGCTGGCGGTGATCGACGCAGCATGGGAGAAGCCGGAGGCGCTTCCGTCGCTCACCGAGATCAGGGACCCCGAAGCCTGGGTGCGGCGGGTGGGATGACCCTCGCCGGGCGCTTCGACGATGGCCCCGTCGTCATCGCGCTGTCAGGTGGGCCCGACAGTGGTGCGGTTGCTGCGATCGCAGCCGGCAGCGGTGTGCCCGCGCGCTGTCTCCACGTGGATCACGGCCTCTCCGGCTCCGGTGCCATGCGGGAGGCCGCGCTCGGTATCGCAACCGGCCTCGGCCTCGAGATCGACGTGCTCGTCGTCGACCCGGCGTCCGAATCGGAAACGGCGTTGCGCAAGGCCCGGTACGAGGCACTCCTGGAGAATCTTCGTCCGGGAGAGACCCTCGTCACGGGCCACACCTCCGACGACCAGGCCGAGACCGTGCTGCTCAATCTCCTACGCGGGACCGGCCCCCGGGGTCTGGCAGGGATCCCGTCGGCCCGCGGTCGGATCCGTCGCCCGTTCCTCGACGTCCCTGCGTCCGAGTTGCGGGCGGTCGCGGTCCAAAGCGGTCTCGCATTCGTTGACGATCCCGAGAACGCCTCGACCCGGCATCTTCGAAACCGGATCCGCCACGAGTTGCTGCCACTGCTCGAACGGAGCTTTCAGCCGGCGATCCGAGAGACCCTGACACGGACGGCCAGCAACATGTCCGATCTCGCCGACGCGCTCGAGGCCGTCGTCGCTCGGGTGCCGATGGAGCGCTCTCCGTCGGGTGTCCGGGCCCCCATGGGTCGTCTCGCCGCAGTCGATACCGCCGTCCGACGACAGGTGTTCCGTGTGATGTTCCAGACGGTTCGACCCCCGACCACTCCGACCACCGACGAGGTGCTGAGGCTCGAGTCGACGTTCGCCGGAGCCGGTCCGTCCGAGTTCGCAGACACCGATGCCAGGGGCTTCGTGGAGGGGCCGTGGCTGGTGCTCGGGCAACGGGCCCGCACCGAGGTCTCGAAGGCGCGCTTGGCGAACGGGTTGGCCTGGGCCGGCTTCCGATTCGGCCTCGAGCCGGGCGGCGGTGACGATGTCAGGCTGTCACGCTGGAGCTTCGCCTCCGATGCGGCGGAGCTGTGGGTTCGCCAAGTCGGACGCGCCGACACCGTCGCGATGCGGGTCGGCTCGAAGCACGCGGCCGAGGCGATCCGTGAGTGGGGCTTCCGCCCAGAGTCACATCCCGTCGTGGTCGACGACGAGGATCGGATCGTCTGGATTCCAGGAGTACGTCACGCATGGAAGCCGTTGCCGGGCGATGCTCCGCCTGGCATTGGCTACCTTGTGAAGGTCGTCGACCAGGACTCTTCATGGGCACCATACGAACCCTGATCTCCGAGGAGGAGATCCAAGCCAAGCTCAAGGAGATGGGCGAGGCCATCACCGAGGACTACCAGGGCAAGGAACTGTTGGTGGTCGGCGTCCTCAAAGGGGCGTTCATGGTGATGGCCGACCTGGCCCGCCACATCGACCTGCCCGTCGAGTTCGACTTCATGGCCGTCAGTTCCTACGGCGCCTCCACCCAGAGCTCCGGTGTCGTCCGGATCCTCAAGGATCTCGACCAGGAGATCGCCGGCAAGGACATCCTCATCGTCGAAGACATCATCGACTCCGGGCTCACCCTCAGCTATCTCATCAAGAGCCTCAACGTGCGCAAGCCCGCCTCGATCGCCATCGCCGCCCTCCTCTGGAAGGAGGGGATCCAGCGGGTCCCGATCGAGGTGAAGTACCCGGGCTTCTCGATCGGCCCCGAGTTCGTGATCGGCTACGGCCTCGACTACGCAGGCAAGTACCGCAACCTCCCCTACGTCGGCGTCATGGAAGGCAACCCCGACGAGTGAGTGGCCTTCGGCCGACTTCTGAGCCGGTGAGTTGCTGGTTCGCCGGTGAACACGAGCTCAGAACAGACGCCGGTCGGCCAGGGCTGCCGCTCTCGTATCCCGGTGACGGGACACCAAATGCCGCCTCAACCGGCCTCGGCGTGGCGCTCGCTCGCTGGTGCTCGCATTGCTGCGTGTTGTTCAGCTGCGGCCCTGGCGGGCCTCCGCCGAAGCGTGTCTCGCCTGCGGCGGCGTGTCCGCCAACGTGGTCACGCCATCACGCCCAGGGGCGGTCCAGGTGCCTGCTCACCGCACAGAACGTCTCACCCTTGACGGCACGCTCACGAGTGACGACACGCTCACGAAGTGATTGCACGCTCACGAAGTGATGACACGCAGCAATGCGAGCGAAGCGAGCGAGCGTCACGCTGCGAGGGCGCCGGCCCGCGCGTGGGCTTTTCTTAGGCTGGGGATCTCGTAGCATGGGGGAGCACCGGCCGATTGCCGGTGTGGACATGCAAAGGACGTCTTCTTGAACCGCACCCTTCGAACCCTGTTGATCTATGGCCTCGTCTTCGTCGTCGTCGCCTTTGCCGCGCAGCAGTTCGTGGGAGGGACCACGGCACCCGAAGAGGTCGACTTCAACACATTCCTCAACGACGCGGCGGAGGGTCGCATCGAGTCGGCGACCGTGTTCGACTCGTCCGACCGGGTCGAGTACCGGCTCGAGGGGAGCGACAAGCCGGAGGGCTCCAACGACTTCCTCGTCCGCTATCCCGCCGAGTTCGAGCAGTCCATCACCACGACGCTCATCGATGCCGGAGCTTCGATCGAGACCGATCCGGAGCCGCCAGGGTTGTTCGAGATCCTGTTGTCGATCCTCCCGTGGCTGATCCTCATCGGCTTCATGGTGTTCATCTTCATGCAGATGCAGGGCTCGGGGAACCGCGTCATGCAGTTCGGCAAGGCCAAGGCCAAGACCGTCAGCAAGGACCAGCCGAAGGTGACGTTCAAGGACGTCGCCGGCCTCGAGAATGCCATCGAGGAGCTCGAAGAGATCAAGGACTTCCTCGAGCACCCCGACAAGTACCGGGCCATCGGAGCGAAGATCCCCAAAGGCGTGCTGCTGTTCGGCCCGCCGGGAACCGGCAAGACGCTGCTGGCACGAGCCGTCGCCGGTGAGGCCGGGGTTCCCTTCTTCTCGATCTCGGGCTCGGACTTCGTCGAGATGTTCGTCGGTGTCGGCGCCAGCCGCGTCCGCGACCTCTTCGACCAGGCGAAGCAGAGCGCCCCGGCGATCGTGTTCATCGACGAGATCGATGCCGTCGGCCGACATCGCGGCGCAGGCGTCGGCGGTGGCCACGACGAACGTGAGCAGACCCTGAATCAGCTCCTCGTCGAACTCGACGGCTTCGAGGGCACGTCCGGTGTCATCGTCATGGCTGCCACCAACCGACCCGACATCCTCGATCCCGCTCTGCTGCGACCCGGTCGCTTCGACCGCCAGATCACCATCGACGCGCCGGCGATCGACGGGCGTCAGGCGATTCTCGAAGTCCATGCCAAGGGCAAGCCGTTCGAGCCCGGCATCGACCTCGAGGTGCTCGCCCGCCGCACGCCCGGCTTCACCGGTGCGGATCTGGCGAACCTCATCAACGAGGCGGCGCTCCTGAGTGCCCGCCGGCGGAAGACCAAGATCGGCATGCCGGAGCTCGAAGAGGCGATCGACCGGGTGATCTCGGGGCCCGAGCGCAAGACTCGGGTCCTCTCGGACGACGAGAAGCGCCTCATCGCATACCACGAGACGGGACATGCCCTGGTCGGATATGCGCTGCCCAATGCCGATCCGGTTCACAAGGTCACCATCGTCGCACGCGGGCGGTCTCTCGGTCACACCCTGGCCCTGCCGACCCACGACAAGTACCTCGTGAAACGCTCCGAGCTCGTCGATCAACTGGCGATGCTCCTCGGGGGCAGGACCGCCGAGGAGATCATCTTCGTCGACCCGACGACCGGCGCCGCCAACGACATCGAGAAGGCTACGTCGATCGCCCGGAAGATGGTGATGGAGTACGGCATGAGTGACAAGCTCGGTCCACTCCAATACGGCAAGCCGGCCGGTGAGGTGTTCCTCGGCCGTGATTACACGAAGGGCCAGGACCTGTCGGACGAAGTGGCCGCCGTGATCGACGACGAGGTCAGGACCCTGGTGGCCGCAGCCCACCAGGAGGCGCGCGAGATCCTCACCACACACCGGGACGCCATGGAGCGGATGGTCGACATCCTGCTCGAACAGGAGACCGTCGATCGGGACCAGATCGCACAGATCTTCAACGATGTGCCCAAGTGGGAGCACACGTCATCGGGTTCGCTCAGGATCCAGCTTCCCGAGCATCCCGACGCCGCGGTGACCGGTGACGGGTACGCCGCAGCCTCAGAAGTCTGATCGACTCGATGGCCCCTGCCGTTCCGGCTTGGCGGATTCGGGACGGCGAGCTCGACCTGCCCCTCGTGATGGGGATCGTCAACGTGACACCGGACTCGTTCTCCGACGGCGGCCTCTGGGACGGCGATGCGGCCGTTCGTCACGGTCTCGAGTTGATCGAGGCAGGTGCCGACATCGTCGACGTCGGCGGCGAGTCCACTCGACCCGGTGCTCGGCCGGTCGACGAGAAGTCGGAGCTCGAGCGCGTGCTCGGCGTGGTCGAGGGTCTTGCTTCGGCCGGTGCGGTGGTTTCGATCGACTCCATGAAGCCCGGGGTCGCCCGGGCGGCCCTCGACGCCGGCGCCAGGATCGTGAACGACGTCGGTGGGCTGGCCCTCCCCGAGATGAGAAGTGTCGTGGCGGAATCCGGCGCAGGCGTTGTCATCATGCACATGCAGGGTGAGCCGCGAACCATGCAGCTCGATCCCAGCTACGACGACGTCGTCGCCGACATCTCCGAGTTCCTCGCCGATCGGGTCGCGTCGGCGATTGCGGACGGGATCGACCGTTCGAGTATCGTTCTCGATCCGGGAATCGGCTTCGGAAAGACCCTCGAGCACAACCTCGAATTGATCCGCCGCCTGCCGGAGCTCGTCGGGCTCGGGCTTCCGCTCCTCGTCGGAGCATCGCGCAAGCGCTTTCTCGGCAGCCTGCTCGGGATCGAAGACCCGACCCGCCGCGATCGGGCAACGGCGATTCTCTCCGCACTGCTGTTCGAACGTGGCGCGGGCGTCGTCCGGGTGCACGACCCCGCAGGCTCCCTGGAGGCGCTGACACTGGTGCGGGCTATCGTCTCGGTCCGAGAAGGGAACCAATGATCACTGGGCTCAAACCGAAGGGATTCGTCTGGATCATCCAGAACCGTTTGGCGGTGTCCGATCGAATCGGCGGCAACGGGTTCCAGCACCGCCGCGTGCGTCGGGAGGAGGAGATCAACTGGATCATCCGCGAGGCCAAGGTGACGTCGGTGGTGAACCTGATCGTGGGACACCCCAACCAGCTGTCGTATCAGGAAGCCGGTCTCGCGACCTTCTCGTGCCCGGTGGAGGGATCCCCGACGCAGAGACAGGTGGCGCAGATACACGAACTGCTCGACCAGGCTCTGGCGGCGCCATCCGCCCGTGCTCTGGTCCATCGTGAGACGGTCGATGACGTGGTCGCCGGTCTGATGGCTGGCTATCTGATGGCGAGTGGACTGCTCTCGGATCCGATCATCGCCGCTGCGGTGATCCAAGAGATCATCGGCAGGCCGCTCGGTCCCGACGGTCGATCTCTCATCTCGATCTGATGCAAGACGGCATCCATCTCGACGGCATCCGCGTCTACGCCCACCATGGGGTGTACCACGACGAAAAGGTGCGGGGCCAGGTCTTTCTCATCGACCTGCACATCTCCATGGACCTGTCGGAGGCGGGAAGGACCGACGATCTCCGCAGCACGATCCACTACGGAGATCTCGCCGATGCGATCGTCCAGAGAGCGTCGAGCGAGCGCTGGAATCTGATCGAACGCGTCGCCGAGCGCACGGCCGAGCTCGTGCTCGAGGACGTCAGGGTCGAACGGGTGACGGTGACCGTCCACAAACCGGAGGTCACGCTCCCCACTCCCGTCGGAAACGTTTCGGTGTCGGTGACGCGGGGCCGAAGCTGAGCATGGTGAAGGTGGCCATCGCCCTGGGATCGAACCTGGGCGATCGCCTGGGCCATCTGAGAGCCGGCCTGGACGGGCTGGTGGAGCTCGGGGCGGTCCAGGCGGTGAGCGGGGTCTACGAGACCGACCCGGTCGGTGGACCGCCACAAGGCCGGTACCTCAACGCAGTGGTCGTCGTCGAGACCGACCGCGGTCCGCTCGACGTCCTGTCGGCGCTGCTCGAGATCGAGCGAAGTCGCGGCCGGGAGCGGACGGTGCGGTGGGGGCCGAGGACGCTCGACCTCGACCTCATCGTCTACGAGGGACAGCGGGTCGATCTGCCCACGCTGGAAGTCCCTCACCCTCGTGCCCACGAGCGCGGGTTCGTCCTCGCTCCGCTGGCCGAGGTGTGGCCGGAGGCTCCGCTTGCGAACGGTACGACCGCTCTGGAAGCGCTCGGAGCGGTGCGAACGTCCGGCATCCGCCGCTGGCACGGATCCTGGCCCGAGGAGACGCCCAATCTCGGTGTCGAAGCCGCTCGCTGGGTGTGGGCGCAGTTGGCGCTCTTCGGTGTCTGGCTCGCGATTGTCATCGCCTCCACCGAGCCGATCTCTTCGACCCGGGCGATCGTCGGATCGATCGTGCTCCTGGCGGGCATCGCAACGATGGAGGCGGCCCGGCGTGCGCTGGGGAGGAACCTGACCCCGTATCCGCAGCCGAGGTCGGGCACCACCCTCGTGAACCGGGGGATCTATGGCCGTGTTCGGCATCCCATCTACACGGGTGTGGTCTCCTCGCTCATTGGCGCTTCGATCCTGGCGGGCTCGATCGCCGGGGTGGTGTTCGCCGCGTCGATGCTGGTCTTCTTCAACGCCAAGGCCTCGGTCGAGGAGCGTGCACTGACGATCGCGGTTCCCGAATACGCCGAGTACCTCGATACGGTCGCGCACCGTTTTCTGCCTTCGTGACAAAAGTCCGTTCCCTTCGGGCAAAGAATTCACCCAGTAGACACACAAAGGTTGCTACCTTGTCTCTATGGAAGCGAGGTCTCCTCCAACCTTCGTGAAACGCACACCGTTCCACGCAGTCAAGGAGGTCTGAATGGCCAACCGCTCCCGAGAAAACCGCAAGTCGATCCCCGGATATGAAGAATCCCGGCCAAGTCGGTTCGACCGCAAGCGCACGCACCGCGCCACCCGACATGCAGCAAACCAGATGCTGCACACCATCGACGATTTTGACGACGTTGCGGATTTTCCTGAAGTGAGGCGAAGCACGCGAGCATCCGAACCCGCGGCGATCGAGGCCTCGCCGAGTCGTGGCAAATTCAAAGTGTGGAAGACGAAGTTCTGGAAGCGGCGTGACCAATACCAGGACCTGAAGGCGTCGCTCGACGCCAATTGGAACGAGCAACCCGGATAGTTCGAGCGAGCAGCGCCCCGCATCGAACATGCGGGGCGCTGTCGCGTGTCAGAATGCGTCTGCGGGCAGGTCCGTCTCGCCGGCGACGATCGCCTCGATCAGCCTCGCGACGACGCGGTCGGGGTCGTGTCCCTCCTTGAAACTCGGGGCGGTGCCGGCGATGGGGTGATCGGCCAGTCCGGTCTCGGTGTGTCCGGGTCGAGCGTCGATCACCGTGATCCTCTTCCGCCGCAGTTCACGTCGGATCGCAGTGCTGAACGCGGCCAGCGCCGCCTTGGAGGCCGAATACGCCGCCATGCCGGCCATTGGCTGTTCTGCGACAACGCCGCTGATCGTCATCACCGTCCCGCCCTCGGCGATGTGCTCGAGCGCCGCCTTGGTGAGGAAGATCGGGAGGAACGTGTTCGTCATGAACAGGTCCTCAACGGTGTCGACGCTGGTCTCGTCGAGGCCGCCGAATGCGACGACACCGGCGGCGTGGATCACTCCGTCGAGTCGCCCGTGGGCCGCGACGGCCTCGCGCACCGCTCGCTCGCACTCCGATGGGAGGCGGAGGTCGGCGGTGACGGTCGTGACCTCGGAGACCGCGGCCGCACTGCGCGACACCACGGTGACGTTCGCACCGAGCTCGACCAGTCGACGGGCGAGTCGGGAGCCGAGACCTCCGGTCCCGCCTGCGATCAGGATGGATGCACCCTGAAGTTCCATTTCCTCTCCTCACTACGCTGCTGGGGCTGTGGCAGAACCTATGGAATCGCTCGAACTAGCGGTAGTCGGACCCGGCCGGGCAGGGTGTGCGCTGGCCCTCGCCGCCATGAGCGCCGGGCACCGTGTCGCAGCCGTCGTTCCCGGTCCATCCGGTGTCGTCCCCGACGTCCTGGGCATCGAGCCGTCACGCTACGGCATGTTGCCGCTGGTGGATCTCGTCATCGTCGCGACGCCTGACCGCGAGATCCGCGCTGCAGCCAAGGCGGCGGCTGCACGGCTCACAGGCGCTGCGATCGTCTGTCATCTGTCGGGGTTCACGAGCATCGATGCAGCGGATGTCGGCACCGGCCGCTTCGGAAGCCTCCACCCGCTCATGAGCCTCCCCGATCCCGATCGGGGAAGGCGCGCGCTCGCAGGGGCACCCGCCGCCGTCACCGGATCGTCCCGGGACGTCGCAGCAGTCATCTCGGGTTTCGCCGAGAGCCTCGGCATGCGCCCCTTCCACCTCTCCGACGATCGCCGGGGCCTCTACCACACCGGGGCATCGGTCGCCTCGAACATCACCACGGGCGTCCTCGGTCTGGCCTTCGATCTGATGCAGGCGGCGGGGGTCGATCCATCCGTGCTGCGCCCGCTGGTCGAACAGTCGATCGCCAACGTCTTCGACATCGGAGCGGTCGAAGCCCTGACCGGTCCGATCGCCCGAGGCGACGAGACCACCGTGGCCGGTCAGCGTTTGGAGGTCGAGTTGCTCGACCCCGATCTGGCCGACCAATTCGACCTGCTGGTCGACTTCCTCCGGCACCGAGTGGCGGACCGGCCATGATCGTCACGACGACGTTCGCCGAGACTCGACGTCTCGGCTCGGGGGTCGTGGGCCTCGTGCCGACGATGGGATACCTGCACGAGGGGCATCTCAGTCACATCGCCAAGTCGTCTCAGGCCAACGACACGACCGTCGTCTCGCTGTTCGTCAACCCTTTGCAGTTCGACGACCCAGCCGACCTCGATCGCTATCCCAGGAACGTCGAGCGAGACCGTGATCTCGCCTTCTCAGCGGGTGCAGATGTGTTGTTCGCGCCGGAGGTCTCGGAGATGTATCCCGAGGAGCCGCTCACGACCGTCGTAGTGCGGAACGTCACCGACCACATGGAGGGCGCTCGGCGACCGGGTCACTTCGAGGGAGTGGCGACGGTGGTGGCGAAACTGTTCGCCGGGCTCCAGCCGGATGTCGCCTACTTCGGCCGCAAAGACGCTCAGCAGGTGGCGGTCGTGACGACGATGGCCCGTGATCTCAGCTTCGCCGTCCGGATCGAACCGGGCTCGACCGTGCGCGAAGCCGATGGCCTGGCGCTGTCCAGTCGCAACGTGTTCCTGTCGGAGTCCGAGCGTCGGCGTGCTCTCTCGCTCTCGCAGGGACTCTTCGCATCCGCCGACCTCATCGACCGTGGTGTGACGAAAGGGGCGACGATCGAACGAGCGTGTCTCGACCATCTGGTGCACGTCGACGTCGACTATGTCCAACTGGCAGACCAGGGGCAGGCCCGGCCGCTCGAGTCTCTCGATCGACCGGCGTTCCTCGCCGTCGCCGCCACGGTCGGATCAACGCGATTGATCGACAACATCGCCATCGATGCCGGCGACTCGGGATGGGTGGTCGACCGTGGAGACCGACTGTCCAAAGCTTCGATGCTGTATGGAGGCAGTGATGCTGCTGGTCGTTGACGTCGGCAACACCGGCACCGTGATGGGCGTCGTCGAGGGTGACCGCATGCTCGGGCGGTGGGAGGTGATGACGGCCGATCGAACCGCCGACGAGTGGGCGCTCGTGATCCGATCGATGATCAGGCAATCGGGGCTCGTGCCCACGGCCGCAGCGCTGGCGAGTGTGGTCCCCGATGCCACCAGGGTGTTGCGCGCCGCCCTGCCGCAGGTGTGTGGCAGCGAACCGGTGGTGGTCGGAGCCGGGGTCAAGACCGGAATGGCCATCGATCTCGACAATGCCAGGGAGGTCGGAGCCGATCGCGTGGCCGGCGCAGTCGGTGCGGTCGACCGGTACGGCGCACCGGTGATCACCGTCGACTTCGGCACCGCGACCACGATCGATCTGATCGACTCGGACGCACACTTCCGAGGCGGGGCGATCGCAGTCGGAGTGAAGATCGCAGCCGAGGCCCTGGTCAGATCCACGTCCGCGCTCAGGAGGGTGGAGCTGAGCACTCCGGCCGGACCGGTGGGGAAGAGCACCGTGGAGGCGGTTCAATCGGGAACGGTGTTCGGCTTCGCCGGGCTCGTCGATGGGCTCGTCGGGCGTTTCTTCGAGGCGACGGAGGGACCCGCCCCGAAAGTGATTGCGACAGGCGGATTCGCCCAACTCGTCGCACCGCATTGCGCCACCGTCGACGTGATCGACGTAGACCTCACGCTCTGGGGACTGGCCCTGATCCATCGCCGGAACACGTAACGGGCCTGGCGCGAGCCCGATATGGGTTCGCGACCGGCAACCGCCGCGCCCTACAGTTTCGCCGACATGACCGATCACGAGGAACCCGACGACGAACAGCTCGACGATGGCCTGGAGCTTGCGGCACATCCGCTGACTGCGGCTCGCCTGGAGAAGCTCGAGGCGGTCAGGTCAGGCGGGCGCGATCCATATCCCGTCGGCTTCGAGCGTGAACACACCGCCGCCGATGTCCGCGACCGCCACGGCGAACTCGAGCCGGGCGCCACCACCGGCGACATCGTGACCGTCGCAGGCCGCATCATGCTGCATCGCAGCTTCGGCAAGCTGGTGTTCCTCACGATCGAGGATCACACCGGGCGGATCCAGCTGTTCGCCTCGAAGGGCGATCTCGACGAGGCGCTCTTCGAACTGATCGAGGCCTCCGACGTCGGAGACTGGGTGGGAGCGACCGGCGAGGTGATCACGACCCGCAAAGGTGAGCTGAGCGTCCGCGTCGAGTCGTTCACCCCGCTCGCCAAGGGGCTCCGCCCGCTTCCCGACAAGTGGCACGGGCTGTCCGACATCGAGACGCGATCTCGCAACCGGTATGTCGACCTCATCGTCAATCCTGAAGCCCGCAAGATCGCCGTCACTCGAGCCGTGATCATCTCCGAGTTGCGGCGACAGTTCGAGAATCGCGGGTTCATCGAAGTCGAGACGCCGGTGCTTCTCGCCGAGGCCGGTGGCGCGTTGGCCAAGCCGTTCGAGACGCACCACAACGCCTTGGGTCTGGACATGTATCTCCGAATCGCCACCGAACTGCACCTCAAGCGGCTGATCGTCGGCGGGTTGGAGAAGGTGTTCGAGATCGGCCGGATCTTCCGCAACGAGGGAATCGACTCCACCCACAACCCCGAGTTCACGATGCTCGAGTCGTATGAGGCGCTGGCGGACTACAACGACGTGATGGCGATGGTCGAGTCGGTGTTCGCGTCGGTGGCCGAGCACATCCACGGCTCGACCGACGTCGCCTATCAGGACCAGATCATCGGATTCGACGCTCCGTTCAGACGGGCCACGATGCTCGAGTTGGTCAACGACGCACTGGTGGAGACCGTGTCCTACGAGACGCCGGTTGCCGAGCTGCGCGCCATCGCCGAGCGGGTGGGTGTCAAGGTGATGGGCACGTTCGGGCCTGGGAAGCTGATCGCCGAGATCTTCGAGGCCGTCGCCGAATCGAAGATCGTTCAGCCGACGTTCGTCACCGAGCACCCGATCGAGACGTCGCCGCTGGCACGCCGGCATCGCGACAAGGATCACGTGACCGAGCGGTTCGAGTTGATCATCTGCGGGTCGGAGTACGCCAATGGATACTCCGAGCTCAACGACCCGCTCGATCAGCGGGGTCGCTTCGAGGCGCAAGCGAGGGCCCGAGCCGGGGGAGAGGACGAGACCCACCCGATCGACGAGGACTTCCTGCGTGCGCTCGAGTACGGCATGCCCCCCACTGGCGGTCTCGGTATCGGTGTCGACCGGCTCGTCATGCTCCTCACCGACCAGACCCACATCCGCGAAGTCATCCTCTTCCCCACACTGCGGCCGATCTGATTGCTGGCCGACTTCTCGACATGTGCGCCGGCGAGGCACCGTCGGGGTCGGGTCGAGAACAGACGCCGGTCGGCCAGGGCTGCCGCCGGGTTGTGAGGCGTAGAGACGGGTTGTTGTCGTTGATGCCGGCCGACCGCTCGAGCGGTGTTGGTACGTGGACACTGGGATGGAGTTGGAAGCCGGAAGCTGGCAGCTGGGCATCGGCCGA